>NZ_CP071849.1:1200000-1504310 GCF_023716565.1 Vibrio sp. SCSIO 43136 | reverse complement strand
CCAGCCGATTGCATCACCACCGATACCTTTAACTTCAATAGCACGCAGTGCCATCTGAGTTGGGTTGCCAGAATCGAATGCCTGAGTGTATTTCAGGTTAAGACCTTTGTCAGTATAACCAGCTCCTACAGAAGTAAACACAGCCATTGGGTCTGACATATCAGCCAATTCTTGTTTTTCTTCAGCGTATGTAGCGCCTGTCATAGTAGTCGCGACTAGTGATGCTAGGATCAGTTTTTTCATTATGGTTTACCTTTATCTTTTGTTTAGGCGCGTGAAGATAAAGGGTGCATATTGAACACCCTTAACAATCACACGAAATGATTACTTAGTTAAAATGATTACTTAACTTTCTCGATTAATGGCAGCACACGGTAGCCTTCTTCAGTCACTTTCTCAGTTGGCTGGTAGTGACGGAAAGCAGCGTTCCATTGACCTGTAGCGTTTTCTATTGGTAGGTTGTTGGTTTCACCTTCACAACCGAAGTGTACCGAGTAACTACCGTCTTCATTTGCGGGAGCAGATAGGCTGTTGATGTTAGCAGTGTCGCTGAACATGAAACCGTTGGCGTTATAGGCAGTCACAGACCAGAATGCTTTGTTCTCTGGGTCTTCAAAAGTTAGCTTGTAACAACCATCAGCAGGCATGTTCCCACCCACTTCATAGAAGTTATCTACAGATTGAGCGCCACCCCAACCGATAGCAGAAGCGGTTAGCCATGCTTCTTCGATGAATTTCTCAGCAGAAGCGTCCTCTGGGTTGTTGAAACCAGCACCGAAGAACTCAGCAGCACCAAACTCTTGAATGAACTTGCCACCATCTCGCTTAAGCGATGCTTCCATAGCATCAAAGCTTTCTTTGTTAACCGCAGTATCCCAAGAGAATGGAGTGTCATCGTTAGAATTGATGATCATTTGATCTTGGTACATCTTAGCTTCTTCTTCGGATAGCGTAGCGTCCATGCGAACGATGATGTAAACGTAATCGCCAGTGTGAGTAGTTAGCTCGAAAGTGCCACCACCGTAAACCATTTCTTGCGTGCGGTGATCTTCAGGAACGACTTGGAAAGAAAGGTACTTACCTTCTGGTAACTCCGGCATAGTAAGGGTTGCACCTTTACCTACGTTAGCTACACCTAGCGAGTAGTAAACATCACGGTTCATACGAACAACTGGTTGGTCATCAGTAGGAGTTAGTGTGCGGTTATGTACGAAGTTGTTAACACCTACAGCTGATTGACGGTTAAGCATTTGCTTAGCAGTCTCAAACATTGGGAATTCAGAACGCTCAACAACAACACCATCTGCTGCAAAGAAGTCATTGATGTCAGTGATAGGCTCAGCAGCAACAGAACCGAACGAAACAGCAGCAATAACAGTAGCAATAGTTGATTTTTTCATTGTTACACCTAAAAATTATTTGGTAAAAATATACGGAATACAGCTCTAAATTAATTACATTAGCTAACCAAGCTATAAAGACGTGTTTTCTGGCATCCTTACCAACCTAAATTAAAACATGAATTCTGGCGCTTGTATTTGTCCGTTACAGAATATAAAACACGATCATGAATAGTTTGTTTTCCTCAACTAAGTTTATTTCACCGTCCTCTTAATTAAAAAGAGGAATGACTAATAAACTTGTAATTTTAGCAATGCTTTAAGAGCGATTGAATTGTAATCAACCCTGTGCTTACTATGCTATGAAATTAAAACTTGCATTTTATGCAAGTTTTCATATGTCATTGTTTTTAAATGCTTTTATGTTTTATACAAAAAAAGAAACCACCATTAATTACTAGTAATATTGACCTTTCTCCTTAAATTAGCACCATAACTTTGATAAGTTTTCTAATACAATGGAATCAACGGAGATCTCAAAAAAAATGGTAAACGGAAAAACAAATCATTAAGCTTATTAAGCAGCACGAGGCTAGCGCCAAGGTAAACAACATTTTTCGTGACATGAGTATTTAATGCGGCACGTTCTACAACTGGCGAAGAAAATATGCAGGGCTGGAAGTGAATGAATCAATACAACTAAAAGAACAAGAGTCTGAGAATAACAAACTCAAGAAACTGCTCGCTGAGAAGTTGCTCGAAGTTAAAGCGATGAAAGACGTTGTCTCAAAAAAGTGGTAACGCTATCTTCTCGAAAACTCATAGTCCACTATCTCATCGATACTCATTAATTGAGTAAAAGAGTGATCTGTAAGTTGCGTGTATGAGTCGAGCAGCGTTTCGATATCACGCTAAGACCCCAGCTAACAATGGTGTTCGAGAGTGTTTGAAAGAGCTAGCGGCACAATACTCTCGTTGCGGCTACCTGATACTCCATGGTTTACTAAAGGCTGACAGCTTGGTTGTGAATAAGATTCGCACCTATCGTCTATACACGGATAAAGGTCTGTAAGTCAGAACCAAAAAACGAAAAAAGCTACACCGTCCTCGATTGGTCATGGATCTCTCGACTCGATCTAATCAACGATGGTCGATAGATTTTGTGTCTGATCGGCTGAGTATCGGAAGATGTTTTCGCGGATAACTTGCGAGTTGTATCAATCAGTGGCCAGCAAGTTCTTAATTTAGGCCCTAAAAATCATTGCAAAAAAACAATCGTAATTGCCTACTGGCTAATTGTGGTGCTTATAATTTTACTTAGCTTCTGATGGATAGGATTATATCTTTGAGTATATTTAACACATGAAACAATTGGAATTTCACTTATTAAGTTAGATGGTACTACCGAGGGGAAATCTATGACATGGTATTTAGGGGTAACACATACACTAGGGATAGCCATAGTTATTTTATGGTTATCTAGTAGCTGCAATGCAATATTAAAATCATCTACAAATGCATGAACTTTAAACGCAGGGTAATGCTTCAGAAGTTCATTTAGAAGCGCATACTGTTGGTCATTCCATCCCACGGATCTCAACACTATGCATGGAAATGTCTTGGCCTCATCCCAGTTAGGTGCTCCAAACTTCCGATTGATTACTAGCTTTACGTCTATTGCTCCTATCTTATTCTGGTAGATGAGTTGCGGTCGGTCTTTCTGATACAAATGTATACCGATCATTTTGTCATCGTGACAAATTTTATCAATAGTATCGTTTTTCCAAGTGAAAAAGTTTATCGTCGATAAGGGAAAATTTTTTCTGATCGCATCGTAACACTTTGCACCAGAGTGTGACAAAACTATATTGGACATAGCAATATCCAAGTCACCTTGATACTCCTCCGACACAAACTCATCTGGTATTAATGCGCGATCGATAACTTCTAATGCATTACCAGCTTCCTCTAGAAAACGAATGGTAAAGTGCGTGGGTTCTAGTCCATACCTAGTTCTGACAAATAACGGATCATTCAACTGCTCTCTAAGAGTCGATAAGTGACGGCTGACTACACTCTCAGTTCGTCCTAAAGCTAATCCAGCTTGCTTTAAGTTGCCATGTTTAGCAATTTGGACGAGTACTCTTAACAGGTTTAAATTCAATTCATTGTTGCGCATAAGATATCCACTACTAATCAAATAAATCGGTACTGCCTTAACTTATCTATGCTACTAATTATTGCACTTTTACGCATTAAAGAAAGGTATGATTGTTTAGCTTAACATATGAAAATCACAAGTGATAATTGTGTAGGTACGTGTAATATTCCACTAATTACATAGACCATAGTCCATAGTCCATAGTCCATAGCATATGAAGATCCAGCCTCGTCCAGTTAGTGAAGTTACATGCTGTTTCAGCGTGAAAGTAGTTCGATGCTGCTACACGGATAGTATCCGAAGCCAAAGGGAACAGGAGGGCTTAACCATGGCGTTCATGGCGTAGCGACTTGCCGCAATACCACTCAAAATTTCCAGAATAAACGCACGCGATCTTATCTCAGAAATTTTATGGTTATGATACGTTTTGTTTATAGTCAATAGTAACTTCCGTTGATAGGAACGCTAAAATGAAAAGAGGTGTAGATTACAATCTATTTGCAACGTATTTTGGTAGTAAGCCCCTCTAGCCAAGCAAATAATCAATTATTTAACCAAGATAGAAGTTTTTTATTCCTAATAGGAGGTTATTAACCGCTACCGCAGCCAAAATAAGTCCCATCACTCGGCTGATTATTGCAGGGCCTATGTTACCCAAAATTTTCTGAAGTTTTGTCGCAACCAACAAAAGCAATAATGTTATGAGCAGAATTCCAACCATAACCGCTGCTGTTACGGATTGATCTACAATAGAATATCTATAATTATCGGTTAGCATAACTATTGCCATCATTGCCCCCGGAGAGGCGATTGAGGGAATTGCTAACGGGTACACAGCAAGATCAGATAAGTGTGACTTACTCATTTCCTTCGAAATTTTGATTTCTACCTCTGGTTTACTTTCGCCAAAAATCATTGACAAAGCAAATAGAAGCAAGACTAAACCTCCAGCGGCTTGAAACGCAGGAAGTGGAATTTGCATAGCCTCCAACAAGAACTGTCCAGCGATAAGGAAAAAGAGAAGTACACAAGCTGCTATTGCGACTGCTTTAATGGCAACCACTCTTTTTTGAGCAGCATTTAGATGCTGTGTTTGTGATAGGTATACAGGCACTGTTCCAATAGGATCAATTACTGCCCAAAGCACAACAAATTGAGTAATTATTACACTTAACATAATCTGCCTAGTTTGTTCCTACGTATTGTTAAAACCACATAACTTAATATTATGGCATGAGAAAAGGTAAAATATGTAAATTCAAAGTAAGTATATGCCACACCTAAATATTACATGTGAATAGTTAGCATTTTCATTGGGTATTTCTATATGAAAAAACTCGAGCTACTTCTGAAAGCCGCCACGACTCATCTCAGGCGTCACATTGCAAAATGTAAAGAGTTCCGGTGATGCTATCTTTTCATTAAGAAACTGGTTGACATAAAAGAGGTAAAACCGAGTCAGATATTCCTCTCGAACTCTTACAACAACCTCTTGCACACTTAACTAATTGCAAATTTGGCAACAGCTTGTCGCCAATATTCATTTCTGGTCGTGCAAACTGTCCAGCTGTTGGACAAATTAATCTAATTAAAGCCCACTCCTATCGAAACACGTTTCGGGGCACTTTCTTGTTAGACAGTGCCCACTGTGAAGGTTCTGGACAACTAATATTTGAAGTCTGGAGTTTTGAATTATCTCACTGAAAGGGAAGTGAAATACTGTGACAATGGGGATAGATAAATTGTTTGGAACAATTAGATGGAACGACTGAAAGAGTCTCCTTTAGAGTCAATAGACGATATGGAGAACGTCATTAAGAAAGCAGAAAACCGTGAAACGGTAAAGCTTTCTTCGGATGCCATATCAAAAAGTCACGGAGCCTTAAGAGATGCAGCGCGATTGCAGGCGCTCGTCTCTCTTGCTCGTAATTCCGCTGAAAAAACCTTGGTGTTGGAGAATTCATCTAATGCTAAAAAAGTGTTGGAGAAGCTGTGTTGTTACGCCCCGGGCGTGACTTCTGCGCGACTAAATCAATCAATCAGTATAAACAATGAACTATTCTCTAGACGAAAAGCACTTTTTGAAGCAAGAAACTACATTATCAGCGCCGATAATCAGCAATACCAAAATATAGTCCGTGGACGTTCGGTTGGTTTATGTTGTATCAGCGGTGCTGAAAGACAGTATTTGTCTCCCCTATTTTCAAGCAAAAATAGCCAAGCGGTCAAAGATAGCTCACTTATGAAAAAAACTATGGAGGATATTTTTAGACAAATTAATCAGAAAGAGTTCGAGCTTTTAGAGGTCGACCTAATTGAAGCCTTTGGAATTTTTGCTTGCGAGCTTTTCAAAAACACGCAAGAACATGCCCTTAGAGACCAGCACGGTAAGCCTTATATTGAGCATGTAGAAGGGATGATTGCTTCATGGAAAGACCAATCAAGCGAGACATATGAAAAAGACTTTATTGGGCATCCAAGACTGAGCCAATATTGGAACGACAATGTTGTAACGAGCGCTGACGGGACGAAGAAAACGCTGCGTTGTATGGAGGTAAGCTTTTTTGATACCGGCCCGGGGTTGGTAGGAAGGGCCTTTGGAACAAGCATTGACGCAGCCTCCGAGAAAGACGCTCTGATAAAGTGTATTGGAAAAAATTTCTCTACTAAATCTGAAAGTGGCGCAGGCAACGGCTACCCCACGATTTTAAATCAGCTAAGTAAAGTAGGAGGATTGATAAGAATTCGGTCTGGGAACCAGTGTTTATTCAATTGCTTTGACAGAGACAAGCATGGATTTTGGACGCAAGAGCAATCTGTAGAAGCCGCGAAACAGCAGCAAAACCAATATTTAATGAATTTTGACAACTGGACGAACAAAAGTCTTGGGTTCACTTCAGGAACAGTGGTATCGATTTTGGTTCCCTTAAGGAAAGATCGTGGATAATGTACTTTGCTTTAACGCAGAAAAAGATCTTAATGGTCAAAAGTTTGACATTCTATGCGCTTATCTTGGAGATGGAGCTTGGCAAGATCCATCTAGCTTTTACCCAGCTTTGGAAAAAGCGTTAAAAAGTAGTGATACCCTTCCTGACTGCATCGTTATTTACGTACCTTCCGGCAGAATCAATGACTGCCTTCAACATTGGAAAAACGAAGATTTACAAGATAGTTTTTTGGATCGTTTGTCGAAAAACAACGTGTGCTTCACCAAAGCCCTATACTTTATTGATATTAGTGATGGCATTTTTAAAATACATGAAGGTTTTAATAGCTCATCCAACTCTTTGCTACTTCAGGCAAAAGATGTGACGGATTTTTACTCAACAGGCCTGTGTAAGCTTGCTGAGCGCAATAATGTTCTGCATATTGCGCCCGCAGGACACACATTCAAACACCCCTCTGGCCGCATCAGTAAAATGTTTATACAGTCGAGAGATTTAGCCGCCACTGAAACTGAACTACAATTCGTCGCCAACGGATTACGAACCTTAGTTGAAAATATAGATTGGCTCAAAATTAAATCAATCTATATAGATACCATGGGTATTTACTCTATTGTAAAAGAAGCTGCTTTAACCGCTGGCTGTAGTGCTAATATCGAAAGCTATCATTCCTACGATTTTTTAAAGGAGCTGAATTTACCCGTTGACGACTACCTTGTTGTGATTTCTGCATCGACTTCAGGGGGAATGGCTAGAGATCTAGTCAACAGAAACTTCTGTAAAGACAAAATCGTTACCTTGATTGACGTAGAAGTAAGATCCTCCATATCACATGTGCTTATCAACCTGTCTTCAACATCCTTGTTACAAGGAGTAAGTAATGTCGATGGTAATGAAACTGATATAGAGTTGGTAGGTGAACATTTCTCATATAAGGCTAAACCCCCTAAACAAGTTACCGTGGGTATCCCACACAAGCCTAAACATCTTCCGGATATCCTCGAAGACTTCTGCATATCAGGCATCAACCCAATTAATCAACGAATTGATGTAATTGGAAACAGTCCATTGCTAAGCCTCAAGCCAGCAAATCTTCACTGCAGTAAAAAGTTTGAACACTGGTTGGAGGCAGAGTTAAATTGGTCTCTATCCTCGTCTATTGATACCGTGATATTCAGTGATGACGGCGCGTCTGAAGTTTTGGCTCAAAAAGCCTTGGACTTTATTAAAAATGCAAGCGGCAATGGAAAAGCTCCATTGTTATTGAAATGGCCGGATATAAACAAAGAAAAATTACAAGATGCAACTGGAATTATAGTCGTCACGGCATTTGCAGGTGACGGAGGGAAATTGAGACAAATTAGTCGAGACCTTAGGGAATATGAAAGCAAAACCATTCCAAGACACTTTTTAATAGGCGTTGGTCTACCCCAAAGCATGGAATCTTGGAAAAAGCTTGAGCAATTCCTCGTACGCAATGCAACACCAAGATTTTATAACTTTTCAGTTTGGAAAGTATTGCCATTGGGACCAGATAACATTCAAAAATCATGGGGCGAGTTAGCACAATTAGCTGCAAAAGCGGATAATGAAAGCACATCACCATTGGACACAATTACGCCCGATGATGCAGAGAAATGTTACGAAGCACTATCTCATTGTATTGGTCAAGCTAGTGCTAGCCTGCTACCCAATGCTAATGGCGAATCACTAAAACTGACCGAAGGTTTCGTATTTTTTGATGACAAGTTTGATGACAAAATTGACCGTATTACTCAGAGTGCTACGCTGCTAACCATTGCAGCTGTATTACAAACAGCACGAGAACACGCAGATCCTGAAAAGTGTTTAAGGCCAACAAACTATCAATCCGTAATTATTTCCCCAGAGAACTTCTTGAGATTTAATGATGATATTTTGCAAGCCTGCATCCTTCGCGCGAGCCTACCATCAGAGTTGGATTATTCGTCCGATCACCACTTAAGTGGACTGATGAAAGAATTTCTTTACAAGGTTTTTACTAGACACAAGTATCCGTTTGGTTATGCAGCCCTTGAGTTCGCGGGCGCACTTGCAGTTGGCAAGCTAAAACTGAAAAAGGAACACTGTAGGGAGTTAGTGGAGAAATCGGTCGAATCCATTGGTTCGGAAAGTCGCGTTTTAACAGGTTTCTTGCTGATGGCAATGCCTAAAAGCTGATTCAACGACATTAAAAAAGTAGTGGGGCAAGACTTGCGTTTTGCCCTAATTACCTAACCATATTTATTGAAAATACATAACTGATTGGTAAGAATCGTAGCTACTTTCAGATTAGAACAGCTAGTGCAAACTTGGGCTGTCGTTCCAGCGACTGCAACTAAGCGAAACTCATAGTGGGGCATAAACGAGTTAAAACACCCATACAGATTGTACGCAGACTAACCATTTGAGGTAACGAAGGATTCTACAGAAAGCGAGAAACATCCCACTGGTAGGTACGATGTTTCCAAGCCTATGGCACCAACATCTTTCCAGCAATCAAAGCGAATCTTGTTTGATTTTTAAGTAAGCTGCCAGTATTTGTTTAGCGCTGTCGCTTCGCCCCTTGCCATAATGCTCTAACGTTCGGTCGAGATAGCGCTGGGCGACGGAATCGCTACCTTGAGCAAGAGATTGCCAAATCTTCTCTCCAGTTGCGCTGATTTCATGCCCGGTAGCTTGCTGACTGACGTGAATCACTTCGTAGATGCGTCCATGGTCTTCGACTAAGGATTCATCGAGCAGCGATAAGCCGCTTTCAATCAGTGTTTGCCTGACCAGATACTGTCTATTGACTGGGCACAGCAAAAACTCGAGTTGCTGTGCTGGGTAACTTGCGTTGAGAGACTTCACGAACTCGGCCATCAAATCGCCACCAACACCTGCAATAATCACTAGCTGTTTGATAGGTGTTGGTTTAAGAGGTAGCTTGGCAACATCGTTACACATCACTTGCCAGTGACCATCGGGAAAAAAGCGTTCGAGCTTACCTTTCAAGGCGTCAATCAGCTCTGGCAAAATATCGACAAAAATCACCTCATCTGCGGCCTTTCTAGCCAGCAGGGTTGACCCCAAATGGCCGTGGTCACAGCAGCAATCCCAAATCACGTCGTAGTGTTTTGAAACCGAGGCTTCGATATGGGCGAGTCTTGGATGCAATTTCATTTTGTTCCTAATGAATAACTAAAACCCTAATTGAGGCGACAAACATTAGCAACTCTATCGTGTTAATAGTTCAGCGTTTCATCTAGGGGGACTGTAGACATGCCTAAAGTTTATAGGATAGTGGTTAGTAAACAAAACTATTGAGTGGGATTTTTTTGAAGAGCAGCGTAATGTATTTAATAACCAATAATTTTAACTTTTCTTGATATCTTTTTATAACCCCCCCCCCTTGGAGAATAGAGCACCTATTAAAGGTAGTAAGTCACAGCCTGCTCCCTTTTTTTGTGAACTATGCCGAATATATATTTGTTGCAGGTTAATGTTTATCTGGAGTCTGGTATATATGTCTGATATTGCTCAAGATAATATTTATGCATTATTAATTTGATACTAAGATATTTTATTTTACTACTTTTATCTCTACCTTTCACTGTCCAATCACACAGTAAGACCTTGGAATACCTTGATAGTATAGATTTTGGTCACATAAGTTCTGAACCAGTATGGCTGAAACTACTACATATCAATGAATATGATAATTTAGAAAGTAGTGATATAGACAATGGTGACTTTTTTATCTCTAGTTATGGTGATTTTTCAGCAGAAAATGAATTAAAAGAAACTATCTACAAATTTGTTACTGACCCTAGTTATCAGTGTGAATTTCCTGCAAGGCTTCTATGGGTTAAACAACAGTTACCGCAGATAACCTTCCCTGATTGGGAGTGTGCTGATTACTCTAACTATGTAGACGGGCTTTCAGTTTCGTCAATAAGCGTGGTCTATGCAAGCGGTTACTTGGGTAACCCTGCTTCGATGTATGGACACGTTTTATTGAAACTTAATTCGCCATCATCTGGAAGTGAACTGTTAGATAATACTTATAGCTATGGGGCAGTTGTTCCAGAAGGAGACAATAAATTTGAGTATATCTTGAAAGGGATATTTGGCGGGTACAAAGGCCATTTCTCGAATCAAAAATATCACCACCAAAGTTTGGTATATAACCAATCTGAGCTAAGAGATCTTTGGGAGTACCAGTTAAACCTAACTCAAGAACATGTGGACTTATTGGTAGCTCATTTATGGGAGTTGAGAAATACTGATATAACATACTATTTTTTCGAGAAAAATTGTGCGTATCAACTGGCAAAATTGCTTGAGTTGGTTATTGATGAACCTCTTGTACCTGATTACAAGGTTTGGGTTATGCCTTATGACATAATTATGATGTTAAATAATGAAGAAACTCAGCGGTATGTTAGATATGTAAAATACCACCCATCACGCCAAGAAAGCTTATACAATAAATATGAACAATTAACTAAGGCTGAACAGCGCATTGTAGAAAAATTAATAAATTCAAGTCTAGGTGATATGGATGAGATTTTTTCGCAACTGAATAATAGAGAGTCGAAAAGGGTTATTGATGTACTTTATGACTATTACGCATTTTTGTCTGTGAAGAATTCTGGTCTAACTGATATTGAAATAGAAAAAAGAAAGAAATTGTTAGTGATTAGGTTTTCTTTAGATGGTCAAACTGTCCCTTGGAAAGATAAGGACGTCAGTCCACCGCACACATCCCAGAGAACTGCAATGTTGCAAGGGATACTATCGGCAAATGATGAGTTCGGGAGTGGGTACAGCCTTCGGTTTAGAGCAAATTATTATGACCTTTTGAATATAAACTCGGCGCGAATACCAAATTCAGAGTTAGCAACATTTGACATGACAATGTTTTATTCTAACGCTTCGAATAGTTGGTCAGTCAGGGAGTTGACGTTGTTCAACATTGTTAACCTCAATGCATCTCAAACAGGATTGCCGGGTGACCACTCAAATGCGTGGTCTTTTAATGCAGGCTACAAACCCACAAGCTTGTCCTGCTTAGACTGCTCGGATATGTATCTAGGCGGATTTCTTGGGAAAAGTAAACAGTATAAAGAGGCGGTTGCTTATTTAGCGCTGGCTGGAGAGCTTCAATTTTCGGACTTAACTAAAGGAACCCTAGAAAGTGGTCCGGAATTAGGAGGGGTGCTAAAAATAGCACCTAACTGGGTAATGTCTATAAAAATGGGCAGTTTGTATAACTTAAAGGACTTAGCGAGTCATAGGAATTATCTTAAGTTGGAACAACGCTTCTTTGAAAATCAAAGGTTTGATATGAGGGCTTCGGTTCAATACCAAGGTTCCTATGAGTACGCTATAAGTTTATCAACGTATTGGTGATATAAATGAAAAAGATGGTTTTGTGCTCGCTAGTTGCAACAGTGCTATGTGCAGGAAACGTGCTTGCGGAAGAAAAAAAGGCGTCTATTAATCCTTGGACTCAATGTGGTATCGGCGCGATGATTTTTAATGACACTGGTGCAGCTGCGGCTATTTCGAACGTTATTTGGGACTTAGGTACTACCGCCGTATCTTCAAACATTAGCTCACAAAATACATGTGAAGGTTCCCAGGTAAAAGCGGCAATGTTTATTCAAGATAATTATGATCAAATGATTGAACAAACATCACAAGGCTCAGGGGAGCATCTAACTGCAATGTTACATATCCTTGAAGTAGATGCTAGTGAGCATTCTAAAGTCACTCAGTCAATTCGTAGCCAAATGGCTTCAAAGATTGTCGCTAATGAGTCGACACCTGAAACTTACTACCAAGTCGTTATGGCTAGCTTGTAATTGGGATGAGCATTTCTTAGAGGGATCTTTATAAAGGTGTTCTTGTCCTTAGATTGATGTAGATATCATCATGTCCTCCTCTAAAAGTCGTATAAAGTTGAACTAGATTCCTACTGGTTCAACTTTTTTACATTTTGTCTGGTACTAGAGCTTGAGTAAGGCTTGCACCGCAGGAATATCAGCAGCCGCCCAATCCACGTCGAGCAATGAATTAGAATCTAGCCAACGAGTATCAATGTGCTCAGTCAAAGTGAGTGAATCGCTGACCAAGTCGCATAAGAAACAGTGCATCGTTAAACAGAAGTCAGGGTATTCGTGCTCAACGGTGGTGAGCAAAGATAAGTTCTCGACTTGTATCACCAACTCTTCATCCAACTCTCTGGTAATGGCAGTTTCTAATGCTTCGCCACTTTCGACTTTGCCACCAGGAAACTCCCATTTGTAAGAGACATAATCAAACTTCGCCTTGCCTCGTTGGGCGGCTAGGTACTTGCCATCTTTTTGAATGATAGCAGCAACAACTTCTATGTGTTTTTTCATTGGAATGCGAACAGCTTGGAAAGTTGCCGCCGATTGTAAGGCATCATAAGGCATATAAGAACCTTAACAGGTGCTGTTCTACATTAAATTATGCCCCTAACGGGTGTTAGTTAGCTTATCGAGGGTAACTGACAATATTTTGAAAACAGGTGCTCGAAGATTTTGCTCGATAACCATGGGGTTGATCGCTGTAAAAGCGAACACTTTCACCTGTCGCCACGCTATGCCATTCACCATCAAATAGAACGTCGAGCTCGCCTGACAGCACGTGAATATGTTCAATAACTCCCGCGCTGTGCGGTGTGGAGAGTTGGCAGTGGTGCTCCGTTAAGGTGATTTCAAACATTTCAAAACTAACGTCTGACTGAAAAGGGAAGAGGGTTTTAACCTGCATTTTAGGGTCGTCAGGAAATGTTCTATCGCTTTGTAATAGATCTGGGGTCGTGGCAAAGAATGCAGAAAAGGAAGTATCGAGGCCACTGGCGATTTTCCATAAGGTGGTAATGGTTGGGCTCGATTCTTCTCGCTCGATTTGTCCGAGCATGGCTTTAGATACCCCAGTTAGCTTTGCAGTAGCGTCTAGGCTGAGATCTTGCGCTTTGCGCTGCGCTTTTAAGTGGGCTGCGATTTGAGATTTAAATTTTTCGTGGCTCATTTTGTCACCGTTGTTGTGCGTTATAGCGCACAGTGCTATTCTTTTTTGTGCGTTATTACGCACAAATGGGATTTTAGCAATCTAGTAGGCAGAAAAGAATATGAAAGCATTCAATTTGAGCCATATGTCGGCAGGTTTTGCTGCTGTATTCGTCGGATATACCAGTTCGGTTGCGATCGTGATTCATGCGGCAACGCAATTAGGAGCGAGCAGTGAGCTGATCGAAAGTTGGTTGATGATGTTAGGGCTGGTATTGGGTGTGACTTCCATTGGGTATTCTTGGCACTACAAAAGACCGATGTTGATGGCTTGGTCAACACCGGGTGCGGTGTTACTTGCGCTTGCGAGCGAAAGCTATGCGCTTCCTGTAGTGGTGGGGGCATTTGCGATATCTGGCATCATGATAGCGCTAACGGGGCTGATTAAACCTATTTCTAACGTAATGAGCCGAATACCTTCTTCTTTGGGCACTGCAATGCTTGCTGCTATCCTACTGCCCTTCTGCTTACAAGCGTTTGAGCCGCTAGATAGCTATCCTGCGGTTTTCATGTTGATGTTCATAAGTTACATGGGTGCGAAGTTCTTAGTGCCAAAATACACCATGTTGGTTCTGCTTATCCTTGGTTTGCTGTGCGCTCAGTGGATTGGCACAGACTCAAAAGACATTAGCTTCACCTTGTCATCACCGGTTTGGATAACACCTCAAGCTGAGCTTGGCGCAATGGTCTCATTGGCTTTGCCGCTTTACGTGGTCACTATGCTGTCACAAAATCTTCCGGGCATCGCGATGATGAAGGGCTATGGCTATCAAACGCCTATTCAGTCTACTTTGGTAGGTACTGGTGCATTTAACGCACTCACAGCGCCAATGGGGGTGTTTAGCATTAACCTAGCCGCTATCTCAGCGGCGATGTGCATGAATGAAGACGTCGATAAAGACGCTTCACAGCGGTTTAAAGCCGTCATCTGGGCGGGAGTGTTCTATATATTTGCGGGTCTGTTTGCCAGTTCCGTCGTTGCGCTGTTTTTGTTATTGCCCGTAGAGATCATCAAGATGCTCGCAGGTTTCGCCTTGCTCGGAACCTTGTTGATGTGTTTGAGTTCAGCATTTTCCGATGCCAAGTATCGAGAGTCGGCGTTGCTAACGTTTTTATTCACTTTATCAGGGGCAACCGTGTTGGGGATAAGCGCAACACTGGTCGGTTTGCTGGTTGGCATCGTTCATTTACGCTTAACACAAAGGTAAATGATGCATGAGCCAGCTAACACAAATTGTTTAAAAATTAATACTTCTCTTGCGGCATGCGTATGCGAGGCGTAATATCTCCCCATCACTTCTCTAGGAGACTACGCCAATATGAACAACTAAGTCCTGTATTCCATTTTCTTACATTTTATTTGGATTCACAGGGTTAGTAGGCGTAGCTTATCTCGTGCTGTCGCACACCTTTTCTATATTGATTGAAACGCAACTGGCGTTTATCTATCTATGCGTGGCTGCGTCTATGCCCCTGTAGCACAGGAGGCATCATGCCAATTATTCAAGCGAAATCTATCGGGCAGCAATTTGACAACGGTGAAACGATTTTCTCTGATCTCAGTTTTGCCCTAACTGCCAAGCGCACAGGTTTAGTCGGCCGTAATGGTTGTGGTAAGTCGTTGCTTTTATCACTGATGACCCAGGAGAAAAGCCCTAGCTCTGGCACATTGACGGTGCATGGCTCGATAGCCAGCTACAGTCAACTTCCTTCTAGCTTACTTAATAGCGGTATGACTATTGCCGAGTATCTCGGCGTCGATTTAGTGCTTAAAGCGCTGGTTGAGGTTGAGTCAGGCTCAAGCGATCCTCAATGGTTTGAGCTAGCGGAAGGGAACTGGACACTCAGAGAAGAGCTTAGTGATCTGCTATCGACGCTCGGTTTACCCAGCGAACTGAATTTTCCCTGCGCTTCACTTAGTGGGGGTCAACTGGCCAAGCTTCAGCTTCATCAACTATTTAATCTTGAGGTTGATGTTTTTCTGCTCGATGAACCCTCTAACCATTTGGATGCGCAGGGCAAACAGTGGCTGATTGAAAAAATGCGCACTTATGATGGGCAGATTTTACTGGTCAGTCATGACCGATCATTACTGCGAGAGATGGAGCAGATATGGGAGCTAAACACGCTTGGGTTGACGCAGTATGGCGGCAATTATGACTTCTATGCCGAGCAGAAACAGCAGGAGGTTTTAGCGGTTGAGCGCCAAGTAAATAGCGTTGTGAAGCAGCAGAAGCAATTGGAAGTTCAAGCACAAAAGAATCGTGAAAAAGCCGAGCAGCGTGCCAGTCAGGGCAAAGCGATGAGGAGAAGTGGTGATCAACCGAAGATCTTACTCGATGGAATGCGTGATAGCGCCGAGTTATCGGCATCCAATCGCAAGAAAAACGAGCAAGGTCGGCGAGAGTTACTACAAAATAAAGCGAGTGCTTTGAAAGCTCGCCAAGAGCAGTTGAAGTCGCAGTCTATTTACCTCGCAGGTGAGCAAGGTCGTTCAAAACGTTTGGTTACTATGCTTGAGGCAGTATTGCCTTATGGAAGTGACTTGCCAATCAATCTCATGGTCAAGGGTGGCGAAAAACTCCATTTGCGAGCAAGTAACGGGCAAGGAAAGTCGACGCTACTCAAAGTTTTGTTGGGTGAACTCGAGCTGAAATCAGGGCAATGCCGAATTAACACACCAGTGTGTTATTTGGATCAGCATTTTGGCTTGTTAGATCTGAAGATGAGTTTGTTAGAGACGCTTAGTTTACAGTGTAAAAGCTTGAACCTTAGTGAAGCGAGGACCTTGCTCGCAGGGATTGGGTTTCGTCGTGACAGTGTGCACCGTAGTGTGGCTCAGTTGAGTGGAGGGGAGAAAATGAAGCTTGCAATGTTAGTGGTCAGTCACCAACCCACCAAACCTTTATTGCTACTGGATGAGCCTGACAATCATCTCGATCTCAGCTCGAAGCAGCAGCTGGCAGAAGCGTTAAAACAGTATGCAGGAAGCTTTATTTTGGTCAGTCATGACCAAGATTTTGTACAAGAGTCTGGGGTCAGTAAATACGTTGATCTTATCTAGGAACCAAAACAGTCAGGAAGTAAACGGCGGTGAAACCACTGCCGTTTTCCACTTATTTCGAGTGGTCGATATCTGGACGGTTACTGGCGTTCAACAGCTTGATGGTTGCTTGTAAGGGTATGTGTTTTGCCACGACCATTTGGTCAAGCATAGTCAGTGCCCAGTCTGGTAAGGTTTTAGATATCGAGTAAAACACCCACAAGCCTTGGCGTCTATCATTCAAGATACCTACATTTCGCAGGTAGGCTAAAGCGCGTGAAATCTTAGGCTGTGATTGTTGTAGCGCATCACACAATTCACCAACGCTCAGCTCCTTTTCAATGTGCAGCATGGCTGAAATCATCAAACGAGTGTTATCGGACATGCATTTGTTAAAGATGGTCACGTCCAAACGATCTTGTGGTTCAGGGCTATGAACGAGTGAGAACAGACGAATGCGCTTCTCTAGCTCTTTGAGAGTAAAAGCAAAGCTATCGTCAATTTCTTTGAACTTTGGAGGGGATATATCCCAAGAAAGCGCCTGTTTGGTGTTTTCTAGCAAGCCGCACTCGGATTTGGCTGAGGAGCACAAGGTGATCATGAAATCAAATTCTTGGTCATCAAACTCAGATAGAGACTTGCTATAGATGCCTTCTGTTGAGTAACCATGTGCGCTTAGTGTTTCTAGTGTGCGTGGGTCAACATCTTTTGGGGAGCTACCTGCGCTGAAGGCTTCAAAGTCTTTACCATAGTGGCGATTGACTACGGCCTGAGCTAACTGCGAGCGTGCCGAGTTGCCAGTACAGATAAATAAAATGCGCTTTTTCATAAATTTCCCCTAGATTGCGCTGCGATAGTACAAGATGCGCTGGGGGGATTCAATTGGATGTCGTATTAATCTCGCCTTCAAAGCAAAAGGCTCGCAAAGGCCAATATTCACTAGCTTTTGTAGCTTGTTGCTTGGCGTCAATCTTTTACTCTAGGTTTTTGACTATTATATAAATTGTCTTTCTATTGATATGAGTAATGCATGCCAAACGTGAATATTCCTGCCTCTTATTTTGGCATTGTTTTAGGGTTGTCTGGATTAGGGCAAGCATGGCGTGTAGCGGTATCACTGTGGCAAATGCCCGTATGGATTGGTGAGAGCTTGCTTGCGGTTGCGACTCTGGTTTGGCTCATGTTGTTGGTGGGCTACATGGTACAAGCCATTAAACGGCCTGCTTTGGTTGTGGAGGAATTTCGTCATCCAGTGCAAGGCAGTACCCCGGCGCTGCTTGGGGTATCAACGCTACTGATTGTGCTGGCCGTAGTACCATATTCGACAAAGCTCGCTTGGTTGTTAACCATCTCAGGCATTGTTTGGCACCTGTGTTTCTCTTTGTGGCATAACGGATCGATGTGGAAAGGAGGGCGCAGTAACCTAGATTCCGTGCCGACGCTTTATTTGCCGACCGTGGCTGGTAATTTTACCAGTGCTGCTGCGCTGGGATCTTTAGGGCAACCCGATTGGGCATGGCTGTTTTTAGGCGCAGGCTTTTTCTCGTGGTTAGCGCTGGAGTCACTTATCATCAAGCGACTGTGGATGTCGCAGGAGTTGCCAGCCATGCAGCGACCTTTGCTAGGAATACAGTTTGCTCCACCTGTAGTATGCGCAATGGCTTGGTTATCGATTAATCCGGGTAGCGGTGATCACTGGGTGCTTATCTTGTGGGGATATGGGCTTTATCAGCTTTTACTCGGTATTCGTTTAGGTAAATGGTTGGGCTCACAGCCATTCTCACCTTCTTACTGGGCCTATACTTTCGGTATTGCTGCTGCAACAGTGAGTGGACTAAAACTCGCTCTGGCAGGCGTTCAGTCTGCCCAAGTGCTAGCGATCCCGGTATTCATCGCTGCGAACGTGTTTATTGGCTATTTGAGCGTGCGCACGTTGAAGATGTTTGTCGCCCGCAATCGCTAAACTTCACTAAATATCATCAGGTGAGAGCGTTAGTTGAACGCTCTCGCAAACACGCCTTCACCACGAAACTGATAACATCGAGTGTCTTGAGTGATAAAGACTGAGTCACCTTTTGATAGCTCAAGGGTCTGGTGTTTCGTGGTCAAGGTGGTATGCCCATCAACACAAAACAAGATCTCAGCGCTTCTTGGGTAATGGCTCTCATCGACATCTGCCACGCTTACAATCTCAAACCCAAAATCGTCCACAGGCACTGGATAACAGCGTCGCCCGGATTTGTGGACCGGTGCGAGTCGAAGCTCTGTGGGCGCAATCGATACAAACTTGGTGTTGGCAAGTAAATCATCAATATCTATGTGTTTATTGGTTAATCCTGCTCGTAGAACATTGTCTGAGCTAGCCATGATTTCTAAGCCAGTACCTGACAAATAGGCGTGGGGTGTTTGTGCGTGCAAAAACATCGCCTCGCCGGGAGCTAATTCGACAGTGTTGAGTATCAGCGGAGCAAAAACACCAATGTCTTCAGGGTAACGAGCCAGTAACTGTTGAGCGCATGAAAAGGCCTCTCTGGAGAGATGATTTCTGGCAGGCGTGTTAATTGCACGTCTAAACGAGGTGAGTGCGTCGGCTTTGTCGTTATCTTCTAATCGTAAAATGGTCTCAAAGAGCTGTTTGAGACCGACTTCATTGGGATGCTGGCGTAGGTAATCGACATGCGCTTTGAGCTGTTCGATATTCGCTTCCTCAAATAGCGCAAGGATTTGCTCGATTGGTCGAAAGCCGTTTAACGCTTGATAGAAAGTTAGCGCATACACCAGCTCGGGTTTGTGGTTAGGGTCTTTGTAGTTGCGATGGGCTGCATTAAGGGCGATACCCGCCCTATTTTCTCTATCAAATCCCTCTCTTGCCTGCTTTTTATTCGGGTGTACTTGGATTGATAGCGGAGCACTCGCCGCAAGAACCTTCATCAAATAAGGCAACTCTCCATACCTTAGCTCGGTATATTGACCCAATACGTCACTTTTGTGCTCCGCAACTAGGCTATCCAAGCTCTCGCCGCCCACAGCTGTTTTGGAGCATCCATTTGGGTGCGCCCCCATCCAAATCTCAGCTTGAGGCTCTTGATTTGGATTGGCGATACCGAATAGCTGATTCAGAGAAGTGGTACTTCCCCAAGGGTAATTTTGAATGACGTTTTCAAGCTTGTAGATGGTCATGGGAAGCCTCTTAGTTAGATAGAAGCCTCCCAAGGAAGGCTTGGATAAGCCTTAATTACTGCACTTCTAAAAGCCACTTTTGTGCGGGTGTTAAGCGACTTGCGGTGTGCTGCGTAATCCACTTCTGTTGGTCTTGCTGCGCTTGGTCTTCACGAGCGATATACAAACCGTGCAGGACGCGGCGGCGAGTGCCAAGGTAGTTGGTGGTTCCACCGTGCCAAGTGTGTGCATTAAACAGCATGATGCTTCCTGCGGGGCACTCTAGGTAAATCTCGTCTGGGTGCGGGCCTTCTACGTCATCCAACACTTCTTCAGGAAGTTCTGGACGCAGGTGTGTAGTAGGAATAATACGTGGTGCACCATTTTCTCGGGTCAGGTCATCAATTGCCCAAATGGAGTTGACCAAATGTACCTTGGGGAAGTCTGGGCGAGGCTTTTTCCAGTCAGCGTGCAGCGGCTGGTGACCACCGTCTGGGTGCGCTTCACGTCCATTTAGGCTTGAGATCTTAAACTCGCCTCCAAAAATGTGTTTGCAGGCCGCAAGTGCCAGCGGATGGGCCCACACTTTTTCCCATACTGTGCCTTTGTTGATCAAGTTAGCGATGCGTGTCACGGTCTCTTCTTGATGGTGTTCGATGGCAAGGTTGTCACCTTCACGCTCGACAAGCATGTCGAATGTGCGACGCATTTCTTCAAGCCAGTCAGGGTCAATTACATTGTGAACAACGGTAAAACCAAGCGTATCGAGCTCGTGCTTCATCTTGTCCGGGAGGGGAATATCAGCGCCGAGCGCATTCAAATAGAATTGGCTATCTTGTTGGGTGTGTTGAGACATAGGGTTACCTTTTGGGCTGTTATAGTTTTGTTAATCACAACTACAAACTTACCCAACCAAGGCCAGAGTTTAAGTAGGGGAAATGTTCGAAATACTGGATTTTTGTTGAGTGATGAGCAAAGTGTGACTTGGTCTATATTCTACGAATGTTCTGTTGTTATTTATCGCCTAAGTCCTATAAAGGATAAAGTTGTACAACAACACTGCTAATCTTTGCACGCTTAACATCGGGTTTTTCCATCATGCTAGACAAGTCTTACCTTCTTGACGCCCTAGAACACTACGCTAAGGAAACATCTGTAATTAGCGATGTTTATTTTGCGGGCAACCTGCCCAAACCGCCTCCCTTGGCGTATCAAGTCCATTTCCCACGCTTAGAAATGGTGTTGATTGGCGAGCAAGAGATGGAAATAGGTAATAGCACAGGTGTTGACACTCGCCATACGCTCAAACAAGGGGGAGTGCTTTACTTGCCCGCAGAAAGTTGGAACAAACCAATATGGGATAAACCCGTAGTGACATTGAGTGTGATGGCGGGTAAACAGAGCTTTGGTATGAGTTTGCTGAGTTGGGATGGGGAAAAATATGACGCAGCGATTAAGGAAAGCGTGCTTCGTCGAGGACCTCGTACCGGAACCTTTATTCTGAATGCCATTGAAGAGCTGTTGAAACAACCTGATGCTCACGATACCAAGCAACTTTTGGTGAGCTCGTTACTAAGCCACATCATAGATTTGATGGAACGTCCGGTAGAAACGCCATCTAAAAGCCACGCACTGTTTGAGGCGGTGCGGGAACATTTAGAGCAAAACTATCAAGAGCCTTTGACTCGGGAGTCGGTTGCCGAGCATTTTTATGTTTCACCGAACTATTTGTCACAACTGTTCCAAAAAGAAGGCAAGCTTAAGTTCAATGAATACTTGAATCATGTGCGTTTGGAGCGAGCGAAATACCTTTTAATTGAATACGATATGAAGGTGAAAGAGGTTGCCCATCGTTGTGGCTTTAAAGACAGTAACTATTTTTGTCGGGTGTTTAGAAACCAAACCGCACGATCCCCATCGGAGTATCGTGCGCAGTATTTAAGTTCGAGTGTGGCAAGCAGTGAGAGGGATTAGGTTAAAGTACAATCTCTGAGTTAGGAGGGGAGAAACGAGCTTTTTCGATGGCCTGCATCACTTCACTATCATTACGCAGAAAATGGGCAATCGAGCAACGGACGACACGTGTGTGCTCGAAGCGCTGTTCACCTTCAATATTGATGTCAGCAATAATTACTGCGACATCGGCTTGGTCTATTTCGTTAGGGTCAAGCTGATTCTCACTACCTAAAGCGCCTTGGGTTTCAACGGATATTTTATGTCCTGCTTTCTTGCACATCTTTTCTAGTGCTTCAGCAGCCATGTAGGTGTGTGCTACACCGCTAATACAGGCGGTGACTCCAACGATATTCATATACAGCTCTATTATTTTCAACGTCTAAGGGCGCGTTAACCTAACAGTCAACACGCCCTGAATTGTAAACGTATTACGATATTTGTTGGCTCATCTCAGGTAGAAACCCAAGCGAGATCACATTACAAGACATCTAAAACGTTCGTGTCTTTGCCGTAAACACTTTCCCAGTCGCTGACAAATCCAGCCACGCCAGAATCTGTCAGTGGGTGCATGAGTAATTGGTCGAAGACATCCGGTGCAATAGTGACAGAATGTGCGCCAGCCAACGCCAGTTGATGCACTTGTTGAACATTCTTAAATGAAGCGCCTAGAACTTTGGCATCCAGATTATAGGTATCAATCAATGCCGCCATTTCTGCTGCCACGTTGACACCGTCGCTGCAAATATTGTCTAAACGGTTTACATATGGTGCAAGGAACTCAGCACCTGCAACAGCAGCCATCAGTGCTTGTTGTGGGGTTAGAATGGCCGTGGCAGTGATACGAATACCTTCGGCACTGATCAACTTCATGGCTTTAATGCCTTGAGGCGTTGCGGGGACTTTAACGATGATGTTGTTATCGAAAGCCTTCAGCGCTTTGGCTTCTTCGAGCATGGTTTCAGCATCTTTACCCATCACTTGAGCGTGCAGCATACGCTCTTCGCCAATGCACTCACGAATATCTAAAAGGATTTCTTTTAGCGGGCGATTTTCTTTAGCAATGATCGATGGGTTCGTGGTTACGCCCGCAAGTGGGTACAGGTCTACCGCTTTACGAATAGCGTTGCGATCTGCAGTGTCTAGCATGTAAATCATGGTGTTGCTCCTAAATTAGCGGAGTCCGCGCCGTGGCGAAGACGAATCTTAAATAAAGTGGAATTCTTTTAAGCACTTGGTGATGGCATCTTTACTCTCGGTAAACTCCACCCCTTGGTTGGCAAGTTTGCTGGTATCGAGGCGCACATCACGTGTTTTTGGTGCGTCAGCAGCAACCAATATTTCCTTGAGGCGGTCTTGCTGGCCTAGCTCAGTCAAGATGTGTTCGGCAATCTCATAGCGGCTCGCTGGGTTATGCGCACCAGTGTGGTAAGTGCCATAAGGAATCGTGAAGATTTTCGGGAACTGCTCAATCAATTCATGCACATAGGTTAAGCCACGAAATTCGTTGCGGCGCTCGTTCATGACTTGGCCGTTGATCAGGGCTTGTTGAGCATTCCACACCACATTTGGGTTAATCGTGGTATTACGCTCAGGAAGACCGAATAACCAAGTGAAGCGCAATACCCACATTTCTTCGATGATAGAGGCCAGTTCTTTCTCAGCTTCTAGCTTGTTTTGACCATAGACAGTGTCTGGTACGGGTTGGTCTAGCTCGCTGTAAGGGCCTTTTTCTGGGTTACCGTTAAACACTTGCTCGGTAGAGATAAAGACCAACTTGGTGCCGTGAGATTTACACGCTTTGGCGACATTGATAGCGCCTTGCACATTGACCTTGTGTGCGACATCGGGATGCTGATTACAAAAATCAGTCACAGCAATGGCGGCGGCATGGATGACATAGTCCGGTTTAAACTGATCAAACGTCTCAACCACGGCTTGATTATCAGTGATATCTAGCTGCTCAACATCCAGCCCAAGAATCTCAAACTCGCCTTGGTAGCGGTTGATAAAACGTGTGCCGAAGAATCCTTTTGCTCCAGTGATAAGTATTTTTTTCGCCATGATTATCCTCCTATGATGACCTTGTAACCATGAGCGGCTACGTGGTTTTTGATCGCTTCGATTTCGGTTTTGCTTGGCACTTTGACGTCCTTTAACAAGTATTCCATTCCCAAGCTTTGGTATTTGTTTGCGCCGAATTGATGAAATGGCAATAGATGAATTTCTTCAATTTCAAACTGGCTCAAAAATCCCAGCACTTTGTCTGTGTTGAGTAGATCCAGCGTGTAGCCAGGGATGAGTGGCAACCTTGGCAGTACTTTGGTGCCTTGCGCCATTAATTGGCGAAAGTTCTCTAGCACCAAGGGCAAGTTGATGCCAATTACCTGCTTGGCTCGTTCGGTATCCATCATCTTGAAGTCAAACAGCACTTCGTCACACAACTCGCCAATGCGCATTAAGTGTTTAGTATTGCCATGCCCTGAGGTTTCAATCGCGGTACGAAACCCAAGCGCCTTAAGCCTAGTTAACAGCTCGATTGCAAATTTAGGCTGGGTAAGCACTTCGCCTCCTGACAAGGTGATACCGCCATTAGATGTGTTAAAGAACACATCGTCTTTAGTCACTTCATTGATCACTTCTTCAAGCGTCATGTCGTGGCCCACTTGCTCCCATGCACCGCTTGGGCACTCTTCGCTATCCATTTCACACACATCACACTGAATGCATTTTGCTTCTCTGCGCAAAAAAGTCGTGCGGTGAGAGCGAGACTCTGGGTTCGCACACCAAGGGCAGCTTAGTGGGCAGCCTTTGAAGAACACGACGGTACGAATACCTGTGCCGTCGTGCAGCGAGTAGCGCTGGATATTAAATATCCGGCCGCTACTGCTTTGCTCTATCGGCGCTGAGTTACAGCTCATGTGCGGTTCTGCGAATGATGTCATCTTGGATCTCTTTGGATAACTCAACGAAGAATGCACTGTAGCCTGCCACTCGAACCACCAAACCGGCGTAATCTTCAGGCTTTTGCTGCGCTTTTTTGAGTGTTTCTGCATTCAGTACGTTGAACTGAACGTGCTGAAGTTTCAGCTTCATGAAAGCGCGTAGGAAGTCAGATAGTTTGCTGAGTCCAGATTGTCCTTCTAGCGTTGCTGGTGTGAACTTCACATTAAGCAGACTGCCGTTGGAAAGCAGGTAATTATCGAGCTTACTAACAGACTTGAGCACTGCTGTTGGACCAATCTGATCCTTACCCAACATTGGTGATAAGCCACCATCAGCAAGTTGTTCACCCGCCAAACGGCCGTCAGCAGTAGCGCCAACCACAGCGCCCAATGGCACGTGAGCCGATACGGTGTAAGAGCCTGGGGTAAATTTGCCGCCACGTGGGTTGTCGTACTGTTCTACTTCCTTACAGAACAGACGCAGTAAATCTGAACCAAGGTGATCGACTTCATCGATATCGTTACCGTACTTCTCGTACTTATTGAGTAGACGAGTGCGGATTTTTTCGCCCTCTGGTACATCAAAGTTGGCATTTAAGGTATCGATAAGCTCTGAAAAACTTAGGCGTTGCTCTTCAAATACAAAGCGTTTAAGCGCATGCAGTGAATCAGACAGGTTGGCTATTCCTATGCCTTGCACGCCAGAGAAGTTGTAGCGAGCACCGCCGTAGGTGATGTCTTTACCGTTCTCAACACAATCACTGATAAAGGAAGAGAGTAGTGGCACGGGAGCCCAGTCACGGTGGCCAACATCACAGATGTTTGAGCCTTCCACCATCAACTTAACGTAGTGCTTAATATCACTGCGAATTTGTTCAACCAAGTTATCGAAATCGATATCTGGGTTGTTTTGATTACGCTGCATGGTCAACTCCATTACCTTGAGGAGGTTGAACATGGCGATATCATGTAGGCCGTAAGTTTTCCCTGGAATTGATAGTTCAACACAGCCCACCACTGAGTAATCACGTGAGTCCTCAAGCGATACGCCACGGTTTAGGAAGGCAGGTACAACGACTTCATCATTAAAGATTTGCGGAATACCGGTACCAAGGCGGATAGTTTCAGCAGTTTTCATCAGGAAGCTGCGGTCGATAAATTCATTGACACGCACACCTAAGTTCGGCTGCGGGAGTTGCACGCTTTGGTAAGCGTCAAGGCACAGACTCGACAGTGGGTTGACGGCACTCTTGCCTGTTTCAGATAGGCCACCAAGTAAGATGGTGTAACCGGTAGGGAACCCCGCAAAGAACTTGGCGCTGCTTGATGAGCGCAGCAATACGATGTCGTTGGTTTTAATCCATAAGCTCTCAAGCAGCTCTTGCAAAAATGCCGGAGATTCACCTGCTTCAAGTGAACGTTGGTAGAACGGCATCATGTATTGGTCAAAGCGACCAAGAGAGAGGGAACTGGCATTGGACTCGTATTGCAATACGATGTTCATGTACCAAAATAGCTGGCTTGCTTCGTAGAAGTCTTGGGGTTTGCTGGTGGCTATCTTGGTCGAAATATTCGCAATCTTGATCAATTCTGCTTTGCGCTCAGTGTCGTCACATTGCTCAGCCATAGCTTGTGCAAGGTCGGCATAGCGATAGATGTGACGGATAGATGCTTCGAGCAACAGCACCACCGACTGGAAAAACTCGTTGTCTGGTTGGCTAAGCGACAGGCTTTGCATTTCATCAAGCAGTGTACCTAAACCGTTATCTAGTAAACGGTCGAAGTCGATAATGATATGCCCTTGACCTTTATCGGTTTGGTTAACGCTGAAAATCTTCTGCGCTACCGCTTCTTTAACTTGTTGCGGGATCTGGGCATTGATGAAGTCTTTCATTGAGCGCTCAGACCAGTAGCTTAAAAGCTCATTGCGATAGATCTCTTTGTCTTGCTCTGAGATGAAAAACTTATCTTGCGGGCGAGTCGCAAAGATATCGAGCTCTTTTTCAATCCAGTATGGGTCCATCTCTGGGGAGGCGATACCTGCTCGAGCCTTGACGGTGCGGTTACCTGCAATCAATTCGTCTGGTCGAATCGAAATTTCAACATTATCTAGCACATACGCCGTGGCTTTGGCGCGACGGATTAGGGTGTGCTCTCCTTCAGTGGTCTTGTGACTTTCGGTATATAGTAGCGCTCGCTCTAACGAGATCTCTCGCTCGGCTTCAAAGAGGGCTGTTTTCAGGCGCTGAATTCTTGGGGTGCTCATTGGGGGCTCCTTGCAGGCTTAATGCTAAATAGTTGAGCTTTGTTGTTTTCAATACTTATAACGAAGCAACCGAGTGTGCTGGTCACAACCAGTCGGTGGCTTGGGTATAGGTATTGGGGAAATAGTTTTTGGGTGGTTTTCTTATTAAGAGCGCCGCCTGTCCTCCCCCTTGAAAAGAGGGAGGCGCTAAAGAGATTACGCAGTCGCTTTTGCTAAATGCGCTTCAATCTTATCCATCACCGCTGCTGCGCGTTTTACTGCATCACTTACACCGATACGAACTACGGTTTTACCTTCAAAACGTTCGCTGTTTTTGATGTCGATGTCTTTGGTCAGGATGACCACGTCAGCCGCATCAATTACGCTTTTGGATAGTTCATTTTCGATACCGATAGAACCTTGGGTTTCTACTTCACATTCCCAGCCTTTTGCTTTGGCTGCTGCGTCAATCGCTTCTGCTGCCATGTAAGTGTGTGCTACACCTGATGGGCATGCGGTTACTGCTACGATACTAGTCATAATATATTTCCTTTAATGTTCAGTCTGATGAGCAAGGCGATAGGGTGAGACACGATATGCGCCTTGCTAATTGGGATGAGATGAGCGGTTAACCGATTTCGATATCTAAATCTAACTCGTCAGATTCTTGTTTAGGCTCTTCCAGCACCGGGCGTCGTGCCTTTAGGAAGTTAACCAACAGTGCTGTCACTAGTGAACCCACCGCAAGTGCAACAATGAATCCGATACGGCCTTCAACAACAGGTAGTACAATCAGGCCGCCCCAAGCTGCGTAGCTTTCTACGCCGATGAGTGCTGCGGTAACTGCGCCAGCTGCGGTACCAACCATGATGGATGGGATAACACGTAGCGGGTCACCTGCTGCGAATGGAATCGCACCTTCAGTAATGCCCATAGTGCCCATCAAGACAGAAGCGCGACCCGCTTCTTGCTCGCTTGAGTCGTAAAGCTTTTTGTTAAGGAAGGTGGCAAGGCCCATACCGATAGATGGCACAGCAACAGCAACCGATGAGATACCCGCCACATTGTAGATGCCTTCACCAACACATAAGATGACGAACGCATAAGCTACTTTGTTCACCGGACCACCCATATCAAATGCGATCATACAACCCATGATGATAGCTAGAACCACGATGCTTTCGTTTTGCATGCTCTTCAGGAAGTCAGTCAGCGCTTCAGTTGCAGCACCAATTGGCTCACCAATACCCCATACGATTGCACCAGCGGTAATGAAAGTACCTATGATAGGGATAACGAAGATTGGCATGATTGAACGAGCAAACGCTGGTACCTTGATTTTCTTAAGGTAGAACACCACGATACCACCCAGCAGGCCGGCGAAAATAGCACCGAAGAAGCCAGTGTTATACATGTTTGCCCCAATAAAGGCGGCAATAGCGGACGGTGCAAGTGCAGAGCGGTCAGCGATAGAATACCCGATGTAAGCGGCCAAAATTGGAACCATAAGTTGGAAGCCAGCCACACCGATGAAGAACAGGTCATGAAGCCAGGTTCCCTCTTCTGGTACCGCACCTTCACCGTAAAGCATGACGGACATAGCAAGTAGGATACCGCCCGCTACTACGAATGGGATCATATGCGATACACCCGTCATTAGGTGTCGTCTGGTGTCCTTTAAGATTGAGATTAAGTCGTTCATAGACCTCTCCTTGGATTGAGTCGTTTTAATTTAAGAATCTTGTTAAGTTTCACGTTGTGTAGCTGCCCGGGCTTTGAATCTAATATAGTGAGCAAATGTGCAGTTGGGTTAGAGGACATTTATGCTATTTACTGGATAAATGTTAGAACGGAGATAAAACATGATCTTGGTCTCTCTTTGTGAAGGAATAATGCTGTGACTTCTTGTATTTCTAGATAGTTGTTATTTTTCATGGATTTATAGCCTTACCCTCAAGTGTTAAGTTTATAAGTTATTGCTTGCTATCACATTTATCATAGTAAATTTGATGGTGTTCACACTTATTGTTCGATATTACAAATGTCCAGTGTTTCGTGTTTTTGTCCAATGGTTGAAGCTGTTCAGTTTGCTATTGTGACTACATCAACTCTGGCATCCTGCTTAGAAGTACAAGGACATGACAAAATGAAAACATTCTCTTTCTCTTGCGAATTACCCAATGGTGTCCATGCTCGACCTGCGAGTCATGTAGAAGCCTTATGTAATCAATTTGATTCGGATATTACCTGGCAAAACCAACGCACAGGAATGAGTGGCAGTGCTAAAAGCGTATTGTCGCTAATTGGTACTGATACTTTGCTTGGTGATGAGTGTTTAATCACTATTGATGGGCAAGATGAAGAGTCTGCATTGAACCAAATCAAGCAGTTTATCGTTAACGAGTTTCCTCACTGTGATGCACCGTTAAAAACCGACGAAGGTGATGATGATTCTGAGTTAGCGCCACTGCCGCGTAACTTTTCTAACCTTAAAACCGACCATGTTCGAGGCCGAGCTGTCAGCGAAGGCATTGGCCGAGGCAGCCTAACCGTCATGGGAGCGGTCAATTTTGATGCTTTGGACAACTTGCCTGACGCAGAATCGCTCAACGTTGAACAGCAAAAACTTGAGATTGGTGTCGAGTCGGTGATTAAGTCCATCACTATCCAACTGAAAGCGGCCGCACATACCGAAGGTGAAGTACTAAATGCTCACTTATCTATCGCTCGTGACGATGAGTTTCAGCAAACATTGAATAGCAATCTTGTTGAAGGCCGAAGCTGCGCCGATGCAGTTATTGCTACCGCAAAGTACTTTGGTGAGATGATGAAAAACTCATCGAGCAACTACATGCGTGAGCGAGAGCTAGATATTCGAGATGTTTGCTATCAGTTATTACAGAGCATTTACGGTAATGAGCGCTTTGCGAGTCAAACCAAGCTTACTGAGCCAACGGTGTGCTTGGCTGATGACCTGACTCCAAGTCAATTCCTTGAGTTGGATAAACCACTACTTAAAGGCCTGATCCTTTCTCATGGTGGCAGCACTTCGCACACGGTAATTTTGGCACGTTCTTTTGCTATCCCAACCATTGTTGGCCTTGATGCAGCCAAGCTAGGGCAACATATTGGCAATCAAGTGATTGTCGATGGTCATCTAGGTGCGGTCGTGACTGAGATAACCGAACCTGCTGAGCGTTATTATGCTCAAGAGCAAAAAGTGAAAGAGATTGTCGCTACTCGCCAAGCCAAATTCCGTAATTTGGCTGCAACGTCAGCGGACGGCAAAGTGCTGGAAGTGGCGGCTAATATCGCTCACTCGGTTGAAGCGCCTCAAGCGTTTGCTCACGGTGCGGAAGCTGTGGGGCTATTTAGAACCGAAATGCTCTACATGGACAGAACCTCGGCACCAGATGAAGATGAACTATACAACATTTTCTGCCAAGCATGCGAAGCGGCAAACGGTAAAACTATCATCGTGCGTACCATCGATATCGGTGGTGATAAACCAGTAGATTACCTAAATATCCCTGCGGAGAATAACCCATTCTTGGGCTACCGAGCAGTGCGTATTTACCCTGAATTTATTGAGATGTTTAAGACTCAGCTGCGCGCTATCTTGCGAGCTTCTGCACATGGCAACTTAAAGATCATGATCCCGATGATTTCATCACTCGAAGAGATCTTATGGGTTAAAGACATACTAGCTGAAGTTCGTCAGGAGCTGCGAAAAAATGGTTTGCCGTTTGCTGAGAAAGTGCCACTAGGCATCATGCTAGAAGTACCATCAGTTGCCTTCATCATTGATCAGTTCTGTGAAGAAGTGGATTTCTTCTCTATCGGTTCAAATGACCTGACCCAGTACTTGATGGCTGTCGACCGTGATAACGCTAAAGTAGCGGCAAGTTACAACAGCTTAAACCCAGCTTTCCTTCGTACATTGGATCACGTCGTACGTGAAGTTCACCGTCATGGTAAGTGGGTTGGGCTTTGTGGCGAATTAGGTGCAAAAGGCTCGGTGCTACCGCTTTTGGTTGGTCTTGGACTTGATGAAATCAGTATGAGCGCACCAAGTATTGCTGCGACAAAAGAGCGTATATCTAAGCTAGATAGCCGTGAATGTCGCCAATTGCTTAACAAAGCGATGGACTGCCGAACCATTCAAGAAGTTGAACACGTGCTGGCTCAGTTCCGCATGACTCAGACTGAAGCCCCTATGGTCGCTAAAGACTGTATTACGCTCGACCGAGACTTGCGTAGCAAAGAAGAGGTGATCAAGACCCTTGCTGATAATCTATTTATCACAGGCCGTTGCCGCTACCCGAATAAGTTGGCTGATGATCTGTGGGCTCGTGAGGACGTGTTCTCTACCGGGTTAGGGTTTGGGTTCGCCATTCCTCATACTAAGAGTGAACACATTGAGCAGTCTGCAATCAGTGTTTGCCGCCTTGCTAAGCCAATTGCATGGGGTGATGAAGAAGCACAATTCATCATTATGCTGACGTTGAACAAGCATGCTGCAGGGGATCAGCACATGAAGATCTTCTCTAAATTGGCGCGCAAGATCATGCATGCAGACTTTAGAGAGCAGTTAATGAGTGCCGAAACCGATCTCCAAGTAGAAGAGCTGCTCAAGCAAGAGCTTGAATTAAGTTAAGAGGTTTACCCTCGATGGCTGTGTCGTCTCTCCGGGCGCACAGCCCTTTTTTTACCCAAATTTTGAGATGGAGAAGTGGATGGTAGAGCAAAAACAACCGATCAAAGTTGCCTTGGTAGGGTTCGGTATTTCTGGGCAGTGTTTTCAAGCGCCAATTATCACCAAGTGCCCACAATTTGAATTGATGGCGGTGGTGTCGAGCGATGAGGAGAAAGTCAAAGCTCAGTTGCCTTGGGCAAAGGTGTACTCCGAGTTTGAACAAATGCTACAAAATTCTGATATTGAGCTGGTTGTGATTGCTACACCTAACCATCTGCACGTACCTCAAGCCAAAGCAGCACTGCTGGCAGGTAAACACGTTGTGGTTGAGAAACCGTTTTCAATTTCCGTTGAAGAAGGCCAAACCCTGTTAGACGTGCAAAAGCAAACAGGAAAAGTACTGACGGTATATCAAAGCCGTCGCTTTGATGGGGATTTTATCACCATCAAAAAGCTCATTGATGATAAGCGATTGGCAGGGGTTCACACCTTTTACTCTAGCTACAACCGCTACCGCCCTGAGGTTAAGGTGAGATGGCGTGAACAGGATGTTCCAGGCGCTGGGATCTTATATGATCTTGGAGCGCATCTAATCGACCAAGCACTCGCACTATTCGGCCTACCAGATAAAGTTACTGCCGTGTTGAAAAACCAACGAAAAGGCGCTCAGGCGGTCGATCACTTTCATTTGATACTGCACTACCCAGACAAAGAAGCTATCTTGCACGCCAACTGTCAAAGCACGGCGGAAGGCCCTCGATTTCAAGTATTCTCCGAGCGAGGAACGTTCATTAAATATGGCATGGATGTGCAAGAAGACTTTCTGCGTGAACGCAAGAGTTTTGATTCCCAAGGTTGGGGAGAAGACCCTCAAGCAATGTTTGGCATCTATACCGACGCCGACCAAAACCAAACCACAGTGCCTACGGAGTTAGGCGGGTATCAGGGTTTCTACTTTCAGTTAGCGGATGCCATCCAACACGGTGCTCCTGTCCCAGTCTGCGCACAAGAAGCCCTCAATGTTATTCAAGTGATAGAAGCGGCTTACCTGAGTGCGAAACAAGAGCGAACTATCAAGATTAAGGAGTTGTCATGATTACTGACCTAGAGCAGTTATTAAACCAAGAACGAGAATTACAGTTTAGTCAGTTTGACAATGATGATGCATGGCTGCTTGGTTGCTTGCTCAAAGCTAACGCAGAAGCGGTGGATGCTCATGTTGCTATTGATATCACTCGTAACGGGCACTGTTTGTTTAGTTTCGCAATGCCGCAGACGTCGATCGACAATCAAAAGTGGATCGAACGTAAACGCAATGTCGTCGACCGATACCAGCACAGTTCTTGGTACATGGCGCAGTACTATAAAGCCAAAGGCAAAACCATCGAACAAGCCTCGCTGGTGGATGCAAAGCAATTTGCCCCGTTTGGAGGCAGCTTTCCGTTGATTGTAAAAGGGGTTGGAGTGATTGGTTCCGTCACCGTTTCGGGGCTTCCACAATACGAAGATCATAAGCTTGTCGTGGATACCATTACCCAATTTTTAGCCCAGCAGTAAAGCGAATTATTGTGCAGAGCATGATGAAGCTAAGGAAAGTAAAATGACTAAACTAAATTGGGTAACAGTCACACTTAATCCAGCCATTGATTTGACTGGTCAAGTGGAAGCATTGTCGATTGGCGATGTAAACCACGCTCACAGGCTAGGTTCCTCCCCAGGTGGTAAAGGCATCAACGTGGCTAAAGTGCTAACAGATTTGGGAAGCAGAGTCACAGTCACTGGTTTTTTAGGTGAAGAGAACGCCGATATTTTTAAGCACTACTTCAATCAAAATAACCTCGAAGACAGATTTATACTCGTTCCTGGTAGCACTCGCACCAATATCAAACTGCAAGATAAAGCCGGAGCGACAACCGACATCAATTTTGATGGCTTCAGTGTGTCGCATGAAGATATTGGACGGCTAGAAAGTACGCTCTATGAATTAGCTCGTAGTCATGATGGTTTTATTTTTGGTGGGAGCTTGGCTAAGTCACTGCCAGAGAGTGTTGTTGTTGAATGGATCACTAACCTAAAAGCGTTGGGTAAAAAAGTTGTTCTCGATAGCAGTAAATCGATGCTCAAATTAGGAATTGAAGCCAAACCTTGGATGATAAAGCCGAACGAACACGAGGCTTCAGAGCTTTTGGGCCGTAAAATTTACAATGTCGCCCAAGGCATAGAAGCGGCTCAGTGTCTCTATAAGCAAGGTATCGCCAACGTGCTGTTATCGATGGGAGAAAAAGGGCTCATCTGGGCAAGTGATGCTGGTTGTCACTATGTACATCCATTGGACTTGACCATAGTGAGCACGGTGGGAGCTGGAGACTCAGTGGTTGCAGGGTTCTGTCATGCCAGTGAAGAACTATGCGAAAGCCAAATCGCCTTAGCCGCTGCCTGTGGCTCACTGGCGGTGCAGCAGGTCAATGTGGGGATAGCGAATGTGGAATCTGTACTATCAATTAAAGAACAGTTGGCGGTAGAAGCTATTCATTAGAAGTGAGACAAAATGGCGCTTAGAGAAGTACTTCAAGCGCCATTTTCGATGGGATGAGAGATTAGAAAGATAACCCCAAAGCTTTCAATTCAGCTTCTGCTTGTGCAGCGCTAGCAAACTGAATGGCGGCAATGCCACATGCTTTTGCTCCTTCGACGTTGTAGGGCATGTCATCTAAGAAGATGGTTTGTGCTGGATCGAGTTGATACTGCTCTAGCAATGCACGGTAAATCTCTGCTTGAGGCTTGAGTAGCCCCAGTTCAGCCGAAACAATAGCGCCATCAAACAGAGGCCAAAAATCATAACGCTGCTTTAGATGAGCGACGATTTCATGCACATTGTCGGTCAAGGCGTAAGTGGCGTAATCTGCGGCTTTTAAACGCCTTAGCAAGTCGGTCGTCTGGTAAATCAAGATCTGAGTTTGCTTAACATAGTAGAACAAAGCATCGCACTCTTGAGCAGTCAGGCCAAGCGACGCTTGGTAGCGCTCTTTTGCTTGCTGCTCGCTGAAAAGCCCCTTGTTGAGGTCTCGCCATATCTCACTGTGAAAGATGGACTCTGTAAGCGCCTCAGTGCGTTCAGTATCCCCAAAGGTCAGTCGGATGATTTCACTAGGAGACCATCGAACTAAAACATTCCCAACATCAAAAACAACGTTCTTGTACATACCAAACCTCTAGCTAACTCACAGATTAGATGGGCTTATTCAGTAGCCTCGTGTATTGCTTCTTTGGTGTCATTGTAGATCTTGGAAGAGTCTTCCTTAACACCATCCCAAGTTTTAGCACAGCCAACCATGAATAGCGCCAATGTGATAGTAAATAGTACTTTTTTCATCTTTCGTTCCTTCGTTTACAACTGCGCTCCATCTTAACAGCGCCAAATTATCGATTGCTAGGATTTGTTGTGAGCTTTGCTCAAAGTCACATTTCTGATGTGTAGTTTCTTGGTCGAATAGCCATTAAATGAACAAAAAAGCCTACTGGTATCGGGGGAGCTTGTCCGGCTTATTTATAAAAGTGATATTTTTAAACATTGATATACCTGAAAATTCTATGAGAAGTGCAACCTGTAAGATCTTACAGTTGGCAAATATACGCCTGTCGTATACTTTTTACTAAGGCTTAGTGAACAGCCGAATACAGAATATATACAACGTCAGTTAGCTATAAAAAATAAATGGGCTCATGGAAGAAATTCCTGAGCCCAAACTATTTTTGGGAAGACAAAATCTTGTCTTAGCGAATCGTGATGTGCTTTTAATCTAGCAAGTTACTTTAGTAAGCCACATAGCACGGCTCGTACAACCGCAGATGTCTTGTTGGTCGCATTTAGCTTTCGCATTGCATTACCGATATGGAAAGTTGCAGTACGCTCGGTAATGTTCAAGATGATGGCGATCTCTCCGGTAGTTTTTCCTTCCGCCGTCCATTTTAGAATTTCTAGCTCTCTAGGCGTCAAGTTTTCATTGATCGGAGTAGGGTTGTGCAGGGAAAGCAATCGTTCGAAGGATTGTTCAGCGACATTATTTACCCAAAGGAGTAATGGGGTTTTGGCAGCAATTTCACTTTCACTCATGATTTCTTGGCTGCGTACCAAAGAAAATAGGGAAGCAATACCACTCGGTCGAAAAGTGGACTTTGACCAACCTGAGCTCACGCCATACTCTTTGGCGAGGTCCCACATTTCAGGTTGCTGTTTTGAATAGTCTTGCCAGACCAGCGGTGCGGTGTTGGAACTGGCAGCAGCGATCACAGGATCAATGGCCACAAAACCTTGGCTATGATAGAGATCATTCCACTCATCGGTGTAGCTGTTGATCAACTCGACTTCAAGTTTAGGAAAGCTATCAAAGCTCTTCACACCATATGCAAAGTCTTCAAATTCCAGTTTGTGGGCCACACTGAGCAAGCCAGACTTTAGTTCGTCTATATCCGCACTGTGGCCGATTCTTTCAATATATTCATGGAAGTCATCCAGCATATTTGATTTCCAGCCGCTACGCTTTTTGTAGTCTAATAAAAATAATTCGAGTTAGGAGTTTTTCACGATTATGTCAGGAAGTAAATATAGAACTATCAGTTGTAGTGACTCAAATGATAGATTTTGTGTCATTGATGGCGTATTAACACTTAAGCCAGATACACTGTTTGAACTGGCCTTCGAAGTGTATATGGTAGGGGTTGACGACACGTTAGCGGCAGGTTCAATGCAAGATGGCGCCAATTTGACTGAATTCACGGGTTATATCGAATGGGTGACTAGAGGCCAACCAGCAATTTCGATTGGATGGGACTGGGAGTTTCAAAATGGGTATTTTCGACTCGATGGAAAACCGAGCATTAACTTTAATTTGCAAGATCAGCAGGGGAGTATTTTACCACCTCAAGAGTCAGACTTAATGTTGGAAAAAAGAATCGAGCAATTAAATTGGGCTCATCATCTATTAAAACGAAACTGGCAAGAAGAAATGATCTGTAAGTGACAAAGTTGTCACCTAAGGTTGGTTATATTATCTAACCTGTAAGATCCTACAGCTATTCTTTTTTGTACTCCCTATTAACTTAGTAAAGATAACAAAGCTTTGCTGAGGTTTGATTTGGAACTAATTTCAAGAATCGCATGTGAAATGCCGACAACTCTCGCCGACGATCTATTTCGATTTCGTCACGCCATTTTCATTGAACAGCTTGGTTGGGAGCTTCCCCTGACCGAAGAACAACAAGCCAAATCCCACGAACTCGACCAATTTGACGCAGACAACACAGTTTATGTGATGGGTAAAGAGAGCGATGGTCAGGTATTTGGCTGCGCCAGACTGCTACCAACGACGGAACCTTACCTGTTAGAGCAAGTTTTCCCTGAGCTTCTTAATGGTCTAGCACCACCGAAATCGGCAGATATCTGGGAGCTTTCGCGTTTTGCCTGTATCGATACTCAAACAGGCCACACCGGAGTGACTGGATTTGATGATAGAAAAGCGGTTGAACTGCTTCGCTACACAATGGGGGTTGCTAGAACTCATGGCGCTAAGAAAATGATCTCTGTGTCTCCTTATGGCGTAGAGCGATTGCTACGTAAAGAAGGCTTTTCCATGAAGCGCTTAGGGCCTCCTGTGAAATATGATGGGTATGTATTGATTGCGTGCTTGATTGATATTCTCTAAATGTGCGCCAAATATTAGGCTGAATTGATATACAGTCCTTACTGAGATTAAACATCTTTTAGCAAGGACTGTATCTATATCCCAATGTTCTTCTTCTTATATTAGCGCTCACTCATGTGAAAGCGCTAATATTAAATGGCTGATAATATGGGTTGTTTAAAGCTCCATATTATTGTCGTACCGAACTCACCTCATCTACCAAATACAAAATCGATTGATATGGCACACCAGAGTGGTGGGATAAGCCAATTTCACAGGTTCTTGAATTACTAAATCCACGAGTACACTCGCTTGGTACTTGCTGTTTGAGTGGTGCAAGGGCGTTTTCATTCAATTCAGGGGTGGTAAACCCTTTGTCTCCTGCCCAACCACAACACTCGATGTGCTCTGGCAATACTACGGATTTCGCGCACTGCTTGGCGAGGTTGAGCATGTCGCCGGCTAAGCCCATCTTGCGAGCACTACAAGTGACGTGGAGCATCACGGTTTCATCGGCTGGGGTTAGATCCAAGTGATCGAGTAAGTACTTGGAGGTAAAGCCAACAGGTTCATAGATGTCTAGTGGCTGGGTGAACGACTCTTTAGAGCGTTTCGAGCAAGGACTGGTATCCATCAAAATTGGGTATTTGCCTTGTTCGCTGGCTTGCCACAGAGATTGCTCTAACTGTTCTGACTTGGTTTTCGCTATGTCATTCATACCTTTACTGTCATATGGCATGCCACAACATAAATCATCAAGTGTTTTCGGCACGATGACTCGATAGCCTGCTTTTTCCAGAAGTGACAGTGTAACTTCGGTCAATGGCCTTTGGTCAGCAGCATCGCTTTGTTGTCCCATATTACGACTAGCACAAGAGGGCAGGTAAACCACGGCTTTGTCTTGATTGCCGCCAGATGAAGGTTTAAGTGCATGTTTGTTCGGTTGCGGCATCTCCTTCATCCAGAACGGAGAACGGTTGCCAGATACTTTGCGTAAGCCGTTAACCGCATTCGCCATGTTCTTTTCGCCGATCAAGCGGGCACTGATGTTACTGATGGCAAGTCCCGCCTTCGCCATTTTAGTTGTGGCGGTAAAGTGACTGGCTGTCCAGCTCGCAATAGGGGTGAATTTTTTGTACTTCGCCGTGCGAAGTTTTTTGACCAAATCTCCAGTGTTGATACCCACTGGGCAGCGATCAGCACACAAGCCAGTCGCGGCACAGGTGTCCAAACCTTGGTAGGTGAAGGTCTCGGCCATTTGGCCACTCTCTTCATTGGCTCGGTCACGTCTCGATAGCTCTCGATACATGACGATGCGCTGGCGTGGTGTGAGAGTTAAGCCACGTGATGGACATACTGGCTCACAGAAACCACATTCGATACAGCGATCAACCAGATCGTCCGCTTTTGGCATCGGTTTGAGGTTTTTGAGGTGCGCTTGGTGATCGGGGTTAATGATGACCCCTGGATTGAGCAAGCCATTTGGGTCAAAGATCTGTTTGATCCGCTGCATGAGTGCGTAGCCATCTTGCCCCCACTCAAGCTCGACATAAGGTGACATATTGCGCCCTGTACCGTGCTCCGCTTTTAGTGAACCTTGGTATTTGCCGGCGACCAGCTCGGCAATATCATCCATGAATGCACCGTAACGTTCGACTTCTTTAGGGTCTTCAAATCCTTGAGTGAAAACGAAGTGCAGGTTGCCCTCAAGGGCATGGCCGAAGATGATCGCTTCACTGTAGTGATATTTGTCGAAAAGTGCTTGCAGGTCTAACACCCCTTGGGCTAAGTGCTCAACGGGGAATGCCACATCTTCAATGATTACTGTGGTTCCCGCTTCGCGAACAGCACCCACCGCAGGGAACATGCCTTTACGAATACCCCATAGAGTAGCGACGGTTTTAGCATCTTGAGTGAAAGGGACTGACTCAATCACGTCGAAATTTTCTAGAGCTTGGTTTACCTCAGCGGTTTTCTCGGACAGTTCAGAGCAACTGCTTGCGTGTACCTCAATTAGCAGCGCTGCGGCATCTAGGGTCAGACTTGGCATAAAGTCAGGCATACCTGGTTTATCTGCCACCGACCTGAGTGCTCGACCATCCATCATTTCGACGGCTGCTACTGGTGTGTTTGCCAGTTGACTCACGGCTTGTGATGCCGGCTCTATATCGCCAAACACAACAAGGCAACTCGCTTTGTGGCTGTGTTCAATCACGGTGTTGTAGGTGATGTCGGCGATAAAGCCAAGGGTGCCTTCCGAGCCAATCATCAGGTGAGTCAGAATATCGATAGGATCGGAGTAATCGACCAAGGCGTTAAGCGCATAACCTGTGGTGTTTTTGAGACGGTATTTGTGTTCAATGAGTGCTTTAAGCACTTGGTTTTCTTCGACTTGGTTGTGAAGTTCACTAAGTGCATCAAGTAGGGCGCTATGGGTTATTTTGAATTCTGCGACACTGCTGGCATCGCTCGTATCGAGCACTGTTCCATCGTGCAGTACCAGCTTGATCGCTTCTACGGTGTGATAAGAGTTTTGTGCGGTACCACAGCACATTCCGCTGGCGTTGTTGGCTGCAATACCACCAATCTTACAGGTATTGATAGAAGCGGGGTCAGGGCCGATTTTACGTTTAAATGGTGCTAGGTATTTGTTGGCATCTGCACCGATCACACCCGGTTGCAATCGGATCTGGTCACCATCTTTGAGGATTTCGTGATTGCGCCAATCATCGGTGAGAGTGATCAACACCGAGTCAGATACTGCTTGGCCAGACAAACTGGTGCCAGCGGCACGGAAAGTATAAGCGATTTCCAGTTCTCGGCAGCTTTGAATGGCGAAAACCACCTCTTCCAAGGTGGCAAGGCGCAACACGACTTGTGGTATTAGGCGGTAAAAACTGGCATCTGTACCGTAGGCCAGGCGCAGATCTTCATCGGTAATGATTCTTTGCTTATCGATGCGAGTTGCTAACAAGTCGCACAAGGTTTGATATGTCGCTTGAGTCATTATTGTGCTCCTTGCATGAGGTCATCGATGATTAATACGATCAGCTTCTTCGGTCCGTGAGCGCCGTAAGCGAGTGTTTGCTGTATATCGGCTGTCTTAGAAGGGCCAGATACCAGTACTATGTTGGTTGGCATCTGGCTGCGCCAGTTTTGCGCCGCCATTAGGCCCGCAAAGTTGGCGTGCAGCGACGAGCGTTTGACCAATACGATATGACACGGTGGCACTAATGACAGAGAGCGAGGCTCGTTTTGTGACGGCCATAAAGCGATAGCACCTGTATCTACGATCCCGCCCACAGAGTGGGTGATACCCGCATCGATTTCAAAAAATAGCTGTGATTTGAACTCTTCAAGTGTTTGATTAAACAAGTGATGATTGCAGTGTAGTAACGCTTGTTCGAACTGCGATTGGTACTCACCGTGCGTTCCTGTGATCACCTGTTTTAGCTCGTGACGCTCGACAAGGTTATCTATGGTGCTAGTGATAGATTCGGGGGTAATGACCAGCACTTCTGCGTGGTTTGCAGTGAGTTTGGTTTTAAAGCTCTCAAGTGCTTCATCACTGAGCTGCGTTTCGGTGTTAGGAATCGTGCCGATGCCACTTTCAACCGGTTTTGCCAACGCTTGGGCTTGTTTGAGACGCTTTAAAATATTGTTGCGGCTGTAGAAAATATCATTCATCACTTATCCTCCGCACGTTTGGCTTTTAGTCGAGCATGTAAACTTTTTGCCGCAGGTTTAGGGGCGGTACGGCATTGAGTCCAAGCGCCTAATTTATTTGGGGTGAGCGCTCTTAAGTGCCCAGCTAATGTTGTGCTAGCACGGTAGGCTTTGGGGTGAGTAGCTAGCCAAGCAAAGCCTTTCATCGCTAGTTGCTCGGTTTTGCTTTCGGCAGCCCCTTGGCCGTCGAGCGCTTGTTGCCCTTCTTGAGCTGGGTTTTTGGCTTCTTTACGCAGTTTTTGCAGCAAGTCTGGGATAGGGATCCTGACAGGGCAAACTTCACCACATGCGCCGCATAAGCTCGATGCGGTAACCAAATCTTTGGTTGCTTCTAAGCCCATTAGGTGTGGCGAGATGATTTTTCCGATTGGGCCTGGGTAGACTGTCCCATAAGCGTGGCCGCCAATTTTGGTGTAGACAGGGCAATGGTTCATACAAGCGCCACAGCGAATGCACTGCAATGTTTGGCGCATTTCATCGTCGATATACGCTTGAGAGCGGCCATTGTCGAGCAGCACTAAGTGCACTTCTTCTGGGCCGTCTTTTTCACCTTCCTTGCGAGGTGAGCTGATCATATTGAAGTAAGTGGTGATCGGTTGTCCCGTGGCGCTGCGGGTCAAAACGCTGAACAGAGGCGGCACGTCAGACAAGAACTCAACCACTTTTTCGATACCAGTAATAGCGACGTGCACTTTGGGCACTGTGGTGGTCATTCGACCATTGCCTTCATTTTCAACCAGACACAAGGTACCGGTTTCTGCCACCGCAAAGTTAACGCCGGATAAACCAATATCTGCTTCATAGAATTTACGACGCAGGCGCTCTCGCCCAGTTTGGATTAGAGTGTCTACATCCAGCGTTGGTGCAAAATCGTCTAGATTCTCATCGAAGGTGTCACTTACTTGCTGGGTGTTTTTATGAATCGCTGGCATGATGATGTGCGACGGTTTATCTCCGTCGAGCTGCACTATGTATTCACCCATGTCACTTTCTAAACACTCAACACCTCGGTCACCGAGGTAGTGATTGAGCTCGATCTCTTCACTTACCATCGATTTGCCTTTGATCATCAGCTTAGCTTGATGCTTGTGGCTGATCTCAGCGATGATCTGATTCGCTTGCTCGGCATCTTCCGCCCAATGAACTTGGATGCCATTTTGTTGGCAGTTTGATTCCAGTTGTTCGAGTAGCTGGGGCAGCTTACTTAAACAACGTTGGCGGATTTGTTGGGCCAGATCTCTGCTGTACTGTTCTTCTTTAACGTCAGGAAATGCGCCTTTACGTTTATCTCGCAAGTAGTCCATCGCACCGCGAAAGTTTGCTCTGATTTGCTTATCATCCAACGCATTTTTAGCTTGTTGGTGGAACTTTTCTGGGCTTTGCATGATTAAGCGCCTCCCGTACGTTCAAGTAAGAAGCTCGCAATGTGACGGCCTTTCCAAGTGTGACCTTGGTAATCAAGCGCACCATTGATGTTGAGCAAACAGCCCCAATCAGCGCTGACTAAATACTCGGCCTGAGTTGCAACTAAGTGTTTGGTTTTGTCTTCGACCATGGCTTGACTGATGTTCGGGTGGCGCACAGAGAAAGTGCCGCCAAAGCCACAACATTCACTTTCATAATCTTGAATCTTGAGTGAAACATTATCGAGCTGAGACAGTAGCTCGGTCGCCGTAATATTTACGCCCATCTCACGACGTGCAGTACAAGAGGTGTGCATAGCGACTGTTGTTGGCTCGCCTTGGTCGTTGAGTTTTACTCGGCATACTTTGACCAGAAACTCGGTCAGCTCAAACACGCGATCACAAAAAGCTTCCACTTGGGTTTGATTTGGCTCGCCGCTAAACAGTCGGCGATAGTGGTGGTGCATCATGCCGCCACAAGAACCTGACAGCACGATCACCGGATAATCTTGGTCGAATAACGCCATTTGGCTCAAGGCAACTTGCTTGGCTTCATCGTCATAACCCGAAGTGTAGGCTGGCTGTCCACAGCAGGTCTGTTTCTCTTTATAGATAACTTCGATCCCTTGCTGCTCCAGTAGCGTGATGGCATCGAGACCCGCTTCAGGGTCGAACATATCAACCACGCAGGTGGCGTAGAAATACACTTTCTCAGGCTTTGAAGGATAGATACGCATACTACTTCCTTGCTCGCAGCCTAGAGTCTAGGCTGCGATTTATCGGTTAAACGGTCAAAATGGAGTTATTTTTGCAGGGCGTCGGTAATGCCCAACCCGTAGATGACGGCGAGTCCGATGAGACCTGTCATCAAAAGGTAGTAGATTGTTGGCAATACGGTTTTGCGCAATGTCGCACCTTCGCGACCAAGTAAGCCTACCGTGGCTGAAGCAGCGACTACGTTGTGAATCGCAATCATGTTGCCAGCAGCAGCGCCTACGGCTTGAAGGGCAACCACAACGGCGCTTGAGATAGACAGTGTTTGCGCTACTTCAAATTGGAATTGGCTGAACATCATGTTGGATACGGTGTTAGAGCCTGCGATAAATGCACCTAGCGCACCAATGGTGGCACTGAGCATTGGGAAGGCTTGACCCACTAGCTCCGCTGCGAAATTCGCCGTTGCAACAGGCATACTGGCAAGGTCTGCAGCATTAACACCTGAGTTGATGAAGATACGTACCATAGGGATGGTGAACACCAATACAAAGCCTGCGCCAATCAGAGTTTTGCTAGATTCGCCAAATGCATCTTTAAGTGGTTTTGCGCTACCAGATTGGATAATCGCAGCAATTATAGCCACAGCCACTAAGATACCGCCTGGTAGGTACAGTGGTTGGATCGCCGTGGATACGCCAGTTTCACCCAAGATGTTGCTAAAGGTGAGGCTCACTTGTTTCAAAAGACCTTTGAACTCTGGGCTCACACGGCTAGCAACAAGGATGGCTGCCAGCAGTACGTATGGGGTCCAAGCCAGTGCCATGCTCATTGGGCGTTTATTGCTGTTGCCGCTATCTAAATCAATTTTGAGCGAGCCCAGCCATTCACTTGGCCACTTATCTTCTGATTCAAAGTCCCACTGGCTTTTTGGCAGCAAGAAGCCTTTCTTCGCAGCGGTAACCACAATCGCAAGACCTGTTAGTCCGCCAATCAGTGATGGGAATTCTGCACCAAGAAAAACACCCGTTAACGCATAAGGGACAGTGAAAGCAATGCCAGCAAACAGAGCAAATGGCAGAATGTCTAGCCCTTCAGTCCAGCTACGGTTTTTGCCAAAAAAGCGAGTTAACATCATTGCCATTAGGACAGGCATTAATGTACCTACACTTGCGTGGATCAGTGCGACACTTGAGGTAATTTGCTGTAGGTAAGCCTCCCAGTTAGAGCCTTGCTCAATCAGTACGTTGCCAATGTTGTGGGTATCCAATCCTTTGTTTACCCCCACGATGATTGGTGTGCCCACCGCACCAAAGGATACTGGAGTGGATTGGATCATCATGCCCATAAGCACGGCTGCTAGCGCAGGGAAACCAATCGCCACCAAAAGTGGGGCAGCAATCGCCGCTGGCGTACCAAAACCTGAAGCGCCTTCAATAAATGAGCCAAAACACCATGCAATGATGATGGCTTGTACGCGGCGGTCGGGTGAAATATGGGTGAACCCATTACGGATTGTGGTGATAGCACCAGTTTGTTTTAAAGTGTTTAGCAAAAATATGGCACCGAACACTATCCACAATACCGAAACGGTAATGCCTAACCCTTGCAGGCTAGAAGCGATAACGCGAGTGATTGACATGTCCCAGAACAGTAGGGCAATGGCAACAGTTAAAGCGAAAGCGACAGGCATCGCTTTTTTTGCTGGCCAATTCAGGCCAACCAGTAAAATGGCAGCCACTACGATCGGCGAAAAGGCGATCAGGGCAAGTAGGGTCTCGTTCATTAGTACATCCTCGTACATGGCTTACAGAGTGTTTCGTCGAAATTGTTATTTTTATGCTGCGTTATGTGGATGCTTGATTGGGCATCTCTTTATAAAATTGTTAACGCAACGTGACAATACTCCTTTCCTTTTGCTTGATATATGGAAATAATGAAAAAGATTAGTTCCAAAAGTGGATAAATAGATGCGAGCAGATGATCTGATACTGTTTTCCCAAGTAGTTGAATTGGGGTCATTCAGTAAGGCGGCGGAAGAAAATAGCCTGACAAACTCTGTGGTTAGTAAACGAATTGCGAAGTTAGAGACCGATCTGGGGGTGCAACTCTTGTATCGCACCACTCGTAAGTTGAGTCTGACGGAAGCAGGTACCGCTCTCTATCAAGGGGCGAAAAATGTGAAGCAGGCCGCCGATGCAGCGCAAGAAGCGGTGTCGGATTTAGGGCAATCCATGACAGGTCACATCAAGATGTCGGTACCAACCATCTCTGGAGACTTGGTACTCGCTGATGCGGTCGCAGAATTTTGTTCCATGCATCCCGGTTTGACCGTGGATATGTCACTTGAAAACCGCTTTGTTGATTTGATTGATGGAGGCTTTGATTTGGTCATCAGGACAGGCTACCTCGAAGACTCGACCTTGATTGCTCGCCATATCATCGACTCGCAATGGGTAGTATGTGCTTCACCAAGCTATATTGCCAAAAAAGGCCGTCCTCGAACTCCCCAAGACCTGCTATCCCATAACTGTCTGCAATACGCTTATCAAACCACTGGCGCGTCGGAGTGGCAATTTAAGCGCCAAGATGAGCACTACATCCTTAAAGTTGCAGGCAACTTCTCAACCGATAACGCTGGTGCCCTGCGTAAAGCCGCACTAGGGGGATACGGCATTGCTTATGTGCCCCGTTGCTTGGTTTATCATGATATCAATAATGGCTCGCTTATCGACTTACTGCCTGATCAGGTAGGCAAAAAGTTAGGTATTTATGCAGTGTACCCATACACCCGACAGCCACTTAATAAAGTGACTTTACTGGCGGAGCATATCAAGCAACGTTATTTGGAGATTGGTCACTATTTTTAGGGTGTTTGACCTGATGTCGTCACGTTTTCTCATACACATAATCGGACTATGTGCTGGTATCGGAGCGCTTAATATTTATGTAGTATGAAACTTAGTGCTCATAAGTTGATTGTATTTATTGTCCATTTGCTCCGTAACTATAAGTGTATGAAACCTAAAAATATTAGTGAAACTATCAATACGATATCATCAGATCGCCTCAACAGTTATCGCAATTATTTTAACCTAGCATCGGATGAGGAGTGCTTAGGTGTTTATTTGTGGAATGATGCTCTATCAGCGTCATTCTTTAAGCTAATTAGTATATTTGAAGTAGCCTTGCGAAATACCATTCATAGAGAGCTGTCGCGTCAATTCGAAATACATCGACAGCAAGGGCATGTATTTGACAATGATTGGTATGAGTACTTAATTGAGCAAAATCATATTCACCCAAAAACGGTAGATCTGATTAGAAAAGTGACTCACTTAAGGTCGAGAAGACGACGGTTAGTAGCCAAACAGCCACTCCCTACTCCTGGAAAAGTAATTGCGGCACAAAGTTTTGGTTTTTGGAGCTTTTTGATTTATCACACGGTAAGAAACAATACGGTAGACTGGAAAAGTACTTTCTTTAATGGGCTAAAGGGGCACTTTGCAGTACACCCAACTTATTGGACTCGAGATGCAATAGACGATTTGCTTAACCGTTTAAGCCAAGTAAATGAATTGAGGAACCGCATTGCTCACCATGAACCTATATGGAAGTTTACAGAAGTTAAGCATCATCGGACAAACACCGTAATTTATCCTGCCGCATCAACACCAGAAGAAAGTATGCGACGCATGAGAACACTTAATGACAGAATATGCAGATTGTTAGGTTGGATCTCTGAAGATAGGAAGAGTGATTACCTCGAATCTCATTACAAAGCTCATTTTGATTGGCTAACTAGTTTAGAAGCGTTGAATGTATATAAATCAATTTATTACAGTAATATGCTAACGCCAACTCAAGCGAAAAGGCAGTTTAACTCCATCATGAAGAGTTCAAAAGTATACGAGGTCATAGGCAAACGTGGTGTCGTTACAATTCTACCTGGAGTTGTATAGTTGACACTAGAGCCACCCTGTACCATAATTCAGACACTAGCTCGTCAGGCTTAAGTTTTGGTAATAAAATTCTCGCCAATGACTCTGACTTGAGCACTCTAGAAAGCATCCTGCGGGGTGCTTTTCGCTTTTCTGGTGCGAGATAAATTTAGTTAATATGCTATCTACTGCACTACGGTCAAACAGGCCCTTGCACTATCCTCATGACCTCGTCAATAAACGGGCAAAGCAAGAGCAAATTCTACACAATAACATGACACTGGTAACCCGTTCTAAGGCGTTTGCCCTGTTGAATTAAACAGCACGCTATTGGTCTGCTTAGGCGAGAAGTCAAACAAGCTTGGTTTTTGGATGTAAAGCTGTTTGGCATTTTCACGCTTTTTCGCATTGAGTTTAAACCCTCGGCTGCTGTCGATACTTTTATCGCCACTGTATAGAGATTGGTGGATCTCGGGTACTCGACTTTGGGCATAGGTTAAGAACTCGTTGACCGATACTCGGCTATTTTTAGGCGCTCGGTCAGCGTGACTATCGAGCAAACCTTCTTGGATTAGCGCATAGGTCAATAGGCCGTGTTTAAGACTAGCACTCTCCAGTGCCACAGCTTCGGCTTCACTGGCGGTCAATACTTTCATGCCTTTGTTATAGGCAAGTTGTCCTAACCCTCGGCTACCCATCGGTCCGGGTTTAAAGCCTGCGCCTTGCACACTGGCTGCGGAATTACAGGCGTCGATGACTAAGACAAACTCTCCTGCATCGATACTTTGCATCCATTCATCGAGCTGCACACTGCTGATGGCTCGGCTCAGCATATCGGGGGTAACACTGCGCTTATCTGCTTGTCCAATATCGTATGGGAATAGGTAGAAATCCCCATTATCTGATAATCCATGCCCGGCAAAGAAGAAAAACAGCATGTCATCTGGCGTTAATGCTTCAATTTGATCTGCGTTAGGAATTTGGGCCTTGAGCTTTGCATCGATTTCATGACCAGACAAAAGCGCTAGCGTTGCGTGGATCAGGGCTTTTGTCGGTTGTAGCGTATTACCTTGGTTGTCTGTCATGCTGGAAAGTAGCGGCACGGAGATCACTTGATCGTAGTTTTGATCGGCGATTAGACCCTGTTCAATGGTGGTTGCGATAGCACTGGCATCCGCCGCGGCATAGGTTAGGTTCCAAATCGGGGCTTGATATTCGTTGACGCCAATGCTTACCACATAGGCGCGATTTGGGCGTTTAGGTAGAGGAAGCTTTGGAACAAACTGCGACTTAGCCGTTAGGCTTTTCACGCCATCTCGGTTAAAGGCATAGGCGCTAAACTGGGTGCCAGTGTCGGCACTGTTTTGAGCTAGGTTTATCTTCTTGAAGGTATAGCTTAATGAACCTTGTTCAATCAGTGTTTCGACTTCAGCTTTGGTGAGTGCCCCTACCTGTTGATGACCCCGAAATAGTCTCACACCACTAATTCCTGATGAGGTTCCACCGATACCATTTTTCCCTTCTGTGGCTTGTTCGACTACGGAAACGGTAATGTCCACCTGACTTGGTGAATCGGCGGAATGAGATAAAGCGTCGATAGTCACCAGTGGTTGAATGCGATTGATTTGAGCAAGGCTTTCAATCGGTGCAAACGGCTGATTGTTCAATAGTCGAGTTAACAGCCGAGGTTCATAGTACTGGTTAAGAAATAGCTCGATTGGCATGGCGCTAAATGGCGCATCATCAGCAATCCAAGCTGAAAATGGTAGGTCGCCGGGACTGTTACTGTCATAGCGACCTTGCGGATCGACGATCACCCAAGTGTTGTCTGGATACACCTGAGATTGTGCCAAAGGTGTCTGTGTTGCGAGGTCGACCAGAGTGAGTTTTAAAGATTGGTCAATGAGCAGCAGCTTGTCTAGCTGCTCATAGATGACCACGTGCTTGATGTAATCTTCAATTTTAGGTGATGAGATTTGGTGAACATAGCTGCGATCAGAATTGAGGTCGAGAATGGTCACTTGGCTGCTGCCAATACCAGACACCCACCAATGATCATCCATGATGTAGTCATGATCTTTGAGATACCAAGCGAAGGCGTCAAAATCACTTGGCTTAGTGAGCGGAAGATTTTCTTCATCGTTTAGCTGTTTCACCGTGATCTGTTGTGCATTCGACAGCGAGGCGAGCAATTCTATGTTGTGAGGTTTGCCCTCTTCAATAGTGATACTGAGTTGCTTAGGCTCTAACACAGCAAAAGTTTGAGTGGCTCTTTCAACCGAATGAACTGTAGTGATGCAGCCTGGTGAGCAGTTTTCTTCGACGTCTTTGTCTTGAGTAGTCACTAAATTAAGTTGCAGTTCACCTTGAGTTCGAGTGAAGGAGATACTCTCTGCTTGACTAAACTGAGCTTCAAACTGCGCCACTTGAGTGAGCAAATTGGTATTAAATACTCGCACTTGGGTATCGTTATGCATGGTGGCGATGAAAGTGCCATCGGTAGAAATGGCTAGCGCATAAACTGCGGTGTCTGTCCAGATTGGCTCGATAAATGCGCCTGCAGCGACATCGAGCAGTTGAATACGGTTATCGTTGGCAAAAGCCATCTTCAGCTTATCTTGGCTAACGACAGACAAACTTGCTTTGGTTGAATCGACTTTCCAAGGATTGTTGCGTTCGGCGATTTGGAAGCTGTCACCAGAATCTGGCAGTGTAGTTTGGTTGTGTGCTAACTCTAGCGGCTGACACGTGGTCGCAGCAGTTGCTAGCGGTTCAAAGTGGATTTGATGAGCACCGAGGGTGCTGTCGGTTAAGTGTAAACTGCGCAGCTCTGGCTGATAGTGATAGCTTTCGATTGCGCCCAGTGGCGCACTGAAACAGCCGATTTGTTGGTTGTTAGTGGTGTCAAATAAGCCAAAATGATTGTCGGTTCTAACCAAGGTCCATCGGCGATTGTGACTATAAAGCACTTGGTGCAGGTTAGACTCACCATCAACATCGCTGACGGGTAGTCGGTCTTTAAAATGTACTATTTCAGTCCCATCTGTGCGCAGTAAGGCATTTGGGGTTCCGATAGTGATGTTCTGCCCATCCAACAAGTAGTGCCCATCTTGTTGAAGGCGGGCGGGGTGATTGGTGAGCTTGCCATCTGAGTCAAGAGTGAGTAGCTGCTCACCAAAGCCAAGTAGGCTTTGTCTGTCATCACTGGCGAGCAGCTTATGCTGGTCAAATTGCTGGGTGATTTTTTGCTTTGTCACATCCCACATTAGGGTGTAATAACTGTCTGAACGCGAGCTTTGCTGCAATCGATAGCCAACGACCAGCTGGTCGTTGCTCATGACAGCGAGTTTATCTACCCAACCTGCCGGTGTTGGCAGTTCATCAAGTTGCTGCCAAGTGCTGGTGTCCCAAATAGATACACTGTTTGCTCCGACAAACAGGCGCTCTCCCGTGGCATCATATGAAACTGCGGTTACCCAGAGTTTTTGTGCAGCTAAAACGGAGACTCTTTGGTTAGTCTTGATGTCCCAAATTTCCACTGAACCGTCGGACAACCCGATAGCTGCATGAGACGCATCTGGGCTGATAGCCGCTGAGACTATGGTATATGCAGGATCTCGATGCTTATAACGGCTCAAGAAGTTGGTTGTGGAGAGCTCCCATAAGTCTACCCCGTTGTGGCTATCCCAACTGATCATTCGATCGGCTTGGCTTGCAATCGCCACCCCTGTGACCTGTTTGGAAAACTCTGGGTGGTCAAATTTACCGAGGACTTTCTGGCTGGACTTATCCCACAAGCTGGTTGTCTCATTGCTTTCAGAACCTGTGACTAGGTAATTGCCTTGCTGTGCGAGGCTATTGATATTGAGTCGGTTGTCGAAGCGATAATAGTCTTCATGGATTGAGGACAAATCAGGCAAATTTAAACTGTGTAACGAGTAGTCACTGGAGGCTATCAGAGCTTTGCTATGGTGCAGGTCAACGGCAATTGCATCTAAGCGAGTATTGAATTTTTTGCGATTGTGACTTCTAAGTAAACTGGCTTCATTGTTAGCTAAGGACCAATGGGCAACCCCAGTCTCCCAGCAGCTGAGTAACACTGAATCACTAGCCAAGACTTCTAAATCGTATAGACACGACGAGTTAGTGAGGCGACGAAGCAGAGTTTCGTTTTTGATGTCATCAAGCTTGGCAACAGGCGTTAAATTGAGCTCATCATCGAGCTTCATCAGTTTTACGTTGTGTACTTTGTTTTCCGCGCTCAGCTGATAAGTCAGAGCATAAGCGCCATAGTGGGGATGGACATCAATGTCGTGAAATCGCAACGGCTTTGAGTGAGTCAGGCGCTTTTCTACTTTGCCTGAACGCCAGTTGACTCGTTGTATCGCTTGGTTATCAGCTAACAATACAGTTTGTGGGCCAACGGATTTGACTGTTGGTGCGTCGCCCACCCCATTGGTGCGAAAACTGGTAATCGGTTTTGAAGAATCGAGGCCATACACCACAATATTTTGATCACCTGGTACAGCGAACAGGTGGCCTTCGTTGGTGAAGTGCAACTTAGGTGAGTGAAAGGAAGCCGTGTCGATGCTTGCGTTCCATAGCTCCTGACTGGTACTTAGTGACCACATCACTAGTTGGTAGGTTTCATCGGTGCGCTGGTGGATGGTCGCAAAGTGCTCACCATCTGGGTGAAACTCTAGGTCGGTGATGGCGCCACGCTGGGTATCTATGGTTTTGAGTAGCTCACCGTTGGCACTATTCCAAACATGGACAATTTCCCCCTTAACTTTAACACTGTCCCCCTGACTAGAGATAGCGATGCCGCTGCGGTTAATTGAGAGGTGCTCAATGGCGAGCACTTGGGATTTCGAGGCAAAATCAAACACCTGTGGGCTAGGCTGAGTAGGTCTCTCTTCTTCATGGTCTAGGATCGGCAATCGGTAATGGTCTTGGAACACAAACCCAGACAGTAGGGTGTCATTTTCAATGAACTCGATGTCGTAGAGTGCGATATCATGCCAGCGATGTTGCAGGCTCCACTCTTGTGTATTGATGACACTGGTACCGTATTCATCAGAGATGGCGAGCAGCTTAGATTGAGCGCTGTATCGGGCGCTTTTTACATTGGCTTTGAACGCTTGATACTGTTCGAGTTTGGGTTTGATGGATTTAATCACCTCACCGCTGTAGAGATCGAGCATGGTCACAGCTTCGTCTCCACGATAGGCAAACAGCAAGGTGGTATCGTCATAGAAGTCGACAAAAACGATCGACTCATACCAGTTACGACTGTCGTCAATTAAGCGTAGCGCTCGCTGACTATTTTCGTCCCAAAGCTCCATGACATTATTGGCATTTCGAATCGAAAGTTTACCATTGGGTGAACGAGCGAGTGGTGCATCGTCTAGTGAAGACAATCGGCTGACATACAGTTCAACATTGGCTTGATTCACGACCGCATAATCACGAAGTAGGTTCTCTAAATCCTGCTTAGAAGGGGAGTTTGCCGCAATATAATAAAAAGCATCATTGCCTTGGTTATCGACTTTGCCTACTACTGCGCCACGTTCTAGCAGCAACTTAACCATCTCTGGTTGTTCGGCCTGCAATGCTAATGATAATGCACTTGCCCCGTTGGACGTTCTTGCTTTCCCTTCAAGTTGCGCACCTGCTTCAATCACTAGTTCAGCAACTTCAACTGAGCCGCTTTGCACCGCAAGGTGTAGCGTTCGAAGCCCTGTGGATTCATCAATGGCGTTGACGTCTGCTTTCGCTTCGATGAGCGGTTTGATAAGTGCATACTGCTTGGTTTGAATAGCTCGATTGAGTGGTGATAAGTCGACCGCTTGAGTGCTGGATGCCAAGATGCCACTTTGCAACAGCAGTAACGCATGAGCGCTATTGGCATGTTTTATTAAATGGTCTAGCAAAGGTACGTAGTTGCCTTGTTTTGGCTCAGGCACGAATTGCCCTGACTCGATAAGCTCAATGGCTGGCATCGATAAGGCTTGAATATATTGATTGGTTTGCGTTTGTTGTAGCCAAAGTGACAGAGCGGTTTGGCCTTTTTGGTTCTCGGTGCTTGGGTCGATACCTAGTTCAAGTAGTGCATTTTGGATCTCGGCAAGGTTTTTTTCATCAGCGAGCCAATGGGTAGCGCTAGCAAAGCTGGTTAGCAGGGTGTTACCAAACGCATCAAGCGTTAAAGGGTCTGCTCCCTGATTCACCATGTACTCCACCAGTTCGATATTCTTAAACCACATGGCGTCATGCATTAGGTTAGCAGGAGGCGTGAGGTTAGCTTCAATTAAAACAGGATAGAGGTGGTTGTGTTTTTCAATGGCTAAAGATTTGAAGGCTTGGTCTACTAAGTGTTGTGGGTGCTCTAGTGTTAATAGGTAGTCGATGAGTGCTCGGTCATTGTTCTCGACAGCAATGGAAAGTGCCGACTCATGCTTATACGATCCGGAATCCAGCGGCGCACCTCGGGCTATCAACTGTTTTACTGTGTCTAAGTCTTTTCGCTCAGCGGCGGATAATAGCGCTGGGCCAATGTAATTACTGATATCGTCGATGAGCTGCTTATCGTGGCAAACGGAAAGCACGTACCAGTTACCGCTCTCTTTTGCATCTTCACACTGTTTGGGTAGCGCTATTTCTAGCGTGGCTCCTTTAGCAATTAAGGCGTTATAAACCTCGGTTTGACCATGTTGTAGCGCCGAATCAGTAGCGTGGATAGTTTTATAGTCGCCATAAAGGCTTGTTGGTGCTCCGAGCTCAATCAGCCGCAATGCAATCTCAGGCGATAGACTTTTGATGGCATCATTGACTAGGAGTTGGTCTGAGTATTCCTTTTTAGAATCTGCGCCTAGGGCAAGCAGTTGTTCCATCATCCAAATGTCGTTGGATTCCACTGAAAAACTTAACGCATCTTTTTTCCAAGAGATTGGATCGTTAATGTCAAAAACTCCTGACCAAAAAGCCTGATAAAGTTCGGGGTTGCGACTTGCCAGAACCGTTTGAACATTATTTTGGTAAGCGGTTTCTTGATAGACCCTCGGGACACAGTGAGCAGTGATAGCCGCGAGCGACTCGGTATGTTGTCCAGTGATCGCAAGCTCTATTGGCGTAAAAAACTCTTGGTAACCAGACTGGCATATTTTGGTCACCAGCTCTTCATCGTCAGATTTAACGGCGTTTTCGAGCATTGGCGCCGCATCAGAGTTCCATTTGAGTGATAGACCGTTGTCGAGCAGCAAATGGATGGTTTTGGTATCGCCACGCTGAAAAACATGGGTTAAGGCCGCTGTGATGGAGTAATCAATGCTCTCCCCAAGGTTGATTTGGTAGCGGTTGATGATTTTGGACACCAACGTAGGGTTATCTTGTTCAAGTGCAGCGGCGAGTAAAGAGGGCGCTTGCTCTGGCTGATAACCGTGCTTGATCAACACATCGACCAGTTCAGTGTGATCATTGTTTAGTGGTTCAACGCCAAGGTGGCCAAAGCTAAACGCAAGCGAGTTAGCTGCATTGTGTTGGATAAGCTTATCAACCGCCCATGGGTTATTTTGTTCAAGCGCCCAATCGAACAGGGTTTGACCAAATTTAACCGGTTGTGACAAGTCGATATTAGCGTCAATGAGGCTTTGCCATATCGGGTCTGATTGGGTTTGAAGTGCTAGCTGCGCCCACTCAAGAGAGTTGCTGGAGATAAGGCTTGGATTGGAACAGTTTTCGAGTAGCCACTGAGTCTCACTTGCCTTGTCGGCAGCAATGGCCTGTCGTATGTCTTTCGCTTGATCTAGGGAACCCCTTTTACACTCTTGAGCCGCCAAAGCGTTGGGGGAAGCTAGCATGGAGGTGGCGAACAGGGCGTAAAACGTGCCAAGAGAAAGTCGTTTTGCTAGCTTCACAGTGGTTCCTCAGTTGAAGTTACTCTTCGTCAATCATTCGCCAGTAATTGCCTTGAGCATTACTGGCTTTAAGTAGGTTACGTTGGTCAGGATCAATGCCCTTCAAATGAGCAATCAAATCTTCAATCACTGGCAGCTTGTTAGCGTAATAAGAGTGAGATTCAGGAATACTCCATGGTGCAGCATTCAAGCCGCTGGTATCTATCACATCTACCCCTTCAACCAGGCTGACTGGCATGCCAAGGCGTCGAGCTTGGTTAACCTTTTCTGAGGCTATAAGCGCTCCATCATTTTCAGAAGTATAGATCGCCCAGTTGTGCGCAAGATTTTGAATTCTTGGAGCAAGTTGATATTCAAACCACTGGCTATCCACATCAGGTGCAGCCAAAATCACGCTGCTAAAGCGAGTGCTTTGATCCTGTAGCGCCATTTCATTGAGCGCATTGAGCAGTACTTGGTTACCCATACTATGTGCAACGATATGAACGTTGCTATCAGGGTATTTATCATCCAAAGAGTCAAGGAATGAAGTTAAGTAGGTCGCACTCCACATAGCATCTTCTCGGTCAGATGCATAATCAAGCAGGGAACCGTTTGACGGCCAAGAAAACAGCAAAGGCACACCTGAAAAATTAAAGTCGTAGGCCATTTGGGCGGTGCGTTTAAGCGCCGATCTGAACGCCACGTTATAGCCGTGGATGTAGACAATTACACTGTTGTCCCAAGCTCCTTGGCCTTGCTTGATGGGTAGCGATTGCCAAAAGCTATCAGGTTTCATTTCAGTGACAGACTGGATCAGCACATGCTTATTGGGCTGCTTTAACCACTTAAGCGATAGCCAAGGCTGTTCTATCGCTCCGCGCTCATGGTTTTTGGGTATAGATATGTCTGCTTGTCCCAAGCGAAGTGGCGTTTGTACGTCGCGCTCACCTCCATAATAAACGTCATCGTCTTGCTCTGGAGCTCGGGTGGTAGCGTAATAGACGGTTTGAATAAAGTACTCGTCCTCTAAACTACGAGATTTGGCGCGCACTTGTGAATTGTCAATGTGGTAGGCCAGTTCGGCGATGGTTTCATAGAGCTCAGGCGGCTGCTCTTTGTTGGCGCTGAGAAAGGCTTCGCCTTGCAGCTGCACAATTTGGTCAAACGAAAGGCCGAGATCGCCCATGTAGTGAGTATCCAGTGCCAATGTTTGATTGGGGCTGACCATTTTTCGTGTCGCAATTAGAGCTTGTTCTAGCCCTGGGGTCAGCTGCTCACACGCCACGCCTACCGCCACAAGATCCGCCCCTGCAAACGGAGATTGAATGCGGTAACTGCCGTGGTAATTGGTTTGGTCCGTTAACCAAATCAAATACATCTCTTGAGTTTCATAGCTTGATTTATTGAGCAGGTAGTTGAGTGGGTCTAGGCGAGATGTGCCAAAGGATTTTTCTTGACCGAAAAACAGCTCGCCGAACTCTGCGCTTGGACAAGGCTTTTCGAGTACCTTGCCATCTTTGGTTTTAATACCTGCGAAAGTGTTTGAGCTGGCCAGTAAACTTCCACCAAGAAAACATAGTGAAGCGATGAGCTTGGTACTCAAGCGACGATTAGCCAAAAACGAAATAGCCATGCACTCCTCCATGAATGCCAATTCTTCTGTTCTCAAAACTCTGAATCTTATCGATTTGGAGTTATTAATTTATTGGGTAAATGTAGCATGATTGCTACAATTGGGTTGGCTTTATTTGTACTTTTGGCACCGAATAGTGTGCTGTAACTATTGAAATGAGTTAGGGAAAACTTCATTACTGCTGTTCAGTTTAGACAAGGGTTCATCATAGGTTTGATGGCACAATTTGCGTTGAACAGTGTAGGAAAAGGATCATTTATATGCGTGCTTTGCTGGCTATCTTCACTCTCCTGTTTACGCTCACGACTCAAGCGACAACTTACCATGCGCTAGTGGTTGGGGTATCTGAATACCCAAGTTTGGACCCGTCACTCAATCTTGAAGGTCCAAAGTATGATGCCTTGAGAGTAAAAACTATGTTGCAGCAACAAGGGGTATCTTCTGACAATATCACCTTGCTTGCTGATGGTGTAGAAGGTGCACCTTTGCCCACTCGTAGTAATATTTTGGCCGCATTTGAAAGCATCACAGCCAAGGTTAACCGAGGCGATTTTGTTTACTTACACTTCTCCGGTCACGGCAGTCAGCAACCGAACTTGAGCGGGGGGAAAGAAGAAGGTGCCGATGGACTCGATGAAATCTTCTTACCGCGCGATATCGGTCAATGGTCTAAAAAACTGGGTACGGTGAGCAACAGCCTTACCGACAACCAAGTGAATGTTCTTACCACGCGTCTGCGTAATAAGGGCGCAAATGTGTGGGTGGTGTTCGACTCATGCCACTCCGGCACTATGACGCGCAGTTTGACTGGACAAGAGTTTCGCTCGCGTAATGTGGGTCTTCAGGCGTTGCGTTCTTCAAAACCTGCTAAGAGCAAAGCCCTTCCCGTGGCAGATACTTTAGCACCCGTTGAGCTGGCTTCTGATGCAGGGGCTTTGGTGAGCTTTGGCGCTGCGCAAAGCAATGAAGAAGCCCCAGAAATGCTGCTGCCGAATGGTGAAGTTAGCTCGCCTCAGGGGCTGTTCACTTACACCATGACCAACCTTATCAGCCAAAACCCTAATATTACTTATCGTCAGCTCGCTCAAGGGATCTTATCGAGTTACAACAGCATGCCGTGGTATCGCACCATGCCTTTGTTTGAAGGCGGGGCCCAATTGGATCAACCTATTTTCCATCGAGAAGGGGAGATCTCAGAGCGATTTGCCCTCACTGAGAAAAAAGGCCGATATACGATTCAAGCAGGTCAGCTCAATGGGCTTGGTGTCGGTGCTGTGGTAGAAGTGTTTGCCGATATTGGCAGTGATGAGCCTGTTGCAGTGATGGAGGTGACTCAGTCTGGGCTAACTACTAGCCAAGCTGAGCTTCGTGATGGCGCTCTTAGCCACCAAGCTGACGGAAATAAAGCGCATTACGTCTCGCTACTTAGCCCTGCCGTACCGGAAAAAATCCGCTTTAAATGGCAAAAAATGCCAAATGAGAAGTGGGTAACGGCGATGACGCAATTGCTCTCCGACAATGAGCACCTTGCTCGCACGGTTGAATGGGTGGCAAGTGATGATGTTGCGGATATCTCTTTGTATGTAACGCCACAGAGGCTTTACTTTTTCACCTTAACCAACCAATTCTTGCCTTGTGACTTGGTAGCTAGCACCTCCAATGAGGTGTGTGATGATAAGCAGCAAGAGAAGTATTTGTCACTCAGTTTGGAACGAGTACCTAATGCGGATAAGACGCTTCACAACGGAGTTTCACGAGTCGTTCGTGCCTATAACCTCAGACGTTTAGCGGCTAGCATGCAAGGTAAATCTAGTATTGAGTCAGATGTATCATTAAACAACGAGTCTCGTGGGCTAGAGCAGGTGATCACAGCTCAAGATGGCGATCTGCTCAAGGTATCGTTTACCAACCGAGGTCGCAATCCAGTGGATCTAGCTGTGATGTTCATCGACAGCGGTATGGGGATCACTCAGATCTTCCCAGACCCTGGCTTTAGTGGACGCTTGTCTGCTGGTGAATCGGAAGATTTTGAAGGAGAAATGAGCAGTGCCAGTACTCAAGGGGAAGAGCAATTTGTGGTGATTGCCGTGCCTGCCAGCAAAACTGCACCGCAAATGTCTCTCAGTCATTTGCAACAGGAGTCACTTGAAAGCAGTACCTTTATTCGAGTTGGCGAAGAGATAGCCACTCGTGGCGATGGCAGCTATGAGGATGTCTTTGCACAATCGCTGGGTGATGTAGCGGCGACTCGGGCGTTCAAGAAAAAAGAGAAATCAAATGGTCGAGCAGCGATCAGTGTGATCAGATTGCAAACGCAGTAAGAGGGAGCACGCACGGATGCAGGTTTCACTCATCTCACAAGTTAAACGGGGTTTAAAAGCCTTCTATTTGCGGTTTACTTTTTCAGCTCAATGGCTGTTTATGTTTGTGCTCGGCGCATGGCTGATTTATGGCGACCCTTATGGATTAGGTAGCGCCAGTGAGCGTGCAGGGGAGAAAGCCATATACCGATTGGTTTCTGGGCAATATGACGCAACAGCCAGTCACGATAAGTTGCTGGTGGTGCTGTTTAACGACAAAGCGATAGCCAACCTGTACCCCAATATCTGGCAATCCAATGATTGGCCACTGTCCTACCTTGATCAAGCGAACTTAATTTCTACCTTGATGGCACAATCTCCAAGCGCGTTATTTTACGATGTGATGTGGATGAAAAAGCGCTCGCTGGACCCAACCTACGACCGAGCTGTTGCCAAGTTGTCTGCCATGCATCAGTTGACGCAAGTACCACTGTTTTTCGCCCGTGGTACCGCTAATTCCTCATTTGACTCAACCGTTGCCACAGATCTTTCCGAGTTTGCCACTTTGGTGGCGAATGGATGGGAAGGAGAAGGCGACCTGTACCCTGTGTTTGTTGATGACTCCACACCAACCACTGCAACAGCGTTATATAACCACTACTGCCAAAGCCACGATTGTGACGGCTTGGCGCCCGATGACAGTGCTTCAATGAGTGTGCGCTGGAACTCCAATGCCGCGGATATCTTGCTGCCACATAGGATTGGAGAATGCCGAGAACGAGGCAACTTAATACAAGTACTAGGAAGGGCCGCATGGTCGGTGGTACAAAATATTGTGCCCATTTTTGAAGAGCCTCAAACACTGCAAATCTGCCCGCCACAACGACTGTTGTATGCCGATGAGCTAATGGCGATGGTTCGCTCACCGATTGAGAGCGAACGAGAGCAAGTGAGAGCGTGGGTTAAAGACGCTATCGTTTTGGTCGGTGGACAAATAGAAGGGGTGCATGACTACGTAGTATCTCCTGTGCACGGCGCATTGCCGGGCGTCTTCTTCCACGCAATGGCTCTGGATAACTTGCTGGTTTATCAAGACAGCTATACTCGTGAAGACGATAACGTCGATCATGTTAATTTCGCCATTTGGATGATTTACATCAGCTTACTTATCGCAGTACGTACTTGGGTGCTGGAAGTGCCTCTATTCGCTTGGCTCAACGAACGTTTGTGGGTGTTGAGCGGGGTATTTATCTTGCTGGTGCTCGGTATAGTGTTTGGCTGGTTTCATTATGCGCCATCGAGCTGGATATCCATACTCGCACTGGGCTGGGCAGGTATCCAACTGATAGAGAAAATCGAGTCAGAATATGGTCTATCACCTGAAGAGGAGCAACCAAATGATGAAAAGTAAACTTCTTCTCGGGCTTGCCTGCATTAGCGCTTCATCGGGTTTTGCCAATGAGCCAGCTCCACTTGTTGTCGAGGCTTGGTTGGAGCCAGCAGTTGATGTAGAAATGCACGATGGAAGCTGGAATATCTATGCGGCCAGTGATTTGCCTAAACCGCCGCTCACTGTATTGGATCGCCAAGGCTCCAAAGTTTTGCTCAACATCAAAGGGCTTGGTGTTGTCTGGGTACAATTGAGTTCTGTTCGACTGAGTGAAGAGTCTCTGCGCTTACTTTGCCAAGATAATCAAACCGCTCGCTCTAGCGACTATCAAAATTTCGGTATGCGTGGTGACGATGAAGTGGTGTTTAGCTGTGTGAGTGAACGTAAGTAGCATTCGATATTTTGCTACCCACCTCTTGACCTAATATCATGCATAGCAATATCTCTTATATTTATGAACCTCTAAGATATGTTATAACATATCAATGGTTGAGCGCTGCTGCGATCAAACCGTGGCATGAAAGGAGAGAAGAGATGATGTTAGCGAGCGAGTCGAATTCTGAAGTTACCACTAAAGTTCGTTGTTCTGCGCAAGGTGGAAGCCCGATGGTCTTAACGGATATCTACCAGCAAGAGGTAAATATCGCGATCTGGCAACGTACCCTTTCTCAATCACTTCAGCGAGAAGTTGATGAGTTTCTTCGAGTTTATCCAAATTTTCAAAAATCCCTAGTGCTATCTCCCCACCAAGCGTCGGCAGAACTTTACAAGGTCATTGACGAGGTGAAGTGTGATGAGCTGATTGAAAACATCACCGAACTTATCGATATGTTTTGCTGCCTGTTTGAACTGGAGCAAGCTGGGGTTCGAATTACCGTCCTTAATAAAGCGATGTGTCCACGTTTTCATGTAGATCAAGTGCCATGCCGACTAGTGAGCACCTACAGTGGGGTGTGTACAGAATGGCTTGAACATCGAGATGTCAATTATGATGTGCTTGGTCACCGCAGTGCAGGTGTGCCTGATGTATCCTCTGGACTCTATGGCGATGAAAGCTGTATCCAACAGCTCGGTAGTGGTGATGTTGCCTTATTGAAAGGAGAGCGATGGATGGATAACGAAGGCGCAGGCTTGGTACATCGTTCTCCTCAAGTGGCAGGGGAGCAAGCAAGGCTGTTGATTACGCTAGATTTTCACTAATTGAAAAGTCAGGTAAAGCCTGAATTTTATGCAATGTCCCTTATGTTTCCTCAATCCGATGGTAATATAATTATCAATTATGTAGGTGGTAAGGATACACAATGAGGTCAAACCTTAAGTTTTTTAGCTATGACTCCAAACAGCCCTCCCGTTGCGGTGACGTACTTGATATCTCCCTCTCTAGCCAAGGTTTAGATTGGAACGGGGTGATATTGGAACAAGGAAGCTCGCCCCATTTTTACCCAAAGAATGTATTCACACCTTATTTCTATTTCGCAGTGGCTCAAGACAAAGAGTTGAGCTGGGAGGTTGGCAGTGGCGAAGAGCGGACGGCAGTAAAAGCGGTCGCAGATGATATCTGGGTGAACCCACCAAATACGCCTTTCACTCATGACATTTCCGAGCCGTGTCATTTTGTAATTTTGGCTATTGAAGAACAGACCTTTTTGAATAGTTGCCCGCTCAATATCGACAAAATGGCGCTGCAGTTTCTTAATAACTACAACCTATCGGATCCAGTGCTTAATCGCATTATCGATCTGTTTATCTTTGAGGTTGAGGGCAAAGGACGCAATGGGGCCAATTACTTATCAAACTTGTTGGCACTGTTGTCTCAACACTATATCCAACATTATTCAAACTATGTTGATCTTCTCAATGAGAAACAGTCGGGTTCAAAATTTGACCGACGCCAAGTTGAGAAAATTGACCTCTACATCCAACAAAACATTTCAGAGCCAATATCTATTGATGATCTTGCCGAGTTGCTTCACTGCAGTAAATTCTATTTCTTGCGAGAGTTTAAGAAGCTGATGGATGTGACACCCTACCAATACATCATGGGTAAACGTCTTGAGCAGGCTAAGTCAAAGCTCAATGCACCAGAAGTAAATATTGCTGAAATCAGCCATCAGTTTGGCTTTAATGACCAGTCGCATTTTACCCGAGCATTTAAAGGGCACTATGGACAGACCCCGGGGCAGTTTTTGAAGCAGCTTCGTTGATGGAATCGAGCTACAGCGAAACCCCTGCGATTTCTCGCAGGGGTTTTAACTTAGTTATTGGATTGTCTATTGAGATTTAGCCGCTTCTATCGCTTGTGGCAGCACTTCGCGAGAGCCTAGCTCGTCACCTGCCAGCAGTGTTAGTGCAGCAATCTGCCACTCTGTCCCTGCTTTTTTCATTTCAAACAGGTAGCGTCCTGAGATTTGCCAAAAACCATTATCTCCAATGTAGTGGCTCGCTGTCACATCTGCGTAAACTTCAGCACGATCGCCTTCTTGGTCGATTATGATCTTGCTTAGGTCATGGTAAGTGCCATCAAAACCGGGCAGTAATGCAGACCAACTTGCCATCAAGTCTTCACGTTTTACGTTGTTCACTTCACCACCAAACGCTGAGGTGTAGTCGACCACGACAATTGGGGCGAAAATCTGCTCTAACTGTGGGTAAAGGTTACGGTCAGCGAGGGTGGCCATGCTCTGCGCTGTGAGTGAAATTTTGGCCTCATCCAAGGTCAACGGTTTAGCGTGAGTTGTCATGGTGGCTACCCCTAAAACTAATGCAAATACAATTCTTAACATAGCGAGACCTATAGGTTACGTGCAAAGTGAGCGACAACGGCATCTGTGGCTGCTTGTACGTCTTTTTCTACATCGTAAAAATCGAACTGAGATACGTTTTCTAGCCAAACTGCTTCAACGTTGTCGCCGGCTTTCTCTAAGTAGCCATGAGTACCCGCAGGAATCGCCATAGATTCAGAAGCGACAAGCAGTACCGGTTTGTCTTGCTTAGCAGCAGTAGCGTGTGCATCGTAGGTTAACCAACCTGCCCATGAACCTAGATTGAAGGCATTGTCCCACTCAGGAATTAGACCGCGGTCCTCTTCTGTGTAGTAAGGAACGTTGTACATCAGTGCGCCTTGGTTAGTTAGGCTCGCACCCTCGATGATTTGAGGCTCATCACTAGAAAGCGCTGCAATACCCGTTTGAATCAAATTACCTACTGATTCTGCGCCACCATATACCGCATTAACGATGCTGCGGTCGTGCAACCAAGGAGCAACAGCAGCGGCCGCAACGACATTATCGTTACCTAAAACCGCATCAAGCATGTAACCAGAAGAAGCACAAACCCCTAGACCGTAAGCATGTGAAGCGTCGATACCTGGTACCTGATCCAGCGAAGCAAATACCGCTTTGATGTCTTCAATTTTACGTTGCGGATCTTCAAGTTGAGTCAATCGGTCCTGTGACTCTCCCCAGCCACGAAAATCAAAAGTGACAGCGGCGTAACCTTGGTCAGCTAAGTGCTCGGCGTAAGTGGCTGGCATCTGCTCTTTTACCGTGGTCCATGCACCTGTCACTACCACCACCGGTGGGTTTTCCACGTTATCTGGTAGGTAAACATTCGCCGCTAGATCGCCCACTGATGTTTTGAGCGTAGTGTGTTTAACGATGGTATCTGCGTGAACGTTTGCCGCTAGAATGGCTGTTGCTACTGCGGTAACTAGTGCTTTCTTGTTCATGGTAAATCTCACTCTGTTGTGTTTTGGTTCCGTAAAAACAGAGCGCCGATACAGCTAGGCACTCCTTGGTTGCCTATTAAGTTATCCAAAATGTTGAGTGGGTTATTGAAGATAATTGAGTTTTGTTTGGTAGAAAATTGCCAACGGTTTTGCGCAGACTTGTGTCAGTTAATCTGCCGTGTGACCAACTAGAATGCAGCCACACAGGTCAGATTAGAGTTAACTTGTCGCGCGCACCGCAGTCACGGTGACTTCAATCAGCACATCGCCTTCTAAATCTACTCCTAGGCAGGCTCGTTGCGGCCAGTCATTTGGGTTTGCTCCAATCCAGTCACACCAGACCTTATCCATCGAAGCTTTGTCGGCCATATTGGCGATATAGACCTGCGCAGATACGATTTGGTGTTTGTTACTCCCAAGCTCGATGAGGTTGGTTTCGATGACCTCAAGAGTGGAACGTGTTTGTTCCGCAATGCCAACACTGGTGTCTTTGGCAGTTGCGACAGTCCATACTAGATCCCTATAGGCGCTGGCCTTACTTCTTCCTTGATAGATCCCCGCTTTTCTTTCGATCACATCCAGTTTCCTTATGTCTATTTTTAATACACTTTGGGGTGTCATCTCTTAAATACCCGTCTAATTGTGCTTGTTCCTTAAACATTATTGCCAAAACTAATAATCACTATAAACCCTCTCATCGGGGCTTTTCGATATATTGGTCGAAATTCTAGTCAGTGGCGCTGGATTGCTAATTCCAATAATTGATGTGATTGAAATGAAAATGAATAAACGAGGTTTTTGCTGGCTGAGTACTGCGCTTGTAGTGACGTCCGTGCATGCCCAAGAGCAAGAAAAAGAAGTTCAGGATATGTCTGACCCATTAGCCATCTATACACAAGTTGGCGCAGGGGTCACTAATGCGGGTTTGAACTTGAAAATAGGCAAAACCTATGACTCTGGCAAGGAAGGAGTTGCCGCTATGAACTTCATCGAAGTGAAGGGATTTGGTGGTGAGACATTAGGCCTTCAAGAAGGGCATAGCGACAGTGTTGACTCGATTCGATTTAGAAACTTTACCGCTAACATGACCAATGGTCGCGGCGCACAAATCGACGTCCAATATGACCTACAAAATGAAATGGGCCTTGCCTCTTACAGCTTGATCCAAGCGCTACCAACTATGGGGCCGTTGACCATGTTCCCGCTTGCGGGAGCTGGTGTCGCTTTTGGCAATAATGTGATGGGTGATGATGGGCAAAAAATCAGCGGTTACTCCGTTCCGGGCACATTTGCGGTGGCGGGTATGTACACCAAGATAGATGTGACCGACAAGCTTTGGATCAACTACAACCCGATGTGGATGAAAACCTTATCAGGTTCTGAAATGTACATGCAGCACGGCTTCGAAAATCACAGTGAAGTGTTAGCTCACGAGGTCGCCCTTTCTTATCAGGTCAACCCAAGATTTAACGTTCGCTACTTCGCTAACTGGAGTAACCATACCGAATTGTCAGAAGGCAATCACAGGGTCGAATTTAACTACCAACTTTAACTGAATTTCTAAAGGCGTAAGTTATGAAAAAATTACTTTTACCCATGGTAATTTCGAGCCTTTTTGTGTGTGGTTCTTCGATGGCTCAATCCGAATTGCTAACCAAACCTGACCGTCGCTTGAAAGGCGGTATGTTCATGCCGTAGAAGGTAGGGAAAGTGAAATCCCAGATAGCGTAGATGCAATTATCTGCGCTATCTGGTGAAAATGATGAGCGTATCTCCAAATCTTAGAGTCTTTAAAACCGAGGGTGGTTTTCATTTGCGATCCTGAGCAACTAGAAATACTTATCGACCAAAGCATCGTATTTGCCGCTAGACTTTACCTTCTCTAAACTAGTTTGGAGTTTCTCGATGACAGATTGGTCGAAACCTTTGTTAAAGGCATAAGCAAATAAATATTGGTCGCTAAGGATGATGCTTTGTTCTACATCTGGCCATTTGTGCCCATCTTGTTTTAGAAGGTGGGAGAGTACCATGTCATTGGACACCAAGAAGTCAATTCGTTTGGCAAATAGTTTTTGAACATTTTGGGAGTCTATCGCCACCTCTTTAATATGTTCTTTGCTTACCCCAGCATCGAGTAAATCATCAATAGCGGCGTAGCCTCTTCCTACGCCAATGTTATGCCCTTGAATATCGGACAGTGTTTCGATATCTAAATCCGTTCGTTCACTGAGTTGGTAAACTGCAAATATTCGAGGGTATATCGGACCTACCCAGTGGAACTTAGGTTCCAGAACTTCATTTTTTGCAATGCCTAGAGAGAATACGTTTTTGTCGGTGGTAAGTACGTTGAGTAACCTCGGAACCGGATAGAAGACATAATTAACTTCTATGCCATCCACTTCTTCAAGCATCAGCTCAAGAAGATCGACGTAAAACCCTTTTGCTTCACCATTTTCCTCATACATCCAAGGTGGAAAGTGAGCGCCAACGACGTTGTATGTTTTTGCACTGGTAGCCAAGCTCGCTAGTACGAACATGGCTAAAAAAGCTAGACGAATTACTTTCATAATTTTGGCCATTTGCCTACTGACGGTTTAGTCAGTGTAGTTGTATTCTGGCAATTAAAAAGTAACTAATCGTACATCATACCCTTACTAAATTTATGGCTATGGTCTTTGTTTTCAATAATTTATACGTGAGTCAGTATCTTAGCTATTTGGGCTATCTTGCTATCAATTTCACTAAGGGCAACATTTCCGTAGCCCAGTACTATCCCCTTTTTCTTGTTCTTGCCATTGTAGTAAACACTTAACGGTCGAATGATGATTCCTAAATTATCGGCATCTAAAACTAGTTGTTGCTCGTTAATGTCGTGGTTAGCTACAACAGTGACATGTAACCCCGCAAATTGACTGACAATAGTGACTTTTGAGCTCAGATGCTTCCGAATGGAAGATTGCATCTGCTGGTTTTTCTGTTCATACAACTTACGCATTTTTCGAATGTGCCTGAGTAGGTGTCCTTGTTGGATAAACTCGGCAAGCGCTGCTTGGGTATGGGCAGGGGTGTCGCCGCTTAGTGCATCTTTCACCGAGACGACTTCGGAAACAAACTTTTCTGGCACCACGAGGTAGCCCAACCTCAAGCTGTTAAACATCACTTTGCTGAGTGAGCCAACGTAAGCAATATCGACATCAGGACAAGTCTGAGCCGCTAAGCCTTGCAAGCTTGGGATCGGTTTGTGAGCGAATTGAAACTCACTGTCGTAGTCATCTTCGATGATCAGACTTCCATTTTTGCGTGCCCAATCGAGTATCGCTAGGCGTTTTTCAAGGCTTATCGAACTGCCTAAAGGATATTGGTTGCTTGGGGTAATATAGACCGAATCTCGCCTGCCGTTTTCTAAATTTTCCAGTTGCACTCCTTGTTTAATATCCACTCGGAGCGATCTTCTAGCGATGCCCAAACATTGCAACACTTTGGCCATTTGTCGGTATCCCGGTTCTTCTAAATAGATACTTTGTCCTTTGGGATGCACCGCAAGGGCTGCGAGTGTTAGCGCTTGCTGTGCTCCACTGGTAATGATGAGTTGTTCTGGTTTACATACCACGCTGCGACTTGATGCAAGGTAGTCGGCGATGGCTTGACGCAATTTAGGATCGCCTTGCAGATCTTGACTGCCCATCAAGGATGCTCGGTCGAGGTGATGGTTTAGGATCCTTCGCCACAGCTTATAAGGAAATACCTCAAAATCGGCCACGCCAGGAGCAAAGCCATGGCTTAAAGATAGTGGTTTCTCTTGATATGGTGCACTCGAGCTCTTTTCTTGCTGGTAGGGATCATGTCGATCGATTGCTACGTAATAGCCCGCTCCTGGCTGTGATCGAATGTATCCCTCAGATTGGAGCTGTTCATATGCGCTGATGACGGTATTACGACTGATTCCTAACTGAGAGGCTAGGGCTCGTGTAGAAGGAAGCTTGCCATTGATAGCCCACAATCCAGTGACAATTTTCTTGCGAATGGCTTGGTAAAGCGCCACTTGGCGAGTTGGGTAGCTATCTTCAAGGTGTAAGTCATCAGTCATTATCGGTTGCAACTGGATCTATCCTTTTATCTAAACTGGTTCTAAACACGGTACCACTTGGTCGCTAATCTGGCTAATAAATCGCTATCAGAGGGAGTGAGACATGTTAGGACGGACCAAAAGAACCGAGATAAACAAAGGGGCACACAAAGCCAGTTTTGAACCCGAGCAATTACATCGAATCATTGATGAGAGTTTGTTGGGCCATATCGCTTTTGCAGACCAAGAGCAACCTATGGTAATCCCAATGCTGGTATGGCGTGTGGCAGATCATATTTATGTGCATGGTGCCAACAATAGCCGTTTGATGCGAGTGCTAAAATCAGGCCAAGCAACCTGTGTCACTTTCACCCTGTTTGATGGTTGGGTGCTAGCGCGATCTGCTTTTCATCACAGCGCCCACTACCGCAGTGCGGTGGTTTTAGGACACTTTGAAGAGGTATCTAGCAACCAAATTAAAGATCAGTTGCTCAATCACTTTATTGACCAAATTGCACCGGGCCGCAGCGAGCAAGTGAGAGCCTCTGAAAAGCGTGAGCTTGCTGCGACGACATTGCTGAAAATGCCACTCACCGAGGCTTCGGTCAAGATTAGCAATAACAACGTCAATGATGAGCCGAGAGATATGAACCATCCTGTTTGGGCTGGCATCCTGCCGTACCGTACCAAAGTGGGCCCTTTGATTGATGACCCAGACTTGCTACCGACACAAAGTGCACCGGACTACTCCTCCGCTTATGGCGAGCGTTGGAAAGATAGCTAGCTAAGGATTTTAACCAGTCGATTAGGGAGATAAAATTAAGCTGTAAGTTCAAGGCTTTGGTACACTTACACAAGAACCACAATGAGTAAGTGAATATGAAGTTTCAAAAAATTGCCGTGGGTCTGATGGTACTGTGTGCTCATCAGGCTCAGGCGTTTCATCTAGAGTGGATGTCTTCGCTCATCGATGAGCCATTTCAACCGCTGAATGTCAACCAACTCGACAATGCCCCAGAGCTGTTCGATTGCGGTGACAATGCCCCTATGGTGGAATTTTGCAGCTCGGCAGAAGTACCCTACTACAAAACCCCCTTTTTTGCTGAAGTGAGCAGCCGAGAAGGCTTGCAAAGCAATCTTTACCTTTACCGTGAATACAGCTTGATTGCCTATTCAGATGTGATGATTAACCTGCGCAAAGATGGCTTTACCTTAGTAGAAGCCCACATCAATGACAAAGTTTTTGATGTCCGTGAAGCATTGAAAAACACCCCATCGAATATTGTTAATAGAGATTTAGTGCGCTTTCTAAACCAACAAGCCAAAGAAAACCAACGAAAACTGATTTGGCAAAAACTTCAAACTAGCCAAGCGGTGGTATCGACTGATCGATACGGTTTAAGTGTGACGTTTGAGTATATGTTGCCTGATAATGATATGTGATAACATAACAAAAGATAGGAAAATTAGGCATTTAGCCAAATTTATTGTTCATAGCATCTCAAAAATGACGCTATTTCTGGGGCCTGACTTTATAAGCTAAGTTATAATTTCGTTGGAATATATCGATTATTGTTATTTAGCCTCAGAAAAGGATGTTATATGCAGATTAAATCTTTATTGACCGCTACGGCATTAGCGGTCATTGCCTCTCAGGCGCATGCAGTCGATACCGTTTACTACAACGCAGAGGTTTACACTGTTGATTCAAACCTTCCTTGGGCAAGCGCTTTTGCGGTAGAAGATGGCAAGTTTGTTGCTGTGGGAAGTGATAGCGAAATTAAAGATCTTGCTAACAAAGATACCGATCTTATCGACCTAAAAAGTCAATTTGTCATGCCCGGAATGATTGATAGCCATACTCACCCTGTGCGAGTGATTATGATGGAAGATATTTTATTCCGTAATGACAACTTTACCCCACGTACTCCGCAAGAGTTCGCTGAAGTGCTAAGAGCTTATGCTGAAAAGAATCCAAACAAGGAATGGATTTACGGCGCAGCATTTTCTTGGAGTTACTTCCTAAACTCTGACGTTAAAATGGATCGCCATTTTATTGATAAGATTGTCTCCGACCGACCTGTGGTACTTGAAGATGACGGCGGCCACGTTGTTGTCACCAATACTAAGGCACTGGAAGTTGCAGGAGTCACCAAAGACACTCCAGACCCTGTTGGTGGTAGCATTGAGCGAGATGAAAACGGCATCCCTACGGGTCGATTAAACGCTGCACCCGCCATCAAGCTAGTTCTTAAGCATCACCCTCGATTTGAGTTCGATGATGTCTATTATGCAGCCAAAAAAGCGACCGACATCATTACTTCGTTTGGTTTTACCGGGATCAAAGTGCTGGAAGGGGATGAAGTTCAGATGAAAGCCTTCCAGAAACTTGATTTGGAAGGCAAACTCAAGATGGATGTTCGCCATTACCCATACCAAGAAGATTTCTATTTTGGCTACCGCAACGACGATGCGATCTTAAAACGCGATCAGTATGAGACAGAGCACTACAAAGTCGATGGTGTAAAATTGTTCATAGACTCAACCCCATTTGGCCGAGCGATTGCCGTCAAAGAGCCTTTTACAGGCGATGGCACTGACTTTGGTAAAGCGTTTACCACCTACGAACAATATCGTGATGACATGGTGCGTTGGAATGGTCTAGGTCTGTCAGTGGCAACACATACCATGGGTGACCGCGGGTTAGAGATGGAAATTCGCGCCATGGAAGAGTCGGCAAAAGTGAATGGCCTCGAAGAAGTTCGATCGCTGCGTAACCAAGTTGCCCATGCGATGATGGTTGATCCCAAAGATCTGCCGCGCCTTCGCCATGTGAATGGCTTTTTAGAGTTTTCGCCAAATGTGTTCTTGGGCATTCAGCTCCTTGATGCGGTGAAGCCTGAGATGAAAATGAGCGTGATTCGTCGATTCTGGCCAATTGCCGATGCAGTGAACTATGGCGTGAACTACACCATCGCCAGTGACTGGATTCAAGCGCCAATGAACCCATTCCTTCACATCGAGCAAGCGATGACTCGAAGCCCAGCGGGTTCTAGCGAAATACAAGATGAGTTTGCATACTCGCAGACTATCTCGTTGCCACAAGCTATCAAAGGTTACACCATAAATGCAGCGCGCCTACTTCATATAGAGGATAAGGTGGGTTCAATTGAGGCGGATAAGAACGCAAACTTTGTGGTGATTGACCAAAACCCGTTCAACGTACCTGTCCCAGAAATCCACAAGCGATTTGCTAAAGAAGTGTACTTTGAAGGTGAGTTAGTTCACACCAATGAGAAGCAGGTAGAGCGAGATTAACCTCTATTAGCTCCAATAAGGGCCAGCAAGATTTGCTGGCCCTTATTGTTATGACGGGGTGATCACCGGATGACGCTTCTTTCGACGCGGCTGGCCAATCTTTATTGTTGGAACAATCAAGTATAAAGCGACAGCACTCACCAAGGAGATTAACACATCGGTGTCGTAGTGCATTCCAAGCCAAACTCGGCTGTAGGCGACGCCGAACCCCCAGCCGATAATAGCGAGGGTAATTGCGATGCATTGCCTACGCATCCAGAACCCCGCCCAAAACATAACGCACACGGCGGCAAATATCGTGTGGCCTGATGGCATGGAGTAGTTAGTCTCGCCTTTCCATTGTTTCATGCGTAAAGGGTCGACCTTAGTTTCAGCGATCGACAGTAACGATTCTCGATCTTCGCTGCCAATTTGATAAAACTCACTTGGCGTGTCGATAAGTTTCAACTCTACCAAGCTCTGGGTGTAGGGTCTTGGAATTTCAGTGATCGCTTTCAACCCGGTTTTTAAACCAAAGGCCAGAATCAAAAGCAACCCAAATTGTATGTAATAGCCCAGCATGTAGCGTACAGGGAACTTACGCAGCAAAGGCAAAATACACAGCACAGCCGTAGTGATAACAAACCCTGTCTTGCCTGCAGATTGCGTCACGATATCTAGAAAGACACCAATATTGGGGTCCATGTCGATGAGCAAATCAGGCGAGGGTGCAAAAAACATGGCGACGCTGACAATCAATGTAAATAAGGCAATAGCGATAAACTCAAATCGCTTATTCCCAATAGTCCAACTCAGCATAGATGCGCCTCTCAAAATAGTGCTCGCTATGGTAAGTGGGCAATATCAGGATTTCGTCAGAAAATAGTAAGATTTCAAACCAAATTGATAAGATTGAGTCAGAAAACTGCAAACAAATGTGTACAGAGCCCGCAAGATCAGACTTTTTCGTCAAAGTTAGCGCTAGTCTGGCGGTGAAATATCCTATGCTATTACTCTGAACACACACTTGGCTAGGAGTGAAGGAGTCTCTATGAATAAGTCACGTTTGGATGCGGCGGAAAGGCAGTTTTTGACCCGTTACCCCGGCGGTTTTATGCACCCGGAAATGGTCGACCTTGGTAAAAAACACAAAATGGATAAGATGGTCGAGATGGCGCAAAATGCATTTTCACCAGATAAATTTGTGCAAGCGCAGACGGTTGCGGAAGAAATGACTAAAGTCGTCAGCCGATCATCTATGGTCTCATTGTTTGAAAAGCCAAAGTTTCGTGACTATGTTCGAGCGATGACTCATGATGAGAAAGAAGCGCTAGCGTACTCCCTTAAAGACATCTTACACGGCGATCAAGAGTATGGGTTTAACATCATGCTCGACCTGTTAAAGCCTGCCAAACTCGCCAAATGGTCCTTGATGACCATCGTTCCCAACTATTACAAACCACTCGATGAAGTATTTGTGAAGCCCACCACAGCTAAGGGGGTAATCAAGTATTTCGAATTGCCTGACCTAATTTATAAGCCAACACCAAGCTATGAGTTTTATGTGGAATATAGAAGGCAGATCTTAGAGATGCGAGAGTGTGTCGATGAAGGTTTACGGGTCAATAACGCCGCATTCTGCGGGTTTTTGATGATGTCACTGCAAGAGCCGCAGTGACATCAAGAACGATAGATTAACGGCGTACTGTCGCGATCATCTCGTCAATGATCGGATGATGGCAATCTAAAACACCGGCTAGGTTGCCATACTTAGGTTTTGCTCGGTCATTTTCTAATGGGAACTCCCAACCAATGGTGTGATCGACAAAATGCTTGGCAAAGGCTTCTGAAACTTCCAAGCAACCTGCAATCACTGTGTCTAAGTAAGTCTGCATGATAGGAGCGTTTTGACATGGGTTGAGCGCTTTATCGCTGACGTATACCCAAATAACAGCGTCGTTGGCAAGCTGAGCATCGGTATCTACTTGGTCGACAGTGAGTTGGATGCGTTCATAGCCGTGCTCGCGAGCGTCAAAGTCGTTTAGTGCTTCATCATCGACTTCTAGCAGCATACCATTGACCTGACCGTCACCCTGAGACACCACCAATGGTGATAAGGTGTAGTCTTCATTTAGCTTGCCCCATTGACGAACCAACCCATGAGCGATAGCAGGAAAAGCACGACCGGTATTACCGGTACGCTGGCGAGAAGCGGAATTCATTAGACTGCCATAGCCAAAAATATACATAGGGTGGGTTCCTCACATTTCACTTCGTCGGTGGCGCATTTATCGTCACTCTTATTAATAGTGACGATATTGAACCAAATTTATAACGACAAGGGAAGGGCAAGCCGCAATCTATCATCAGCCTATAGAGGTCAATTCCCCTCTATAGTTGGTATTGTTTAACCAAGTTAAGCTTACCTTGGTAGTCGTATATCAACTCCTCTTGGGACTTGCCTTGATTGTGATAGAAAAGTGCGCCGTGCTGATTGAGATCTTGGTAGTTGAGTTCAATCATGGAGAGCACTTTCTCAACTCGCTTGATGGTTGTTAAGGTACAGCTTTTTCCATCGAGGTCATCTTCGATATCGAGTACATGCGATCGAAACATCTCAACGGTGTATAGCTGAGCCAAGGCTTTTTCATCGTCGAGAGCGTGTTGATACTTGCTTAGCAGGGCTTGCGTTTGTTCTATGACACTATGCGAAGATCTGTTTTTTACAAGCCAAGTAAGCTTTTGTTCAAGTGCCATTGATGCAGCTTGTTTGACCTGTCGAAAACACTCCAATGATTGGGCTTCAGTGTATTCTTGTTCTAGCAACCAGCCAGAGAAAAAGCGAGTTTCAAATCGCTCGCAAAAGTGAAACAGAGGATCTTCCATGCCGTTACTATTTAGCTCTGTTAGCGGTTCAAAAGGATACATGTAGCCAAAATCAAACAGTTTCAGTTGGTCATGGTTATCAATAAGCAGGTTACCTGCACAGAGATCCCATTCAAATAAGCCTGATTTTTCAGTTTCAATGAGCGTCGTAAACAACTGCGATAACAAGCTAGGTGTGATTTCGCTAATGGGCTCACCTTCAATCCACTCGGACAAAATAATCCCCAAACGGTAGTCGGCGTAGATGGTATTAACGATAGAACGAAGTTTGTCGGCGGTGTCAGGCGTGTCTTTCAGTACTTGAAAGTCTCGGCGGCGCTGCACTTCATTTAGAAAGGAGTACTGTCCATCGAGGTTTTGCACACGGGCGACAGTGCGCCTTTTCTTTAGCGTGTAGTCTTTTTCACCTAGCCGGATATGGAAAACTTCTGCAGTCAGGCCGCTGGTAAATGTATCTACGACATAGGCAGATTGGCTGGTCGTTGCCGCAAGTTGCTCAGGTGTAATAGGGCAGTTGGCTGCTTGGCCAACAATCAAGTTTTCTCCACTCAGGTCAAATCGCTGCTGCTTTTCTTGGCGTTCGTTCATTTCCAACCCTCATCCGGTGTGATTGAACCGAGCTTATCAACTTAGTGTGGAGAAATTATCATCCTTGATTTTATAGATAGAGGTTTAGGTGAGGGGCGTATGCGCCTTTCAATCCACCTTCATGCACTTAATGAAGATAAAATTAGGGTTCTTCGATAAGAATTCATAACGGTCCGCATCGATGGCCTTAACCTCTTCTGCGATTTTGCCTTCATTCATTTCAGTGATAACAAGACCGTTTTGGGTGATGGCATTGGTGATCTCAGTAAGTGAGCGTCGGTAAAAGGTGACAGGCACTGGCTCGCCAACGGTGTTCCACTCTTCAGAAATTAACTCTTGCTCAAAGTAATTACCTGATAGTGAGCACTCAAAGTCCGCAAAAGGGTGGTGAGTAGAGAATGCCATATAACCGCCGGGCTTTAATACTCGGGCTATTTCACCAAATAGTGCTTCTAAGTCTTGAACGTAGTGTAAAACCAACGGACTAATGATTACATCCGCACTTTTGTCCGCTTGTTGAGGCAGTCCTTTGGCTAGATCTTGAACGTAAGCAGTGGCTTGGTTGCCCAACTTCTGTTTTACGATGTCGACCATCTCAGCGGAAGCGTCCAAACAGGTCATTGAAGCAGCGCCTTGAGCGAGAAGAAGCTGAGCGTAAACCCCTGAGCCACACCCCAAATCCAATACATCTTTACCTTGCACGCCTTCTAGCAGGGCAAGAAGACTAGGTCTGTCTAAATGAGCGTTGTAAATGTTGTCTTGAATGACCTCATCGTATTGAGAAGCAAACGTGGTGTACATTGTTGATTTCATAACAAACCTTATCGTCAAAAATGGGGTCGGCGATTATGGAGTAAAATTTAGGCTAAAGATAGCCCCCCATCGACTACTAAAGTGTGTCCAACGATGTAATTTGCTTTATTTGAGAGCAGAAACTCGATAGCGTCGACGATTTCTTCAATTTCAGCAAAGCGCTGAATCGGCACTACGTCAGAGACCTCTTGGCGAATATTTTCTGATTCTTGCTGGCGCTCTTCCCAGCGCGGTGTCCAAGTGACTCCCGGTGCAACTGAGTTGATGCGTACCCCTTTAGCGATATTTTCAAGTGCAAGGGAGCGAGTTAAGCCTTCGATTGCATGCTTGGCTGCGCTATACATGGCGGCATTGGGTGTTGGCCGCAGTCCATTGACTGAGCTTACGTTGACGATAGCTGCGCCTTTGGACATCAGTTGCAGTTGGTGTTGAATGCATAAGGCTTGCGCCCAAAAGTCATGTTGCAGTGTTTGCTGTAGCGCCTCTGACGCTACTTGGGAGAACTCCCCGCGCGAAGCGATGGATGGAGAGGCATTATTGACGGCGATGTCCAAGTGACCAAACTCAGCTTTAATGGCTGAGAACATGGATTTAAGCGCCGCTTCATCGGTGATATCAAGATTAAAGTAAAGCACTTCTTCAAGTGATGAATGGCGTTCTTTGACCGCTTGCCAATGGGCCTGATTTCGAGAGCAGGTGATGACCTGATAGCCAAGCTTTTGAAGCCTTATAACTGTGCCTAAACCAATGCCTTTTGAACCGCCAGTGACTAACGCTGTTTTCATTGTATTTCCTTATATTTATGACTAACTGATTGAGTTTAGACGATAAAGAAGTAACAGGTTAGTACAACACTTAAAGCAATAACAAAACGCCTTACGACAACTTGCGGTAAGGTGCGAGTGAGTTTAGCTGCAACGTAACCTCCGATCAGTGTGCCCACCATCACCAGTGCGCCATTGAACCAGTCAATGGTGCCATTAACAATAAAGATGCCAATGGCTACGATTGAGACCGCCGTAGAGATCAGCAGCTTGATGCCATTCATTAAATGAATATTGGTGTAGCCCGCCAGTGAAAGAAAGCTCAACGAAATGATGCCAAGACCTGCATTAAAGAAGCCTCCATAGGTGGCGACCAAAAGTAGTACGCCTAGAGTGAGCATTTTTGGCGCTGGTTTGGAAGACATAAGTCTCTTATTCAGACTCGGCCCGAAGGTGAACATTAAGGTTGCCAGTAGCATCAAATAAGGAATGATTCGATCGAACTGGGAGTCTGGAGTGTGTAGCAGCAAAATAGCGCCAATGACACCACCGACAATACTAACGACGGCAACTGGCGTAAGGGTTTCTCGTACTTGTTTCAGTTCACTGCGATATCCATACACGCCACTAATGTAACCAGCGCAGGACGCAAATGTGTTGGTGGCATTGGCCATTATCGGGGGAACACCTACAAAGAGCAGTGCAGGGAAGGTGATAAAGCTACCCCCTCCAGCGATGGCGTTGAGCATGCCACCAAATAAACCAGCAATAAGAAGTACGATTGCGTCGAGCATGAATGCGCCTCACATTATTATAGTTAGGCGCGTGTAGAGATTAAATCCAACTGCCTTGTGGGTATTCAGTATGACTTAGTTCCTGTGTTTTCATCAACATATGGCTTGAAATCCATGCGGTGAGTGGTGCCACAATCACAAGAGCAAGGCTGCCGATGAGCGTACGGGCAATTTCGCTGGCGACCAATTTCATGTTGACGATCTGGATCAGGCTGGTGTCACGAGTCACGAATAGCATCAGTAGAGTTAAAAAACCGCCTGAATAGGCAAGCAGCAGAGTTGTTGTCATGGTCCCTATAACGGCGTTCCCGACGCGAAAGCCTGAACGAATAAGTGCTTTGCGAGAAATATTTGGGTTAGCCAGTTTAAGCTCTTCCATTGTCGCCGCCATTTCCATTGCGACATCCATCGCAGCACCGCTTGCACCAATCAAAACCGCAGCATAAAGCACGTCTAGCATATTGAGGTGCATACCGGTTTCAAATAACAGTGATTGTGCCATGGGTTGAGACATACCATCGAGGTTCAAAACCTTTCCGGTTAAAACGCACAAAGCAGATGTGACGAGTAGACCAACCATGGTACCAGCCAGTGCGGCTTTGCCTTTGTAGGTCCAGCCTGCGACAGAGAGGATGATTAGCGCACTAAGTGCTGCGAGTGTTACCGTAGTAATTAAAAGCGGTGGGTAGCCCGCTAACAATCCTGGGATCAACACTTGCCAAAGAATCACGATTGAACCGGTAAAAGAGAGTAGAGCTCTAAGGCCGACTTTCTTCGCGTAAATCACTAAAGCAAAGGAAAAAACGCTAAATAACATCACCAAGTAAGGCAGTCGGTAATGAGAGAGCGCTTTGACGTGGGTCACTTGGCCGTAGTCTCCAATTTGGAGTGCCACTAAAATTCGGTCTCCGCTGCGGTAAAACTCGTCATACTCTAAAGTGCCTGTCAGCATGTTAAACGCTTTGAAGCGAGTTTCGCCGCCCATAGGGTCTTCGAGTTCAACGATCAGCGACTGTTCACCAATACGATTGCTGCCAATCACCGTCAGCTTACTGTTATCTGTGCCAACGACGTTTGCGACGGCTTCTCGTTGGGTGTGTTTGGGTTGTGCTTCGGTAAGGGCGTACGCGCCAAAACAGATCACGAATAGCAGCACAAGATAGATCCCACGCATGGAAAAGACTCCGAGGTTAAAAAGGCGGAAGCGTATCGCTCCCGCCTATGGGGTTACTTTACAGGGAGGAGATTAGCCTTGGTGGCCGATGGTCACTTTCATGATATCTGCGATAGTGTGAGCAACCTCGGTGTTGTCTTTAAAGCCACCAAGTTTATCCGCTTGAACACCGATTGCTGATAGTGGTAGCTGAGTGCCAGTGTGAGCGTAAGAGGTCCAGTAAACACCCGCACGTTTTGAAGTTACATGAGCCACTGCGATAGCCACAGGGTCGTAGCCACCGTAGTTTGTGCCTGCTAGTGGATCCGCATCATCAACCGCTGTCATCGCACGCTCGATGGTCTCTTTTTCTTCGGCATTGAGGTTATTAAGGTTGAACGCTTGAGCGATGTGTTTGTAAAACGCTTTACGATCGCCAGAGTAAACGCCTTGCAGTTTGTCTTCGATAGACTCTTTGGTGTTTGAGATTTGGTCGAGTGAAATAAAGTAGTTCTTGCCAAAGCCCATGCCCATGCCACCAGTTTCGTGGTCGCCAGCAACGATCACTAAGGTGTCGTTAGGGTTTTTATGGTAGAAATCCAGCGCTTTTTGCACCGCTTGGTCGAACGCCAAAGTGTCATAGACCGTGCCTGCAATGTCGTTTGCGTGTGCAGCGTGGTCGATACGACCGCCTTCGATCATCATGAAGAAACCGTCTTTGTTTTTCGACAATAGTTCAATTCCTTTTTCAGTCATTTCAGCAAGTGACGGCGTTGCGTCATCTTTCATGCGATCCAGCTCGTATGGAGTGTGAGACTTGGTAAAGGCCGCAAATACTTTATCGCCTGCTTTTGGCGTGTACCCACGGAAGCTGTTGACTGACTCGGTGCCAACGAACGTGCGGTAATCGTCTTTTTCCATGCTTGCTACCAAGTCTCGACCGTCGGTGCGCTTAGAGTCTTTACCCGCAACGAAATGACGGTAACCACCACCAGCAACGTACGTCACATTGGCTGTTGCGTAGTCGTCCGCAATCTCATTCTCGTTGTCACGACTAACATTTTTTGCCACGAAAGCCGCAGGTGTTGCGTGGGTTAGACGAGTAGTGGTGACTAAGCCTGTGGATTTGCCTTGTGCTTGTGCGCCTTCGAGTAGTGTTGATACTTTAGTGCCATCCGGCAGCATGCCAATCATGCCGTTATTAGTTTTTACTCCAGAAGCCAGCGAGGTGCCCGAAGCGGCTGAGTCTGTAACTAGAGAATCTGCCGAGTGAGTGGTGTTGATGCCAGCTATCGGTAGAGAGTTCATCGCTAGGCGAAGGCTTTTGTCGCTATGTTTTTCTTGCAAGTAGTATTCTGCCACTTGGCGGTGTGCGGTCGCCATTCCATCACCGATCAGGTAGATAACGTTTTTAGGTGCGTCAGCCGCCGTTGCAGTAGCGCTAGCTAGAATAGATGCGGCTAGAACAGTGCGAGTAAAAATAGACATTTGATTGATTCCATATTGGGTTATTTGTTTTCTGGCGACAAAACTAGCCGCCCAATATGAACAATTTCTTTCAATATGATGGCAATTTGATTTAACGTAATACTACATTTGATTTAGATCAAAAGTTACCTATCCCTCTGATATATTTAATGAATATAAAGTATTGCTGGTAAAACTTTTTTGCATATCACTACTCATTGAGAGTTTTAGCTAATCGAGATGAACCATCTATTAACCTGCCGTTAACCCATGATGATTTACGCTTCTTTACATTCCTGCTGATTGCTAAAACCTTATGAAAATTAGTAGTATATTCACGTTTATTTAACCACTTGCTAACTTGCTGAGGATGACATGGGAAAAGAAGTTAAGAGGCTATCGATTCCGACGATAGCGGCGCACTGGATTGTGGCCTCATTTATGATTGGCCTGCTTGGTCTAGGTCTTTATATGGAAGATTTGGAGCGAAGCCCGTTTAAATTTGAACTATATGGCATTCATAAATCTTTGGGCACTATCGCACTGCTATTCATTTCATTACGTTTGTTATGGCGCTTAAAAGAGGGCGCTTTGCCGTCGGTAGGAAATATGCCTCGCTGGCAAGAAGTGTCAGCCAAAGCTATGCACCATCTATTACTTCTTATGACCTTCGTGATGCCAATTTCTGGAATTATCATGAACCGAGGTGGCGGCCGAGCTTTAGAGGTGTTTGGCGTCGAGGTGATTGCTGGTGGAGAAAAAATTGAGTGGATGCAACAAGTGGGTGGTGCTGCACATGAGTTTGGAACCAACGCATTGATCGCACTTTTGGTTTTACATGTATTAGCGGCGATTAAGCACGAGTTCGTCGACAAAGATGGCACCATCAAACGTATGGTCGGAAAAAGCCAGTAAGTCATAAATTCTAATATGGCCACCATATTTAAGGTGGCCATTTTTATTGCGCAGGCTTAATAGTTATGGCTGCTGTTTCGTTGGCGCTAAGGCGATTTCACGAATACATACATTCTGTGGCTGCTGATAAGCAAAGGTGATTGCTCGTGCGACGTCTTGAGCTGCCAAAACCCCGCCCATATCTTGCTTCCAGCTGTCGTAACCTTGTTTTATTTCATCGCTGGTGGTGTGAGAGAGCAATTCCGTTTCAACTGCACCAGGAGCGATCGTAGTTACACGAACGTTCGCATCGGCCACTTCTTCTCTGACATTCTCGGAAATAGCGTGAACCGCAAACTTAGTGCCGCAGTAAGCCGCGTGGTTAGGGAATGTTTTACGTCCAGCAATCGAGCTGATGTTGATGATAGTGCCAGTGTTGGCCGCTTTCATGGAAGATAGGACGGCATTCATGCCATTAAGTAAACCCAACACATTGACGTCAAACATGGTTTTCCATTCGCTAGGGTTTTGTGTGTCGATTTGGCCTAATAGCATGGTCCCCGCATTATTCACTAGGCAATCTACTGGGCCATACTGTGCTTCTGCCTTAGTGATCGCAGTTTCAAACTCTCCTTGCTTGGTGACATCAACTTGAGCACAAATCGTATTTGGTAGCGAAAGTGCTTCAAGTTTTTCGATGCGGCGAGCAATCAACAATAGTGGATGGCCTAATTCGCTGAAGTGTTTTGCGGTCTCAGCACCAATACCTGAACTTGCACCTGTGATGACAACGAGCTTTTTCATTGGGACTCCTGATAATGTGGTAGTAGCAATACGCTGTTTTTGTTTCGTTGGTCGCTATTCTATGCAGAGATTGATTGTTGATATATGCGCCATAGAGTGAAACACTGTTGTTATATGATTACTAATTGAGGCAGGTATGGCCTATCAACTCACGGACATTAAAGCACTAGTGACGGTGGCAAAATTGGGCAGTTTTACTCAAGCGGCTGAAGTGCTTGGTGTATCACGCTCGCATATCTCTCGGCAGGTATCTCAGTTGGAGAAATCGATTGGCGTCACTTTGTTGGTGCGCACCACTCGGTCGCTTAAATTGACCCAAGCGGGTGAAGCGTTTTGTTCTCACTGCGATAAAGCCCTAATGCAAATCGACGATGCAGTGCTGTTAGCAAAAGAAGAAACAGAGCAGCTGCAAGGTTCAATTCGAATCAACTGTGTAGGCGGGCCTATTGGCGAGGAAGTGATTGCGCCTTTGGTGAGTCAATTTATGGTCGAGAATCCCAATATCGATGTTTCGCTTGATTTTTCCAGCCATCGCATTGACCTAATTCAAGATGAATTTGATATTGCCCTACGTATGGGGGAGCTCGAAGACGCCAGTTTTATTGCTAGAAAGGTCACTTCGATACAGATGTCTACATTGGCCTCTCCCGATTACATCGCCAGTCTGCCAAGTCCCATCTCATCGCCTAGCGAATTGACCTCGGTAAATTGCTTAGTGGGTACGGTACGCAAATGGCGATATGTGCATAAAGATACCCAAGCAGAGCAAGAAGCCAGAGTATTCGCCAAACTGGTATGCAAAAACGGCAGAGTGCTGGTACAGGGCGCTAAAGCCGGTCTTGGAGTGATTCGAGTGCCTAATCTCTACTGCCAAGCCGCAATCGATAGGGGCGAGTTGGTGGAAGTGTTTCGCGACTGGCAGATCCCAGCGGTTCCTTTTTCGGTGATTTATCATAAAGACAGGTATCAACCCAAGCGCTTACAAATTTTCATTCAATATCTGTTGAATTACTTCGTATAGAGCTCCGTGGTGGGGTAGAACGCTTGCCACGCAAACCAGTAAACCTTAACGATAGGATGCGGTTGATTGTTCACTTTTAGAGAGAACTCTTGGGTTGATGCATTGAGGTCGAGCTCCAATGATTGTCCAGCAAATGTGTCTGAAAGTTGCGCTTTTTTTGGTAACTCAGTGAGTGGATAGGCTTTAGCTTGACCATCAATAATCACACCCAAAACCCACGCTTTAGCTTCCAGTTCATTGCGATTGTAGTCGACGGGAAACATCACATTGGGGGAGTTGAAGTAGCTTTGATAGGCGCTGCTAGCGTAATTCCTTGAATACCCTGTTTGGGTAGATAATACCTCGCCTTGAGGGAATTTGGCCTGCCAAGCCGACCATGTCAGATGTTGGCTAGGTAACCAAGTTAAGCGCTGACCAACTTTGTCACCGCTAACGGCTTTCAAGCCCAGTTGAGACCATAGTGACTCACTATTACGGTCGTACATCAATACATCGCTTTGATACAGTAACCCGGACACACCGAAAGTGTGTCGCTCGCCATCGATGTTGGCATCAAACACCATGGCTGTCCCGCATAAAGGGCAGTAGGTGATGGTCAGGTTCTGGCCTTGAAACTGATCATTGACGATTTCGTGCCAAACTAAGATTCTCAATGGATATGCGCGAGATTTGCCATTGATGGTCACTGCCAACACTACATCGTCCGGTTTTAGGAAATCGACCTTCGCAGCAGGTATGAACGTTGGCTGGTCGATGGCTGGAATGCCATCTTTTGGTGGGCCACCACGAAAGATTTGCGAACGCTCAATATTGAGCTTATCGAGGCTGAAGCCATTTAACTCATAAGCCAAGCTGGTTGCTGAAAAGATGGCGACCATGAATACAATCAAGACTTTCATATTGGCTAACCTCGCTCTAAAGGTGATCACTGATGATCGTTACGCATTAGAGTAGACAGAATTTATATGAGGATTCTTTCAATGGCGCTTTTCCAATATGGACTTTGCCACCTTTTTAAGCCAAATGATCTTAGGGTTGTCTCGCTGGCTTCGTCGATAACTGACGACAAAATTGAGCTCCAATGCGAGGTTGTTCGGGATTGGAATCATTTTTAGTCCTTCAGGGACATGATTAGATGGTGCCATTGAACAGTGATCACCGTTTAAAAGAATCTTGTTTCTCAACGAGTGTTGTTCAATCACTAGGTTGATGTGGTAATCAAGGCCAATAGATTGCAGCCTCTCCAACATGTGATAGCGCTTGTCGTTCCAACCTGGAGTGTGCAGTACCATGACAGGGTAGTTGACCAAGTCTTTGATATCTTGCGCCGGATGATCTTGGCGAACCAGAAAGCCCAGCTCTCTTTTGGCTACAGTGGTCTGTTGAATGGCCTGCGGTAGCTCATCTTCTTGCACATGAATAGCGATGTCACCTTCCCCTTCTTGCAGCTTATTGCGGCTTGCGTTGCTCCAGCTATTGAACCGAATTGTCGCATTTGGCGCTTGGGCATGCAGTGCTTGATAGAGTTCATCACCATACACCTCATAAAAATGAGACTGTGCGTAGATAACAATGGGGCCAAAACACTCCGAAGGTTCAAAGGATTGCTCACCAACTTTGTCGAAGCTTGCGAGTATGTCTCGAAAATGGCTGATGTTTTGTTGTAGGAAGTTGGTTGGCTCAAATCTTTGCTGATTGAGTACAAACAGCGGGTCGTTGAGCTGCTGTTTAAGCTTGGTGATGGTTTTACTGACAGAACTGGAGGTCTTGCCTTCAGACTGTGCAACGTCTTTTACGCTACCTAAGTCGTAGAGCTTGACCAAGGTTTGAATGCTTTTAAGGTCCATAGGGTGGTCCCAGATGAAAGGTTTAGTGTCCCAAGTTTGAGATTTGGAAAGCTTGGTAAAGTTCAGTTCCAATTTGGAAATTCTGCATTTCCTCGTAGAGAGTGGGTGGGATGAGTAGCATGAAATGGTCATCCAGAAGAGGAAATTAAAATGAAAAAATCCATCGTATTTGGCTTTGCTTGTTCACTAGTTTTGTCGCTGCCAGTGTCAGCAAATATGATCGCTACACCTGAGTGTGGTTCAGATACCAATGCTGACGAATACTGCCGTGTTGTTGGCGAAAACCAGATTTCTTCGCAGCAAGTGTTTAAAGAGGAGTCAGTGAGAAGCTCTGCGGACACAGTATCAACGATCTTCATACATAGTTCTGAGCCAGTTAGCTTTGATGAAATGATCCAATCTTCGAACAATTAAGTGTCCGCATTGTAGCTATATTGATCATTACTCTATGGATGGTTTATATGTTGGTCAATATGGCTATATAAATATAGATTTATAGAATAAAAGTCTTGTTGATGGGTGTGAGGTGAATTAACATTCCGCACCCTGTTTCGTTGCAACGACTTTTCCATGATTGATCTATCCATTCTACCTGTTTACCTCACTGCAGTTGTCGCACTGCTCTTGTTACCTGGCCCAGATATGCTTCTTATAGCGTCATCAAGTATCAGCTATGGACGCAAGGTAGGGGTTTTTGCCAGTTTAGGTAATGCAACATCTGGGATCATTTTAACGCTATTGGCAGCTCTTGGTGTTTCAGCATTGATTGCGATGAGCCCTATTGCCCTTAAAGCCCTTCACTTACTTGGTGGCGCTTACCTACTCAAAATGGGTTGGGATTGCCTGCGTACTACCAGCTCTCACTTGCCGACGTTGGGGAGTGACAAACAGATGGCGACCACGTTTTATCAGCGTGCTTTAGTGAGCAATCTGCTTAATCCCAAAGCCCTGGTTTTCTTTGTGATGTTTTTGCCGCAGTTTGTGTCCGCCAACATTGAAGCAAGCTCCGGAGAGCAAATGCTAGCGTTGGGGCTGCTGCTTAATGTGCTCGGCCTATCTTTTAACTTATTGTTGGTCGGGCTGGTTGGCTCGGTAGGCAAGAAACTTCTCGCCAGTGAGCGTTTTCGTACTTATCAGCACAAATTCATGGGGGCGGTGTTTATCTTGCTGGCCTTGTGGATGCTTGCCTAATTAGACCGCCTTTTGAAACTCATCAGTCATCAAGCCGCCCTTAAATCGGGCGGTTTTTGTTTTTAATCGAGACAGAGACACAATTTCTCAATGTGGCGCTGCTATATTTAATAGAGAGCTTTCTTGCGGGGGTATCGAATGGAAATTGTAGAGCTTGATTGGAAGCAGACTCTTCCAGTACGCCATGAGGTGTTATGGCCGGGAATGCCAGAAGATTTTTGCTATGTTGTGGGAGACGAGTCAGCCACTCATTTTGGTGCAAAAGTTGATGGAGAGTTAGTGTCCGTAATGTCCGTGTTCATGGATGAAGAGGACAGTATTGCCCGCTTAAGAAAGTTTGCGACTTTAGCTCCTCATCGCCATCAAGGTCATGGCTCTGCATTGATGCAACACGCAATGGAATATCTAGACAGCCATAAGATTACCCATCGTTGGTGCATTTGTCGGCAGAGCACTTTACCTTTCTACCTCCAGCACGATTTTAAGCTAGAAGATGATCCTTATGTACGTGGGGGGATCACCTTTCATCGGGTCGATATGCGCTTGCAGTTTTAATTCGATATTGTTCTATTTATAAAATTCTTCTCCTGTCCCTAACTTTAACTTTGCCCTCCACAGCAAGGTTTTTCACCTTCATTACCTATTTACTAGCCAATTTTCTTACCTTCGATAAATTCAAATGATGGGTTTAACTGGTCGGACTGCGCCATTCAATATGATGTTGAGTGAGAAAAAAGTGAATTTCAGTAAAATTAGTGATTGAAGTTATGATTTTTAGCAGTTACGTTAAGGGAATGCTATGCGCCGAAACACTAATAAATCACTATCGGCGCTTTAAAGGAATAAACAGGAAGAAGTAGCTATGTACCAAACTGATGACGTTCGTATTAATAAAGTAAAAGAGTTGTTGCCACCAGTTGCGGTGTTGGAAAAGTTCCCAACCACCGAAGTTGCGTCGTCTACCACATTTGAAGCTCGCCAAGCGATCCACAACATTCTAGAAGACAAAGATGACCGCTTATTGGTTATCGTTGGCCCATGTTCTATCCATGATTCTGAAGCGGCGTTAGAGTACGGTAAGAAGCTTAAAGTGTTGCGTGATGAACTAGGTGACCGCCTTGAAATCGTTATGCGTGTTTACTTTGAAAAGCCACGTACCACAGTGGGTTGGAAAGGTTTAATCAACGACCCTTACCTAAACGACACTTTTAAACTTAATGATGGTCTACGTATTGGTCGTAAGCTTTTGTTAGACCTTACCGATCTTGGTCTGCCAACGGCGAGTGAGTTCCTTGATATGATCACACCTCAGTACGTTGCAGATTTGATCAGTTGGGGTGCTATCGGCGCACGTACCACAGAATCTCAGGTACACCGTGAGCTGGCGTCAGGTATTTCTTGCCCTGTAGGCTTCAAGAACGGTACTGATGGCAATATCAAGATTGCAACCGATGCAATCCGCAGTGCAAGCTCATCGCACCACTTCCTTTCGGTAACTAAGTATGGTCATTCAGCTATCGTTGAGACAGCGGGTAACCCAGATTGTCATATCATTCTACGTGGTGGTAAAGAGCCAAACTACAGTGCAGAACACGTAGCTCGTATCAAGGATGAGTTAGCAGCCTCTGGTTTGCCACAGAAAGTGATGATTGATTTCAGCCACGCAAACAGCTCGAAACAGTTCAAGCGTCAAATGGTCGTTTCAGAAGATGTTTCAGCACAAATTGCAGGCGGTGAAGATGCTATCTTTGGTGTCATGATCGAGTCGCATCTGGTTGAAGGTCGTCAAGATCTGGTTGATGGCAAGGCGGCGACTTACGGTCAGTCAATCACAGATGCATGTATCAACTTTGAAGATACTGAGACGACTCTTCGTCAACTAGCTGATGCAGTAACAGCGCGTCGTGCGGCGAAATAATTGCTGACATAAAAACACAAAGAGGGCGACCGATGGTCGCCCTCTTTTTTATACTCTTAAGCGAACAGGCTCTTAGAAGTAGTAAGACACACCTGCTTTAAGAGTGCCTTCTTCTTTAGTACGAACGCCCATTACGTGTTCATTCTCGTAACCCGCTTTGATGTCACCCCACCATAGGCCGTCAGCTGATAGAGGTTGACCGTAAGAAACTTCAAACTTCTTGATGGTCATCTTGTCTGCTACGTTAGTGTACTGAGGTTGAAGCATTAGGTACTTGCCAGCGTCATCTAGGTAGATAGATGCAAACATGTTTGCTTGGTAACCCGTTTCAGAGTAACCATCACCTTTTGCGGTAACGTGCGCTAGGTTAGGGAAAATTGCTAGCCAATCAAGACCCGTCTCAACTTTAGCAATCGCACCAACAGCAATTAGTTCAGTTTTAGAGGTGTGATTGTAGATGTAGTCAAGAGAAGCACCAACTTTAGAAATTACATTCCACTCCACGTCTTGTGTACCAAATAGGCGCGCACGAGTGCTGTTGCTTTTGTCTTTGTGGCCGTCACGTTGCTCGTAAGAGCGAGTGTGCTCTAGAAGACCAAGGTAAGAGAAAGTTGGAGTCACGCTACCTGCAATACCACCAGTTAGAGTGTAATCTTTGTTGCCAGCTTGCGCCCAAGCGAAAGTGTTGGTTGCTGTTAGGTCTGCTGGATCTGGTTCAGTCGTTTCAGCCATAGCAAAAGTCGGTAGTGCTGCAGCAACGGCTAGGCCCAATACAAATTTATTCATGGTTTTTCTCTCAGTATGTATGAGTATGTTTAATGCGGGCAATATACTTTTGCAAATGATACGCCGTCAAACCTTTTGAGTGTGAATTTAAAAAAAACCTCCCAAAAATTGAGAGGCATCATGTTTTTACAACATTATCAGCAAGGTTAAACGTCAGAAGTACGGTGTTTGCTTACCACTTCTTTAACTAATTGCTTGTACTCATCGAATGAGGTCACACGTTTTGGCACGACTTGGTATTTATTGCCGACAATCACTACCGGCACTGCATTAATGTTCATCGCTGTCGAGTCAGCTAGGTATTCGTCGACCATGGTTTTGGTTTGAGTAGAGAAAAAGTTACGCTGAAAAACTAGCGGCTCGATGTCTAACTTGTCTGCGGCAAACTCAGTCATAGTATTCATGCACATAGGTGCATCACCACTTCTTAATGCAGTAAACATTTCATGAGTAAAATCAAGCGCTTTTCCATTTTGTTCGGCTACGGCCAGTGTCTTAGCATAAAGCAGGTCTAGCTTGTCATTTGGGTTAAAAACAGGAACTTTCTTTAGACATACGCCCTCAGGTAGCTGCTGAGATACCTCTGCATAGGTGCTATCCAAAGTCGCACAATGACCACAACGGAAACTAAAATAGACTCGAACGTCTTGATCTTCAGAGACCTGACTGTCGATAACTTGGTAATCCATACCTTCTTCAATATCCATCGCCAACGCCATAGGCGATACGGCTAAAAATAGGGATGCGAGAGTCGCAGATACTAGAGGTTTTATACTTTGGATCATAATTCGCCATCATTCTATTAAGTGGTTAAGAGCTGAGCGCAGTATAAGTTCACCATTGTATTATGTCAAACTTTTATTGGTGTCATGAATGTGGTTGGTCGTGGTATTTGTTTGGTCATTAAAAAAAGCCACCTCGATGAGGTGGCTTCCAAAATTGTCTCAGTTTTTAGCCTTGGCAGGATAGCTTTATTGCCAAGTTACAGGCTTACCCGAATGCGATTAGTAATCGTAGAATGTCGGGTTGTAGTGCATCACCATGCCAACCATTGCTTCTTTAATGATGGCTTGGTGTTCTTTGCTGATATGAGATACTGCGTTCTCTAGCTCTTGGTTTAGGATTTGAGAAAGCTCATCATGAATCTTCTTACCCTTAAGCGTAAGGAAGATCTTCTTAGCATTTTTATGCGTTGGATCTGGAGTAGACGCGATGTACTCGTTCTTTTCAGCGTGACGGATAAGGCTCGTCATGGTGCCTTTACTGCGTTGAAGACGCTCTGCAAGCACACTTGGTCGTAGACCATCTTCATAATCAAGTTCCATAAGAACAAGTAGCTGCTCTACATTGATCTCTTTATGGCGTTTTTGGATTTCCAACTGAATACGGTTTTGCATTTGGCGTGTAGCGATCCAGCTAACACCGGCAGTTGTTTGATATGGCTTTAGATTTTCGTTGTCTGCCACGATAGTTCCCTCAGATATTCACAAAGATTATGCAGTCATAATATACATGACATAGTTCGAAGTGGAAGTAGTTTTAAGGGTTTTTTGAAGTATATCCAAGACTTAACCTAGGTTGTTTGACGATGAATAATATCCAGTTCTTGCAAGGTTAAGCTCAATAATCAAACTGAGAGGGTAATTATTTCTATAGATTATCAATACTTAACTTGCGTCCATAAATGGACATAAAATTTCAACATAAAAGGTAAGGTGTAGTGTCTTCACTTAAAAATAGGTAGTGTTTATCATCTAACTTTAATGAAAATTTTAATGTTCAAGAACTATTGCAGTTTAGTGAAATGGAATGATTGTTGCATTTTTGTTCTTATATCTTATTAATTTGCTCTTTTTGACCCAATTTAGTGCAAGGTAAACGTGAATAGAATCAGAAACTTTTATTGATGTAATCATCGCCAAGCTGGTCATATTTGTAACAATATTGATTTAGGCTAGGATTTGAGGTGAACAAAATGCGAGTTGGATCGCTTAAACTTGCGTTATGCAAATAGTTGAGTTAAAAAAAGAACCGTTATGAGTACTTACCAAAGTGGAGTTGGCTGTGATTAATAAACGTTTTTTCAAAACAAAGGATGAAGTAGAGGTGACTTTTTCGCTGGATGCAGATCAAGCGAAGTCAGTATCATTGGTAGCAGATTTTCTAGACTGGGAAGCGCAACCGATGAAGATCAATAAAAAAGACAAGGTGTTTAAATACAAAACTCGCCTGCCAAAGGGCCAAGAGTTTGAATTCCGCTACCTTGTCGATGACCAAGAGTGGGTTAACGATGCGCAAGCTGATCGTTATGTTCCAAATGTACACGGGCAAGACAACTGCTTGATATCTACCGTTGAGTAAGTGTCTGTTGGGCCGACCATTATGGTCGGCTTTCCTGACTCATCCTGAGCTTGATGTAGTCCAAAAATAGGTGGGTACGAGTGTGTTCGTAGTCCAGTTTTGGGTAGTAGGCGATGACTGGGATAGGTTCAGTGGAGTGTTGTGGCAAAATCTGCACTAGGTCACCATTGTCGAGCATGTCTCTGATCATCATCGTATCTGTGACTAATACACCCATTCCTGCCTTCGCACCGTAAAACAGTGCTTCAGGGTTAGTTGTCACAAAGTTTCCACCAACGGTGATGCGTCTGCCATCATCGAGCACTATATCTCTTTCAAGTTCTTCCCCCCAGATCAAAACATTGTGTCGTTTTAAGTCCTCTATACCCCTTGGTGCGCCTTCTCGTGCTAAGTAGTCTGGTGATGCAAAAAAATGGGCACGATGAGTAAACAGTGATGTCGCTTTGTAACTGAGCGAGTTCATTTGCTCCAACTCTCGGCTGATCAATACATCCATGTTTTGTTCGGGTAGTTGACCTGCTACCGTGGTAATTATTTGCACCTTAATATCTGGGTAAAGCTGCAAAAAATCGTTCATGTAGCGAACCAAAAACTTCGAGCCTACGGCTAACGTTGCCCCGATCCGTAAGATGCCTGCTGGGGTTTGATTGACTGAGCGAGTTTCATCGAGTACAGACTGCCACTGTTGCATCTGTACTTTGGAGCGTTCGTAAAACAGTGCGCCTGCCTCAGTCAAAGTAATGGAACGGGTGGTTCGTTTGAGCAATTGAGTGCCGATGCGCTCTTCTAACCAGTGAACCCTTTTGCTGATGGCAGAACTGGTGGTGTTAAGACGCCTAGCTGCACTAGCAAAACTTCCTTCTTCTACAACTCGGATATAACTTCTTACACTGTCGATAAAGTCCATATAATCTCGTCTTTATTAGTTCCTATAAGGAATTAATGTATTTCCTATGTAGTAGATTATCAATCACTAAGACTTAAATTATACTGCTTGCATGAATAAAGAACGCTTTAATAAACTCCCAGTCATGCTAGCTATGCTCGTTGTCGCAACGGGTCAGGTAGGTGTGAGCATTTACTTACCATCACTGCCATTAATGAGTGAAGCGCTTGGTATCGACTTTGCGACGGCTCAGTGGGTAGTGACTGGTTATCTAGTTAGTCTTGGATTCTCTCAGCTTATCTATGGTCCGTTGGCAGATGCCATTGGTCGACGCCCGGTATTTATCGCAGGCCAAGGCATATATCTTATCGGTACATTGGTATGTGTTGCTTTCGATCACAGCTTTACCATGATCGTATTGGGCCGTGTTTTGCAAGGGTTAGGGGCGGGAAGTGCATCCGTCATTAGCAACAGCATCATTCGTGATTCTTATGGTGGCAAGAATTTAGCCAAGGCGCTCTCCTACGTCGCTATTATGGCCTCGATCATGCCGATGGTTGCACCTGTGTTAGGCGGGTGGCTGACATGGCAATTTGGTTGGCATTCAGTTTTTGTATTCGTGCTCGTATACATTGCAGCAATTTATCTAGTAGGGCTATTGATTCTGCCTGAAACCCTGCCGTATCAGCGACGTTGGCTTGATGTTCGAGCGGTGGTGAAAGACTATTCGAGTTTGATTGCCAACCCACAAGTTGTGACCAGTGCGGCTTATGGATGGATCAATTTCTTGATGATCATGTTAGCGCTATCAATACTGCCTTATCTACTGCAACAAGAACTTGGCATGAGCGCTGCTGATTACGGTGTGATTATGATTTTGCCCTCTCTTGGCTTGATGCTGGGCAGCTTGATGCAAAACGTAGTAAGTAAGTATCTACACGCTTACCAGATTTTGGCTGGCGCATTGTGCATGTCGATGGTTTCAGGTACGTGGCTTGCGTTAGGTGAGTTTAATATCACCAATTTGATAGGCGCAGTTGGTTTGTTGGCTATGGCGCAAGGCTTTATCTTTCCTGTTGCTACAAGTCTCCTATTGGGGCCACATAAAAAGCGAGCAGGCACGGTCACCGCGTTATCGGGTGCTATTCAAATGTTCCTAACGGGTTTTGGAGGCGGATGGTTGGCGACACTTGTGACTGACCAGCATGCATTGGGGTGGTTCTTTATCGCAATGACGTCGGTGATGTTTGGTTTACTGTTATTGCGGATTATGTACCGAGCACGCTTTGCTCACTTTGAAGCCGAGCTTAGTGACACCACACAAGCCTAGCTAATTAGCATAGTGTTCTAAAAAAGTGCAGTGTCCCTAGTAATTTGGGCCATATTGACAAATTTTGCGGCTCACTTATCACTCGATTGTCCACTTTGTTGCATAGAAGATCTGCAAGTCTTACCGTAGTAAAAAAAGAGATCTTGAGCCAAAAATGCGCTCGATACTACGAGGAGTCTGGTTAGGTGGATAAGCAGCAACTTTTGGCGAAAGTTTCTTCTGCACGCGATGTTAAAGTCATAGCAGAGACGGTGTTTGATTACTTAAAAGTTAAACTCAACCCCAAAGCCGCATACTTCATCGCTGACCCCAGAGAAGTGCCTGATGCGAAACCACAGTATTGTTATGGTACCCCGACTTCTACGAGCTTATTTCCAGCATCCTTTTGGACCTGGGCCTCGCAGTTTGATACCGCTGACAACTTGCTTCCATTAGAGATCAATACCTGTTCTTGGGACTATCGCACCACTTTAGGTGGAGAGTCTTACATCATGATGTTTGATAATCACCCGAGTTTTCGTACCTACCTGTTTTTGGAATGCGTTGATCCGACACTTGGGCAAGAGTGGTTATACCATCAAGAGTTGGATGTGATGCACTTTGTTGCTTCACGTTGGCAGTGTTTGCGCGCTGAGCGTAATGCTGCGATTGAATTTAAAAATCGAGATGTGCGGGAAGCTAAGTATCTCGACCAAATTCGCCAGCGAGAGACCTTCATCGATAAACTCAAGCTGATTCAACAAGTCGCAGTTGAGCTTTCCAACCCACCTTCCTTAGATGAACTTTACTTAAAAATTGTCGAGGTGATGCGAGATAAGCTCGGTTTCGATCGCAGTGTATTTATGTTGCTTGATTTCAAAAAACGCTGCTTTACGGGGACTTACGGCACTGATGAGGATGGTAATACCATTGCTGAGCATCACACCGTCTATGACATCCACCAACTCGAAAGTCGATATATCGACGCCTTGTATGATCAAGATAAAAGCTTGGTGATCATCGAAGATGCTCCACTGTATACAGCGGGAAGTGTCGTTGGGCAGGGGTGGAATGGCATGTTGATTCTGCGTGACGAGAAAGAGCCTATCGGTTGGGTGGCGTTTGATAACTTTATCAATCGCCGACCGATTACCGATTATGAATGTGAAATTCTTAAATCCTTTTCATCTCTATTGTCTCAAATCTATATTCGTAAACGCCAAGAGCAAAACATGCGATTGCTTCACTCTAGCATGATGGAACTGTCGCGTTGCAGTACAGTGCATGATGTCTGTCGTTCCGCCGTTAATTTCGCCATCAATAACCTCGGTGTTGACCGTTTGGCCGTTTTTCTTACCGATTCTGAACTGTCTCATTGGCGAGGTACATGGGGGACAGATATCCAAGGTAACGTAGTCGATGAAAGTTACTTCCGTGCCAGTGTCGACGATGATACACCTTTAGTCGCTAATGCTATCGCACACCCTAACGAGCTCTCTTTTGAAGAGTCGGTGCCTATTTATCATGACCAGCGCATCGTCGGATTTGGCTGGTCTGGCATGATTATGCTCAAGAGCAACGAAGGCGCAATAGCATTCTTGGCAGCAGATAACCTGTTGTCTCGTCGGCCGATGACATCATTGCTACAAGAGTTGATTCTGATGTTTGCTTCCAACTTAGCTGAGGTTTTGCAAAGAACCATGGCGCAAGAAGGGCTAAGAAATCTCAATGAAACGCTCGAAATCCAAGTGAAAAATCGTACTGCTGAGTTGCAGCTAGCCAACCGTAAGTTAGAGTTGCTCTCAGTCACGGACCCATTGACTCGATTAGGTAATCGCCGTCAGTTGGATCAGCGTATAGAACTTCTTAAACAACTGCCCAAGCAAGTCACAGGCTTTGGCCTGATTTTGCTCGATATCGATCATTTTGGTTTATTTAACAATCACTATGGGCATTTAGAAGGTGATATCGTATTAATGCGTATTGGTGATATGTTAGACAAGTTCTGTAGCTCTGATGATGAGATGTTTTGTCGTATTGGTGGTGAAGAGTTTGCTTTAGTGTTGTCGCACACTTGTGTGTCTAAAACACGCCAGTTAGCCAAACAGTTATGCTCCGCAATAGAGGCGGAGAAAATTGCGCACTCAACCAGTGACGCCTCAAATTACTTAACCGTTTCTATTGGTTATGTCGTGGTAGAGGTCTGCCCTGATGAGCTTTGTTTTGAGTCACTTTATCGTCAAGCCGATCAGGCTTTGTATCAAGCTAAGCGAGCGGGAAGAAACCAAGCGATCGCTTTTCAGCAGCCGTTAGAGGCGACTGAAGAAACCAGTGTAAATTAAAGGATGAATATGCAAAAAGTGTTTGCCCGAGCCACTATGATGTGGCTTTTCGTGATTTCATTTATCTTAGTTGGCTGTCAGACAACGCCTTCTAATCAAGGAGAATTCTCCGTTGACACTCGTTGGCAACAAGGTGAGCTTGCCAACGGTCTTAAATACCATACATACAAAAAATCAGGCCAGAACGTTGAGCTGCGCTTGATCGTTCATGCTGGTGCGCTTAATGAAACCTCAGAGCAATACGGGTACGCTCACTTTTTAGAGCATATGGCATTCAATGGCAGTACCAACTTTGCTGGCGATGAAGTTGTCTCTATCTTTGAGCAGCAAGGCATGAGTTTTGGGGCGGATTTAAATGCCTTTACCAACCATGAAGTGACCGTGTATACACTCTCCATTCCAGCCAATGAAAGCCTCGAAACTGCAATGACTTGGCTGCGTGATGTCGGTGACGGCCTGTTGTTGACTAAAGAAGAGATAGAAAAAGAAAAGGGTGTGGTACTAGGGGAAATCCGAGCCTACGATACCAATGAGCCAGACGCTTATTCTCAGGTTTTCGATTTAGCCTTGGGTGATTCGCCTTATCTAACCCACAAAATTCTTGGTGATCGCAACAGCATCAAGAAAATGGATCAGAAACAGCTAAAAGCCTTCTATCAAACTTGGTACGCCGCAAATAATGCGGAACTGATTGTGGTAGGAGAAATCGACGAGAACATCTCAGGGTTAATTGACCTCTATTTTGGCTCATGGCAACGCCGAGAGCTTCCAGAAGTTCAAGAGCCGCCGATTCCAGCGATTTGGGATACTCAGTCGGTCGCACTAAAAGCACCTCAAGGGGACCAATCGTCCATCGGGTTATTTCATCACCTAGACACTTATACCACGGCTAACCTGTCGACTCAGCAGCAGAATTTGACCCATAAGCTGATTAATCAATTGATCAGTACACGCCTTGCTGAACGCAGCTATCAGCTAGATATTCAAGCCAATTATTTAGGTGCTGAACTGTTTAGCGTGTATGAGCAAGAATACGGTTTGATTTTTGCGGATTTTAACGAAGCTGAGCGTGAAAGTGTGCAGACCTTCTTAGCCAAAGAACTTGCGAATATCCGAGACTTTGGCTTTAGCCAAGCTGAATTTGATTTGGTGATGGCCGAGCAAGAAAGTAACCGTGATAGCTTAGACTTAGATGAAACTTACGTGACCTCTAGTTGGATTGCAAATTACCGGCTGGATAGCTTGTTGGCTGACAATCCCTATCAGTCGGTAGAAGACTACCACCAGAATCTTAGTCACTTCATCAAACACACCGACTTAAAGCAGGTAAACAAACAGGTTGCCGCTTGGCTTTCGCAGCAGCCACATAAAATGGTGTTCGCAACGCCAGATGCCAAATATGTGGATGGCGATAGTCAATGGCTAATGAAACAAGAACAAATGTTTGCTGCGACATTGGCAACAGCAGGTGTTCAGGTGGAAGTGACGGCACAAGTCGATGGCTTGAAATCCCCGCAAAGCAGTGGTGCCATTGTCGAGTCTAATACTCTGAAATCTGGTGTTCACTATTGGCTGCTAGATAATGGCGTGAAGGTTTGGTTCTATCCGTTTGAGCAGGCGGAAAATAGCTTATACGGTGGTTATGTCGCTAAAGGCGGGCTGGTCGGTATGAACATCGAGGATAACCCTGCCAGCCAACTTATTTCTGGTGTGTATCAACGCAGTGGGATAGGTGAGTTGGATGCCATTGCGGCCAATCGATTCTTAACCGGTAAGCAAATATCGATTCAGCCTATATTGGGTAGTGGTATCCACGGTGTGGAACTGATGGCCAGCGATCGCTCGTTAAGCGAAGCATTCTTGGCGCTTTACAACGTGGCGAGTGGTCAGAAGGTCGATCGTAAGCAGTTTGACCTAGAAAAAGAACTTGCGGTAGATAATGCCAAGCGAGAACTGCTCTCTCCTCGTACTCAGTTTTTTGATCAAAGCCGTCAAACGATGTATACCCCGAACAGTTATTACCAGTGGGCGAGTATTGAACAGTTAGAGGCGGTGACCTATGAGCAAGTCACTGACTTGTATCAGCGGATGTTTAGAGAGCAAAATGATTTTGGTTTGGTGCTGGTGGCGGATATGTCTCCATCAGAAATTGAACCTTATTTGCTCGATTACATTGCAACCATTGAGTACTTGCCTAAAACGTCCCACAGTGGACAAGTGGCTGGTCTGTCTCCAACGATAAAAGATGTAAAGTCAGAGGCATCTTCAGAGGACCATGTCGAGCTGTACCAATACAGCTTTACTTACCAGCAGCCACGAAATGCTCAGCAGTTGGTAGAAGTGAACGTGTTGCAACACATCTTGGAAAGCCGCTATCGCCAAGCGTTGCGAGAAGATGCTGGGTTAGATTACACACCAATGTTAGGTTTTGGTATTGAAGATGGCACCCATTTAGCTGCACTTTCAATCAGCTTGACCTTAGATATTGATGACGTAGCGAGAGCAAAACAGGTGTTGAAAACAACTCAAGATAAAGCCAAGCAGGGCTTTAGTTATCAAGAGTTTGACCAAGCGAAAAAGCAGGTGTTAAGAGACCTAACCGAGGCAAGAAAGTCGCCGTGGGAGCAAGTTATTTGGTTGGCTCGCTCGATGCACTATGGCTACGAAACAGGAGCTTTGAATGATCCTCAACCAGTTTTGGACAATCTGACGTTGCAAGACATCAATGATCGCTACCTGTGGTTTGTAGGAGATGAAGGCACCACGGTGACCACTGAATTGTGGCCAAGTAACTAGGTCAACACGCCCTAGATTGGATTTGTTCACCCCTTAATATTGTCTATCCTTTAGCCGAGACGTCCGTCTCGGCTCTTGCATTTGTTAAAACTGTGATTGCTAAGACGTATCAAGGTCTCTGTAAGCGTTACCATCACTCACTCAATTCGCTTGTTAGGGATATATCATGAAGTTTAACTATTCCAATCCGACTCAACTCTTCTTTGGTCAAGGACAGATCGCTGCAATAACTCAAGCACTGCCTAAAGATGGAAAAATTATGGTGTTGTATGGAGGCGGCTCCATAAAGAAAAATGGTGTTTACGAGCAGGTAGCTAAAGCGCTCGAAGGACGTGATTGGCTAGAGTTCAGTGGTATTGAACCTAATCCAACGGTCGAAACGCTGGATAAGGCGGTTGCACTGGCAAAACAAGAGCAAGTTACCTTCTTACTGGCTGTCGGTGGCGGTTCAGTCATCGATGGTACGAAGTATGTCGCTGGTGCCGCCTGTTATGACGGTGATGGCTGGGATATTTTGATTGGCAAACATCGAGTGACTAATGCGCTGCCGATTGGTGCTGTGCTTACTCTTCCAGCGACTGGTTCTGAGTCAAATTCAGGCGCAGTTATTACTAAAGCAGCGACGCAAGACAAACTGGCCTTCTTGTCGCCAGCGGTACATCCAAAGTTTGCCGTACTTGACCCTGATACGATGAAAAGCTTACCAGAGCGTCAGTTGCTCAATGGTCTTGTGGATGCTTGGGTTCACGTGTGTGAACAGTATTTAACTTACCCTGTTGGAGCTATGGTTCAAGACGGCTATGCAGAGACTCTGCTGCGCAACTTGCTTGATCTAGGCGAGCGATACGCAAGCCGCGACAGTGATGAATGGCGTGCTAATTTGATGTGGACGGCAAACCAAGCGCTTAACGGCTTGATTGGAAGTGGCGTTCCTCATGACTGGGCAACGCATGGCATTGGGCATGAGCTGACGGCGCTGTATGGCGTGGACCATGCACGTTCTCTTGCGATAATCCAACCTTCGCTACTTCGAGATCAAATCGATACTAAGCGTGACAAGCTTGAACAGATGGGTGCAAACGTATTTGGTTTAGATGAGTCTTCAGAACTTGCAGAAAATACCATCGATGCGATTGAAGATTTCTACAACGTACTGGGTGTTGATACTCAGTTGATAGATTACCAAGGTACAAAAGAACAGGCGGTTCGCGATGTTCTTGCTCAGTTAGAAAATCATGGGCAGGTGCAAATGGGTGAGCGTCAGGCGATAACGTTGGAATCGGCTAAGCGGATATTGAATGAGGCGATAGGGTAGTTCGTCGGGAAAAGGGCAATCGGAAAAGGGCAATCGGTAAACGGTAAAGGGGGAGGAGCTGGGCTTCGCCCCCTTTTTTATTGTTATAGCTTAGGCAGGGTGGGTGGTGAGTTTTTGGTTTTTGCTTGTTTGTCTATTGCCTTTAGCTTGTGAATTAATGGTAGAGGGTCGTAATTGGACTTTGTGCTTTGATATAGGCTGGCCATGAAGTGCTCTACTAGTTTTTCCAGTTCTGTGTCTTGTTTTATGCCTTGAGATTGGAGTCGCCAGATTTGGTAGTGATGGTTGAAGCGCACGCCATCTTTGTTATTGATTGCTTCGATAAGCGTCTCAACACTGCCGTTAGATTCTGCGTTATTTTTGACTGGTGAATGTTCTTGTACAGGCTTATTGCGAGCTTTCAGCCATGCAAAGGTGCTGATTAGCCAAGCCATAGCAAATAACGCAGTCAAATAAGGCCAAGCCCCCGGATCATTAGTCGTGATTACTTGTGGTGGCGTGGTAGGCGCATCATTGTTTTCGCTTAGCGGTAGTGAAGTTGGCTCGCCTTGCTTTACGGTGACGTTAAGTGGTGCAACTTGAGCACTTTGTCTTTGCTCATTGACCGTATCCCACCAAGGGATAGAGGCTGATGGTAATGTCCACTCTCCCGCTTGGTTGGCGATGACCACTGTTTTGATGGTCATGACTGTTTTGCCACTATCGTTATGAAACTGAGGTGCTTCAGGATACAGACGAAAAGCTGCTGGATACTCGATATTTACAGCGGGCATTTGTTCTTGAGCAATATTATTAGCAGTGACTTGAATGGTACGAGTGAGTACCGCCCCAACGTCAACGGTTACCGCATCGCTGGAGATTTGGTGGCCAGACTCATCTTGCCAAAGCTGGGTCATCGTTAGCGAATCGGTGGGTAGCCAAACATCGGTATAGTCAGCGGGTTTGTCCTTAACTGTAACGGTCACTGGGCTTGCCGCTTTGTCAATTTGGATCAGTCGGGTACTGCCGTAGCGGTTGCGTTCGACTATCGCCCCTGTCAATTGCGGAGGGTAAAGTAAGTGGTCACCAACACTATCGGCTCTAACCGTAAAGACTTGCTCGACTACCGTCGCCTCCATGCCATCGATCACTGTTTGGTATTGGTTGGCTTCAGACTCTGGGTGCACGGTAAGCCCTTGGGCGTGAGGTGCTTTCAGTTCACTATTTTGCAGCCGGCGAGGATCGGTTTTGATAATAAGCTTAGTGGTCAGTTCGGTTTGCTCACCTAGATATAAGGATGGCTTAGTCACCTCTGCATAATACTCAACTAAGTCATCTTGTGTGATGGCATTAGCCTCTTGGGATACTTGCAATGCAATGGCTTTGGTTTTCGCTCCACCGATATCAAATTCAGGGATAGTGATTACGCCTAAACGTTTCGGGGCGAGAGCGATGCTCCATTCACTGCGGATAGAAGTACGGCCATTAATGCTGTTTTGATAGCTGCCAAAGCTCGGCCTTGTTAAAGCAAAATCCTCTTCCAAGGCTGTTAAGTCTAGCGCAGCGCTATCGACACGAGTATTCACCGTGACTTTAAGCTGAAAGATCTCATCTTTATTTAGTTTGGTCTTAGAAACACTCGCTGTGGCCACTGGGGTTGCCATCGCTTGAGTGATATTCAACAGACCAAGGGCGAAAATGAGCGCCGTAAAGAGAAGGTGTAAGGTTCGATTCTTTACCATGATTTGTTCGCTTTATTCGGTTGTTGTTTTTGCTGAGCTTGCAGCAACATTTGTGCTTTGAGCAGGTAAGCAGGGTCACCTTGCGCTTGGATTTGTTCAAGCTTGCGCATTTCAGGATCTGCTTCGGTGGCATTGGTTTGGGTGCTAGCCATAACACCATCAGCGTTATCAGAACCCTCAGGCTTTGCAGCCTCTGACTCCGTTGCTTTGGCTGAGGTCTGCTGGGATGCAGGTGAATCGGCTTGTTCGGTCTGATTTTTGTCTTGCGCTAACTGTGCAGATTCGGCATCGTCTTGCTGACCTTGCTGACCTTGCTGACCTTGCTGACCTTGCTGACCTTGCTGACCTTGCTGATTTTCTTCCGATGAATTTTCTGAGTTTTGTTGTTGCTCAGAGTCAGAAGCAGCATCATCCTGCTGTTGCTGTTGCTGTTGCTGTTGCTGTTGCTGTTGCTGTTGCTGTTGCTGTTGCTGTTGCTTGAGCGCATCTTCTACGATAGCAAGATTGTGCTGAGCATCTTTGTGCGCTGGGTTATCTGCTAGCAGGCTTTCATAGCCCTGCTTGGCTTGTTCTAACTTACCAGCTTGTGCAAGTGCGTTGGCTCGATTGTAACGTGATTGCTCATCGTCAAAACCTTGTAGCAATTGGGCTGCGCTGTCGTAATCTCCCGCTTGATAAAGCGCCGCCGCTTGCCAGCGTTTGTCTTTAAATTGCTCCGCTGCCTGTTGGTACTGCTGTATTTGATAGTGCTGGTGCGCCTGTTGATCAGCATTTTCAAACGGGTTTGCAACCGCTTGTTTTGGAGTAAGCATTGGCATTGCGAGTACGAAGGCAAAAATCCATCCCTTGCGAAACAGTGGTAGGGCAGATAGCACCAACAGTGGCAGCAACCAATAACCATGGTTTAAACGCTGTTCTACGCTTTCTTGATTCGTTGATTGCGCTTGTTTAGCGAGTAACCCCTGACGCTGACTCAAACGTTCAATGTCTTGGTTATCTTTAGTCAGTGCCGTATAGGTTCCACCAGATTGCTGAGCTATTTGTTTGAGTCCTTGGAAGTTAGTTTTGGCTACGACAGTGACACCTGCATTGTTCTTAAGCAGACTACCATCAGGCAGTTTCACTGGTGAGCCGTGGGTGCTTCCAAGCGCCAAAACGGATATTTGCCACTGAGAGCCCAGCGATTGCAACGCTTCGACATCTTGCTCAGAAACGTCGTCAGCAAAAATGATGATTTCCCCTTGTTGATAGTCAGCATCTTGCATCAGCTGGATAGCTTCGGTGACACCAGCCAACAGGTTACCACCTTGAAATGGCATGATCTCTGGGCTCAGGTTTTTAATTAGATTCGCCAAGGTTTCGCTATCAGACGTTAATGGGCTCAATGTGTAGGCGTCACCAGCATAGGCCACAAGTCCAGTGCTGCCTTCACTCAGACTTGGCAGAAGGTCTAACGCCTTGAACTTTAATTGACTGAGTCGGTTTGGCTTAACATCTTGCGCATACAGTGATCGTGACATATCCATCACCAACACACGGGCTTGTTCGACTTTAAAAGCAGGACGTTGCACATGGCCAAAACTTGGTCCAGCCAGTCCAATAACGCCGATAATCCAGCCGAGCATTAATAAGTAACGATGGTGCATTTTAGTCGGGGTGACTTTGTCTAAATGCACTCGAATGTGCGCAGCAATTAAGCCCGATTGAGCGGGCTTATGTCGCCATAACAAGAACATGGCAATCACCGGTATTAGGCCCAGTAAAGCCATTGGATAAATGAACTCAAAATCAGCCATTTTGTCTCCTCAACCAAACCAACACTAGGCTCGAAACCAGATAGAGCGCCAATGGCACGCCAAACCATTCCGTTTGCGGTCGCCATGTTTGAGTCGCCCCTGTCACGGGTTCTAACTCATCAATGGTTTGGTAGATATTTTGTAATTCCTTGGCATCACGGGCTCGGAAATATTGACCACCCGTAATGGAGGCGATTTGTTTCAGGGTCTCTTCATCTAGGTCGTGAGCGGTATTGACTTTGCGCTCGAACAGAAAATCACTGACCACCATTTCGCCTGCGCCCACTCCCACGGTGTAAATCGTGGCGTTATATTTTTTGGCAATTTGCGCCGCTTCAATTGGGTCAATGACCCCAGCGGTATTACTGCCGTCGCTCAGCAATACCATCACTCTTTGCGGTGCATCACTATCAACGAAAGTCTTGGTCGCCAGGCCAATGCCTTCACCTATAGCGGTATTGGTGCCTATAAGTTTTAGTACCGTTCTTTGCAGTTGGGCGATGACGGTTGAGCGATCAAGTGTTAGAGGCGTTTGCAAATAGGCATGGTCTGCAAAAAGCACCAAGCCAACTCGGTCACCTTGGCGCAGCTCAATAAAATCGCTTAGTACTTGCTTTACCGCAGTTAGCCTATCGATATAGTCACCATTGAGCTTCATATCCTCTTGGCTCATGGAATAAGACAAATCGACCACGAGCATCAGGTCACGATGTTTCGGGTGGTAACTGACGGGATCACCCAGCCATACAGGCCTTGCTAATGCGGTGACGGCGCAAAGCCACGCAAATAAAGCGAGTGCCTTCACGCTGGTTTGGCTAACTTGAATATTGCCTGCACCTTTTGGGATAAAAGGAAGACGCACCACCTGGTGACTTTCGTGAGCAGGCGTAAAGCGCAAAATGATAAACGGCAGTGGAAGGAAGACAAATGCCCACCACCAAACAAAACTAAACATCGCTCGCCCTCTTGTTCGTTTCAGCTTTCAACGGCAAAGCTTGAGTGAGCCACTGTTGGGCATCTTGCTTTAATTGAGCATCGAAGGCCTCACCTTGATAAAGCATGCGGTTCCACTTTTCAGCATTGGGTGCGAAAAGCGGTGTCTTTATCTGGGCATCTAGCCATTGATACCAATTGTCACCACTTAGCCCGGCGATCGTTTGTCTTTCAACGTAACCAAACGCCGCTTGTTTGAGGAGTTGCATTACCTGTTCGGCGCTAGTGGCACCATTTAAATGCTCTAATGCCAACTTTTTGGTGGCGTTGATACGTTGACGTTTTTTAAACATCCATAGTAGGAATGTGAGTACCACAACCACGAACAACAAAGCGGCCCACCAGCCCCACGCTAGAGGCCAAAAGCCCGGCTCTGGTGGCAGATGTAACGGTGCGAGATCTAAGTTTGGATTAGCCACGATAGATCTCCTGTTTATGAAGTTCAGCCAGTTGGTCCAGTAGCGGTTGGCCACTTGATACCAAATGCAAAGGGATACCTAGCTCGCGAGTGATTTGGCGAATAGCATGGGTGGATTGATTCCAATGCTGGTCAAAAAGCTGCTTGGATTTTTTATTGCCAAATGAGAACCATTGGCTGCTTCGACCATCTGTCACCTGTGCTTGCCCTTTGAACTGGGTGTGGCCTTTTTCAAGCGGGTCAAACAGCTGTACTGCTCGCATTCGATTGTGCTGGTTAAGCTGACGAATAATTGGCTGATGATGAGTTTCAAGACGTTGAAAATCACTGACCAGAATAATGTCGCTCCCTTTGGGGCACAAACGTTGTAGGGTCGATAAGCTGCGATCAAACGGCTGGCTCTGTTGATCATCAAGCAGGGCTTGGTTGTGCGTCTGTACCAGTTGTTCCAGCAGGTAGAGCGTACCTTTGGCACGTGCGGTAGGCTTGAGCTCGATCTGGTGATGACCAGTATCAATCAGTGCGCCGATACGATCTTGGCTATCGGTCGTGATCCAAGCGATCAAGGCTGCAAGGTGTGCAGTTTGAACCGATTTGAGTAGCAACGTCGAGCCGAAGCGCATACTGCTGCTAAGATCAAGATACAAAAATACGGGCTGTTCACGCTCTTCGGTAAACAGCTTTGTATGAGTTTTCCCAGTGCGGGCGGTCACTCGCCAGTCGATACTGCGGACATCATCCCCAGCCTGATATTGGCGAACTTCAGAGAAATTCATACCTCGACCAAGCTGAGCACTGAAATGACTGCCATTTAATTGAGACCAAAGACTTTTCTTTGGCGGCAGCCATTTTTGGGTGTGATTTTTGTATTCCAACAGTTCCGCAAGGCTAAGTTCCACACCATTACTGGCGTATGGAAGTTGGTTAGCCATAACAGTTCCTTATGCGCTTCCTACTAGACTGAGCAGTTTATCGATGACTTGGTTAGCTTGGATGCCTTGCGCTTGTGCTGGGTAACTAAGTAACAAGCGGTGGCGAAGCACAGGGTAGGCCATGGCGTGCACATCTTCTGGCGAGACAAAATCACGACCCGATAACCAAGCATGAGCACGAGCTGCTCTGTCCAGGGCAATCGTAGCGCGAGGACTTACGCCCATGTCTAACCATTGGGCAAGTTCTTGGTCATATTGCTCAGGTTCTCGTGTCGCCATAATCAGTCGTACGATGTAAGCCTCAACACTGCCTGCCATATGAGTTGCAAGCGCAGCTTGGCGAGCTTCAAATACTTGCGATTGACTGAGAGTCACGTTGGTCACTTGCTCCGTACCCATCGCCTCGCCACGATTGAGTCGTAAGATGGCAAGTTCACTGTCGGCATCCGGATAATCTACTTCCAAGTGCAGCAAGAAACGGTCGAGCTGTGCTTCAGGTAGTGGATAGGTGCCTTCTTGCTCAATTGGGTTTTGAGTGGCCATCACTAAGAAGAGTTCAGGCAACTTATAGGTTTCACGGCCAGCGGTGATCTGCTTCTCAGCCATGGCTTCGAGCATGGCCGCTTGCACCTTAGCGGGTGCTCGGTTGATCTCATCGGCAAGAATTAATGAGTTGAATATTGGGCCAGCTTGAAAGGTGAACCCGCCAGTTTCTGGGCGAAAAATATCCGTTCCGGTGAGATCAGCCGGCAGAAGATCTGGCGTGAATTGAATACGGTGAAAGTCGCCTTCAATGCAGTCTGCCAATGATTTTACGGCGCGAGTCTTCGCGAGCCCAGGAGGCCCTTCTACAAGAATATGTCCGTCCGCCAGCAAGGCAACCAGTAACTGTTTTACTAATTCCTGTTGCCCAATAATTTGTGAGTTTAGGTAGGCTTGTAATTGCTGAAATGAGCTTGAATGCATCTTGATTGCTCCATCGCCATGAATGTCAAAACTGTCTGAGTAGCCTATAAGTTGGGTCGTTACAGGCCAAATCCAACAGTTTTCGATTGAAAACAGGGGAAAAAGTTCCGTTTTATCCATCATTTAACCCACTGATCATTGGGAGTATTTTTAAATCGTAACTAATAATTAATTTGGTTAATCGTTTGCTTTGTGGGGGCTATCTAAAATTATTGTTAAAGCTCGTTTATAATTAGTCGATAACAAGTAACCATTTGTTTCAAATCTTTTCTTTGGCGTACAGCCACCACCTTTTTGAAGGCGAATATATGTTTGGAAACCTTTCAATAAAACGCAAAATTGTCGTTGGGATTACCGTTGCGGTATTAGCTTCGACTTGTCTGGTTGGCTTCATGGCCAACAGTCAGTCTCGTGATCTGCTTGAACATCGATTGGTTGATATCGAGCTACCATCGATGATGAACTTGATCAAAGAGCAGGTGGATAAGGAAGTGTCCCAAATGCTGTCTGCTGCAGAGCAGTTGGCGAGCAACAAGTTTATTCATGAAGTCATCCGTACCACTGACCGTGAGCCAGCGGCTGAAAAGATGCTTGTTGAACAACTTAATATTGTTCGTGACCAATACAAATTGAATGACGCATCAGTCGCCAACCGTCAAACGGCCTATTACTGGAACCAGAAAGGTTTCCTTCGTGAGCTGAATCAGCAGCAAGACGGCTGGTTCTTTGGCTTCACTGCATCTGGTCAACCAACCAGTGTCAGTGTATTCCAAGAAGAGAATGGTGAAGCCAAGATGTTTGCCAACTACCAGCAAGTCAGTGGAATGGCGATGTCTGGTTTGTCTAAAACTTTGGATGATATGGTTTCATTGCTAAACGGTTTCCAAATTGAGAAAACGGGTTACATCTACCTAGCCAATGCGCAGGGTGATGTGCAAATCCATAAACACGCCGACAAGCGCAAGCTAAGTCTAAACCAGATTTACACGGGTGATACCTCACCACTAACTAATAAAAATCAATTCAACTTAGTGCGCTTAGAATCAAACGGCCAAGAGCTGTTTGTTGCCAGCCAATACGTTCCATCGATGGATTGGTTTATCGTGGCACAGGTTCCAGTGAGTGAAGTCTTTGCTGATCTGAACGCTTCTGCACGCACCATGTTAATTACCACAGTCGTGATTGCAGGCTTATTCATTATGTTTGGCCTGTTCTTGGCATCAAGTATTACTAAGCCGATCCAAGCGATTTCTGAGCGCTTCCTTCAACTTGGTGAAGGAGATGGCGACTTGTCACAACGTATCGAAGTGACGGGTAAAGATGAGCTCGCAACGCTTTCCCAAGGTTTCAACGGATTTATCGAAAAGATCCATCACTCGGTTAAAGAAGTTGCTGAAACTAGCCAAGCACTGCAAACCGCAGCGCAAGGCGTGGCAGATAAGTCGAATACGACTCACAACAACAGCCAAAACCAGCGTGACCAAACCATCCAAGTGGTGACGGCGATTAATGAAATGGGGGCAACCATCAGCGAAATTGCAACTAATGCGGCTACTGCTGCCGAAACGGCAGGTGGCGCTGAGTCAAGCACGGGTGAAGGTCGTGATGTGGTCTTTAAAGCCAAAGACGCAATCAGTCGATTGGCCTCTGATATCGAACACATTGGCGGCGTGGTTCAGAAGTTGGCGGGCACGACCCAAGAAATTGGCTCTATCCTCGACGTGATCCGTGATATCTCTGACCAAACTAACCTGCTGGCACTAAATGCAGCGATTGAAGCGGCACGTGCGGGTGAGCAAGGTCGTGGTTTTGCCGTGGTTGCCGATGAGGTGCGTAACCTAGCGAGCCGCACGGCAGACTCGACGGAAGAGATCCAGAAGATGATCAATCAGCTTCAAGGCGATGCACAAAATGCAGTATCTGCAATGGAAGCGGGTCAAGAAGTTACCAACGAAGGTGTGATCTCAACCGACCAAGCAGTGAATGTTTTAGGGCAGATCTCTGAGCAAATTGCCGATATCTCTGATCGCAATACCCAAGTCGCCACCGCGACCGAAGAGCAGTCGACAGTGGTACACACCATCAATGAGAACATTGAAGAGATCAACAGCATTAACGAACTGACCACTAACACAGCTCAAGAGCTGGCAGAAGCAAGTGCTGAGCTACAAGAGTTGTCTCGTCGCCTTGATGCTATGGTAGGTGGCTTTAAACTCTAGCCTAGATTAGGTAGAATTTGCCCAGCTACAAAAATGGAAATTCGTTATGAGTGATTTTGAAAAAGAGCTGGAGCAAATGAGCCAGCAAATGGGCGAGGAGCCTGAAGTTAAGTTGCCTTCACTTGAAGAGCAAAAAGCGGTGGTTGCAAAACTGAAGCAACTGGAAGCTGAAGGTAAGCTAACACCTGAAGTGCTTGAAGAGCATTTCGGCCAGTTCTATGCAAAGACCGAAACACCTGTTCACTAAGGTCTTGATGGTTTAGTTAAACCATTAGAAACAATAATTTAAAGCCGCCTTGTGCGGCTTTTTTTGTGGCGATACTTGGTTAGTGGCGATGAAGTGGCTGGCGAACGTGTGGCGTAGAATATGAGAGGCTTGGCCTGTTGGTATTTCCATCTTCAGCTTGCGCTTTACTTGGTAAACGAAGTTCTTATAGCAAGGCTTGAACAGTGGGCCTGACGTTGGTTTGTAGATCTGCTCATACAGCTCTTGGTCGATAGGAACTGAACGGTCCTTACCTGTCTTGGTATTGATGTACGCTACCTTGCACTTTGAAAGCTGCGCACCGCAAAGTGTTTCGGCTTCACTCCAACGGGCGCCAGTGGCAAGGCAAAGCTTTACAATGTTGATCATGTCAAGGTGACGTTTATTGTCTCCTAGATGGGTGAGTAGTTCTTCCACTTGCTCTAATGTGAGAAAGCCCATCTCGGTCTCACTTTTCTTCAACTGCTTTAAAGAGTCCAATGGATTTAGGTGCGTCCACTCTCCAAGTTCAATCAGCTTGTTGAACATCCCTTTCATGCGGCTTAGTTCAAAGTTCACTGCGGCTAGTCCAGCGGCTCTGTCACCTCTGCCGATATTTCGGTTGAAATTAATCTCGCCAGATTAAGCGTTTTGCTCGGAACGTTGCCCATTGGTTGGCGGTTAAGTGGGTGGCAATTGGGTTGCCTAGTGCTTCAACGACGTGAGTAAAACGCCCCTTACATCCTCACCATTGATCGACGTGCTTCTGTAGAGGTTAAACCACAGCTCAATAATCTGGCTGAGCCTACGGTGATCCGGTTTTTCGCGTAACCTTGGCTTGTCATCCACCTCTTTCATCACATAGCGTTCGTAAGCCGTTGCCTCGCTTTTGGTAGCGAAGCGCTTGCGAACTCGTTTACCTGTTAGGCCTTGCGGGTAGCACTCGCAAAGCTAAGGTTTTTTTGCTGCCGTCTTTGGTGTTTCTTACTGACATGTTAAGAGAAGAAGAAGCTCATGATTTCGATAAAGAAATATACAATAGCAAAGCCACAAATCACCCCACCTATGGTGTGACGTTCAAGCCAGAAATTGAATGGCTTTCTCGACAGAACTTGATCAAAGTAGTTTTTGTCGATTAGTTCGATGAGGTTGCTACACTTCTCTTGTAACTTGAAGCGGAGGGTGCACCAGTCATTACACTTGTGGTCTAAAGCTGTTAACTCGTCTATTTCAAATGAATAGAGCATATTTAGTTCAGCTTCTGCTAGTAACTCACAGTGTGCTAATTCATTGAGCTGGCGAGTTTTCCACAAGATTCTGTTAAGCAGCGAATTGTATCGCTCTTCATTGAATAGTGCGTGGTCATCGGGATCCAACCAATCGAAGCTGTTTAAGTCAGATATGAGCTCTTTCAACTCGTCTACGTTGTCAGAGATCGCTCCTCTTTTTATGTTTCGATGGTGGATAAAGAGCGTGATGAGCCAGCTGACAAATACCCATTCAAAAGTAAACCAACTAGCCATTATTTTTTACGTCTGGCCTCTGCAGAAGTGATACGCTCTTCAATGACCAAAACTACAGCATCTAGGTCATCATGTTTCACAGTTAGCTTCTGATCCAATTGTTTTTTGGTAAAACCGTTTCTAGAGATCAGCCCTCCGAAGGCTTCATCTAGAAATGATCGTCCGTATCTGTTGTAACCTGTTAGGTCTACAACTACAGAATCATGTTTCTTTAGTTCCTTCACCAACATGTTTCTAAAGGCTTCGCCGGATGTAAGATCACAACCAGGTGCGTCCTGTATGTACCGGCCTTTGGGTCTGGGGTGGAAGTCTTTTGTAACTACTATAGTTTTAGTCGAAGTCATGTAATTTAATACTCCATTGGATAAATGTGCCTGGCATAGAGTTCGCTAGTTCTCTTAGCGAATGTTCGTCATCCATTCCATCTTCGTTCTTTGCACCTTTATCGTATTGATACCAGCCTTTGTCACTTGTGATGATCAAATGACTACCTGGATCATCTGTTACTACATCCTTGATTGATATACTACCTTGTCCGTGGTTCTGATCATCAATTCTAGTAACTTCATGCATCATTGAGGCGTAAATCATACCAGAATCGCCAATGGTTTCCCTTAGTGGTTTAAAAATAGATTTTGCTGTTCGCAGTAATGCTCGAACCACATTTTTTTTGTTATCTGTCGCTTCACTACCTTGAATCAGGCGGTTGTACTCTTCAGGGTAGTGCGATTTAACCCTGTGTTGGAACACATGGCTGTCCTCAAATGACATTGGAATACCACGGCCTGTATCGTAGATAGCCAAAAACATATGTTTGCCATCATCATAGTCAGTATCACCTATCGAACATATGAGCCACCATTTCTTATCGTGATTGTCATTTACATGAGGGTAGGCGTGGCGACCCACATTTTCTACCGTTTCGATAATTGCCTGTGAAATCTTAAACTCTACTTCTGATGGCATACTGCCATCGTAGTATTTATCACTAATCGCATCTACTAGGTCATCAGCTAGATCACCAAACTCTTGATTACTACCACTAATCACGGGAATCTGACCAATATTGCTATTACGCATCATCTCTCGTCGCTTGTGAGAGGCGAGATAAAAACCTGTCGTGCTGATCTGGTAGTTAATGCCAGGTGAATCTGACCACATGACAGATATTTTGGTCCCATACTTCTCTTGAATCGCAACTATGATTAAGTACATAGGGTATCGAGCTACTTCCGTTTTCTTGAAAGTTAGGTAGATACGATCGAACTTCTCGCACAGTTCTTCTAAGCCATCAAAGAAGGTTTTGAGTTCATTGGTCAATTGACCACCAGAAATATCCAGTATACGAGGTACTTCATAGATTGGCTTGTTAAAAAGTGTTTGCAGTGTTTTGCCATTTACTACGATTGAACTTTTGCCGTCGAATATTGAGCGCTTCTTGCGTATTCTATTTCTTTTCGAGGCAGTGCGTCGTTTAGCCCACTCTCTATCGTAGATTGGCAAATATTTCTTCATTCGTTTTTGTTTCCTCGTTACTTCCAGATACCAGTGACTATTGTCGCCAGTATCATAAATCTCGGTGGTTTACTCATTGGGGTTCATTACTTCTTACTACTTTCCATTCTTTGCACATCGCCGTGCATTTCGAATAAAACAATGCTGGTGAGCTTTGCGAGTAGCACTCGCAAAACCAAGGTTTATTGCTGCCGTCTTTGGTGTTGCGGACTGACATTAGCTAATGAACTCTGCCCAAGTTTCTTCGGTCAAGATACTGGTAGCGACGCCATTTTGCTTGTTGCGGATCGCAGCTTCAATCTTGCGGCCATGGCTGCTGAACTTCCAATCACGGCTAGCGAGTGAACCGATGACCAAGTAGTCCAGAGCTTTCACCACGTCACTGCGAACAATCGCACCTTTCTCTTTAGCTGCAGCTTCCACTGATTTGCGGTTGCCAGACAGGAATTTGCCAGTGAAGCAAATTGCCTTACCTTCGATACCGTCTAAGTCGATTTGTTCACCAAAGAAGTCAGTGGCGAAACACTCAGCGCTGCCAGTATCAAGGAAGCCTTGGCCGCAGATAGATTTCAGCATGGATAGCAGTTCGGCTCGTTCTTCATCATCCACGATGCCATCTTCCAAGATTGCTTCCAAACGAGAGATGATCACATTAGCAGGCCAGACTTGGCAAAGTTCTTCCGACTCACCAAGCAGATCGATAAGCGCTTGGATTTCTTTATCGTTGATTACGTCATCGGAAGTGATGCCCTGTAGGAATCCAAGCAGCTTGTTAGTGAGTGCATCCACATCACCAGATTGCTCTCGATACTCAACCACATCCGATAATACTGATTGGATTTCTGCTAGTTCGTGTTGTTCTATGATGCCGTCTTCCAGTGCTTCCTCGATAATGTCCATTACATCAAGGAAATCACCATCATCTTTGTATTCTTCGCCTGACTTTAGCCAAGCATCCAAGAATAAAACCTCAACTTCATTTAGTTTTTGGTCAGCCGTGACCCCTTGCAAAATGCCAGCTAGGGATTGAAGTGCTTTGTCTTGATTACGCTTACGGCTGAAATTGGAAATGACAGGTTGGCCGTGATCGTCTAGTGTAGAATTCATAGTATTGATTCCTTCCTAACCGTCTGATTATTTGAGTTTTGATCCAGAGGTATAATATCAAACGCACGCTATGCGAATAAACTGAGTATTCATCCAGTTACTTATCGTTTGCTCATCTCTATAGCCACACGGCCATAGACTTTAATGTCACTCTCAAGTGCTTCGAAAGTGTGGTTCTCTGTCACGACTACCAGCTTCTTACCCGGTAGTCGTCTGATCTCTACTAGGTACAACACGTCATCCATATCGAATAGGTAAGTGCCTGTTATTACCTTGATATCTTCTTCGTCGATTAGAGTTCTTGTCTTACTATCAATTAGCTCTATGACCTTTGGTGGATGTAGGCAAAAACTGAGACTCCAGTTCACTGATCGTACCAATTAGTGAGACATCTATTCCAAGGGGTGCAATGCGCCCCTTTTCTTATCCTTAAGAATTGCACCATAAGAGTGAAATTCTCATTTCTAAGAAAGCCTAGTTAAGCGATTGATAACTTATAAAATTATCATTTACAGAGTGGTTTGGCGAAAATGCAATCGATTTCACCCGGTTGACCTTCTTAATTAACGAGGCAATGCTATCTAGGTCTTCAGTTGGACGACAAGGAGTTTGCAATGAATCTGGATACCTCATCCAATGTTCGTGCTGTACTTTTAGCTGATAATAGTCTTCAGTCTATGCTGCTAAAAGAGTCGATTGAAAAGGAAACACACTTAACGATTAAACTCGTTTCACCCGATAAATTGGTGGAGTCTCGCTACTACTCGGCGGATGCGCTGCCTGAGATAGTGCTTATTGATTTATCCTCCTGCAAAGGAGAAACCATCGACACTTATTATGAATTTCGTTCACAGTTTTTCCCTGATGTGAAAGAAGTTCTTCTCAACTGCCAAAGTGAGGTTCACTGCAAGGAAGTGCTCAAATGGCGTAATTTAGTGGGCGTATTTTATGCCACGGATTCGTTAGAGACGCTTATTCAAGGGATAGACGCTATTTTAGAGGGCGAGCTGTGGCTGAGCCGCAAGCTGACTCATGAATACATTAAGTTTTACCGTAACCGACAAGGTTCGAGCACCACTTCAGATTACGCCGTCTTGACCAAGCGTGAGCAACAGATCATTAAAATGCTTGGTGAGGGCGCATCAAATATAGAAATTGCCGACGCACTGTTTGTGAGTGAAAACACCGTAAAAACTCATCTACATAATGCGTTTAAGAAGATCAAAGTGAAAAATCGCCTGCAAGCACTACTGTGGGTGAAAGAGAATATTGGCAGCGAAGAGTTTATTGAGCGCGCCTAAGTTGATAGCAAGTACCATCCTAGTAGAGGGCGCATGATGCGCCCTCTGTTTTTATGTCCTCTACTTTTAATTTAACCCTTATCAAACTTGTTTTAAGGGCACTTAAAGGCACAAAAATGCCAGCTATCGTTAGCTGGCATTTTCTGAACAAACTATCTTGAAAGAACAATACCTGGGGCGTTGCATCTATAAGATCTGCTGCTTTTGCTGTGAGTAACGCTGGAAAATTGGATTGCTCAGATAATCTTTAAGTTGTGGACGCCACAAGCCGACTTCAATCCCTTTGACCACCAAGTGAATCACAGCAGCATCGATGGCGGACATCATTGCGATATTCACGGGCTCGTTATGGGTGTATCCCAATTCAGCTTCAAGCAATTCTTTATATTCTATAAATCGGAACGCACCTGCGGTTAACTCGTGGGAGTAGATGGTTTTGCTGGTGGTTATGCTAAGCAGTATCTTACCGCTTCGGACATCGACCGCCCTTAGGTTTACCGTGACTTGGTCGGTACGATACTGCCCAGATGTACCTACGCCCAAATATCTTGCTCCTACGCCTCCCGTACGTATATTTGAGTCGTAGGCCACGATACCGCCTTCAATCACTATATTGGCAGAACTTAGTGACGACAAATCATCCCCATGGTTGGTTGTATGCTTATCTTTCTTTTGGGCGGCGCGGATGATTTTGCGCTCTGTCAGTAAGTTTTGTAACCCTTCACGTTCTAACGGAACAAACCAATTTGAATCAAGTAACGAATTGGTTAACAACGCTGTTCCGCCTTGAGGTACGGCAGTAGAGAAATTACTGTTGGGTGATGGCTTGTATTGCCCCGTTTGATCTCTAAAGTCATAAACCGAGACTAAAATTCTACCTTTAGGCCGAGGTAAAGCGACCAAATCGAGATAGGTTGCGCCCCGAGGCATCAACGTTGGATTTCTGTCGGGTTCTGGAATAGCTAAGCTGGTAGTGCATCCAGATAAGACCATTAGGCTCAAGCTCAATAGTAGTGCTTTCATTACTTGCTCCTTATAGGTCAGGGTTGAGCCCGGAGACTTGTATCTCTGTCGATTCACCGGAAATCTTATCGACGATCTGCACAGTTAGCACACCGTCGGTATCGATGATATTCAAGAAAAAGTCGTCGGTTTCTAGTTGCCCGGTATTCCCGTTCCCCACGTCTGCGAGTAACTGGCTTATTAAGCGTGATTCTAAGCTTGAAGCGAGGCGATCTAACGCACTTTCTTGTTCAAATGGAGAACTATTGTCTGGCCCCTTAAAGTCGTTAATCGCATTGGCAACGCCAAAGAGATGAGTTGAGTTTAGGGCATTACCACCAAAGCTTGGGTTGACCGGTTTGTAGGTGAGCTCGGTTGCGGAGACGCTTCCAACCATAAGAATCAACCCGATACTTGCTGTTATGTAAGGTTTAACAGTTTTCATCCTTGCCTCTTTATATTTCATCGTGGTCGAGGTCGAACGTGTCTTGGAATAGGCGTTCGGCTTCCCAACGGATTATATGGGCGCTAACACTTCTAAGCGCTTGGTCTGCTTTTTCTTCCGCTTGACGTCTGCCCGGCGAAAGTGCGGTTCTATAGATGATCTTGTTGCGGTGGGTGACCGAAATGATGCTGCCCGAGAGTGCTGTTGCTCTCTCTTTGACGGTTAGGTTTTCGCTCAAGCTGTCGTATTTCTCATTCATTTTGAGTGTAAATGCATCGTAGAAATCTTCGCCGAGACGAGTCATTGTTCTATCAATGATCAAACCACCAACTTCAGTAAAGTCGTGAAAGGCTGGAGCACTTTTATCTTCCAATGCTGGACCGTTTTCGAGTGGCTTACTCTCCTCGACACCCGTACTTTTGGTTGCCGCAAAGCTTGCCTCGGTAAAAGCGACAACTGCGCAGACGGCGACTGCGAAAAACCTTGCTCTCAACCCCATGAACACCATCTTCCTTCCTTTAGTTCACCCTTATCTACTGCTATTGATTTTGGCTCAATATCCATACTTTGTTTATAGGCTCAAATGGAGGTTCTATGTTGATTCTCAATTGTGAGAGAGAGTTGGGAGTGCGAGGTTGTAATCGTTAATAATTGTTTTTATTGTATTTAAATTTATTTTCTGGTTCTTTGGTTTAGTAGGGTTAAATAAAAATCATAGTATTGAATTAGGTTGGGGTGAGCTTTTAATTAAAAAATATTGTAAAAGTTTAGTTTCATTTCTTATTAAAGTTTATTGAGGCAAATGGAGCGCTCATCGATACTTTTTACAGGTTCAAACGAGAAGAGACAGCAGGTCAGGACGATGAAATTACACTCAGGTAAATACATGACAACCTCTGCTTTAACGTTTGCAGTCACTATGGTGAGTTTCGGAGTAGGTGCTGCTCATCAACCACGTTTTGATGTTGGTGATTTGGGGCTAGGGGAGTTTGGCGACTCAGGTGAATCCATCATTGCTGACGTAGAGGCGCTTAAATCTCTCGCTGGAGAATTGGATTCAGGCAACTACAGCGACGTGCAACTTAATGGGGCTCGTTATGGTTCGGTTATCGTCCGTCAGGTGGGCAGTGGGAACGCAGCGCAGGTGTCGCAAACCAATACCATCGCCAATCGAGCTTATATTCGCCAAAAAGGGGTGGAAAACACCGCCATAGTGAATCAAGGCAGTAGCAATCAGGCCTCGACCAATAACCTAGCTTATATCGAGCAGTGGGGCGAAGGGCACACTGGGTACGTGAGTCAAGAAGGCAACAACAATGTTGCCATCCTAAAACAGTGTGAACTCCATAGAACTCGCTGTGTTGGCGAAGCGAATGGCTCAAGTGAGTGGAGCATCTCCCAAACGGGCGATGGCAATGTGGCAGCGATTTATGACTCTGCCAATGCCTCTTTCGACGTCAATCAGACAGGAGGAGAGGGCATAGTGATCATCAATCACATGAACAGAGACTTTAACGTCAATTGACCCAAATTTGGTTTGTCTGGCATCCCAGGCATTAGAAACACATACGCAGCGGTAAACGTATGAAGCAGTATAACGAAGCTTGTAGCAGCGAGTTATACCTAGATAGTAATTGTTCAATGGATACAAATTGAAGGAAACAAATTATGAACAAGTTAGCGATAAGTGTTGCGATTACTTCAGTACTATTCTCGGGTGGTGCGCTCGCAAATGGTCTTCTTGACCTAGAGAATGCAGATGGTGTTCAACTAGATACGCTTCAACCAGACAATGTGACTGACATTCAGTTGGGAACAGGTGATGACTCGTACATTTCGGTATATCAATACTCAACGGGTGATGCGGGGGCAAACGAAGCACAAGTGAAAACTAACCGAGCTGATGACAACTCCGTTATGATAATCAGCCAATTTGGTGAGGCAAATGAGGCATTGATCGATTCAGATGGTGCGACTGAGTACTCAAACATCTATCAATCAGGTACTGGAAACGAAGCTCAAATCATCTCTGCTGAAAATAGCTCTCGACTTAACAATATGACGGTTTGGCAGGTGGGTAACGATAACGACTCGTCCGTTTTTGCTAACGGTGGCTCAGACAGAAACTACGCCTTTACTAGTGTTTCTGGTAATGACAACACCACCTCGTCAACGTTTGCTAATGGCGGTAGTGATGGCAACCAAGCGATCATCGTTGTATCTAACGGTGATGGAAACACAGTACATACATTGATGAACGATGCGAGTACGGTAGGTCTATACGATAGTAATGTGTCTAATACCTTCATTAGTAACAGTGATGATAACACCGTATACACCAATCAATGGGGTGAAGAAGGCAGCGTAGATGTTGATATCACCGACGGCAGTGATGGTAACTTCATTATGGCGAATCAATACCAAGATAGCTCTGAAGCCATCGTGAATTTAACTGACAACAGTAGCAACAACAATGTGTACTTGAGCCAGTGGCAGGATGACTATGTTTCAGTTACAGGTGATGGTGCAAATAACAACTTTGTAGTTGTAACCCAGCAATAACTTTCAGCTTATGAAAAATATTGTCAAACTATTAGCGGTGCTCTGCACCGCTAATTTATCGGTGTACACAAATGCCGATAACCTTACTCCAACGGTTGATCCAGAATTGGTGTGTGAAAAGAGCGCCACGTCGCTTGCACTAACGATTGCTAGCTATGAATTCCAAGGCACAGTCGAAGTGCTTGATGGTGGCAATAATACGGTTCGTTTGACTGCAAGGCCAAGCGCATCGCTCAACTACCGTGTGAGTAGTGTTAACGCCCCAGTTAAGGTGACATTCATTTCTACGCAGTCACAAGAGTCTAGTTCGTTTTATGTTGACCACGACTGTATGGTGTTACCTAGCCCTTAATCAGTGAGAAAAACTCACTTCAAATTATTCAGCGTTATCTCTGTTTCACGACTATGCTTACTTTGTGGTATTGCCGCACAAAGCGCAGCCATTGTAAGGAGGAGACGGTGGATAAAAATAAGCGCTCGGCCGCAGAAGCGAGTCACTCAACGTCCAGTCAGGCACACAAACCGAATCCCGTTAGTGCTTGGATATCTGATTTCTATTGGCATATAGAGTCATCGAATCAGGCGCTTCACAGCCAAGTGCTAGAGCGAATTAAGTGGAGCAACTTCATCGAATGATGAACAAAAAAAAGCCCTCGCAATGAGGGCTTTGTGATCCTTAGGGGTATAAATGCCAATGCCGTACAGTCACCTTGGCACAAGGATAAATTAAACGCCGCTTTCTTTGTAAAGGCGCTTACAAGCACGGCCGTCGCTGTGGAACAAGTGACAACGGTGTGCAGGAATACCAATCTTGTATTTTTCACCCGGCTCTACTTCTAGAGTATCTGGAGCGCGGTAAATAACGTCTGCGTCAGCATCTTCAAGGTTTAGGTAGATTTGAGTTTCGTTACCCAGTTTTTCTACAACTTGAATTTCACCTTCAATCATGCCGTCTGCGTCGTCAACGTGAATGATATGCTCAGGGCGAATGCCTAGCGACATACGGTCGCCTTTAGTCACTGTTGAACCGTCTACAGGGATCCAGAATGCTTCGCCGTTCGACATCTGAACCATTACGCGCTCATCTTCAACCGCTTCAATGAATACGCTGATGAAGTTCATCTTTGGTGAACCGATGAAGCCTGCAACAAAACGGTTTTCTGGGTAGTGGTAAAGCTCTAGCGGTTTGCCCACTTGCGATACGAAACCAGCGTCTAGTACCACAATCTTGTCAGCCATCGTCATTGCTTCTACCTGATCGTGCGTTACGTAGATCATGGTACAACCAAGTTGACGTTGAAGTTTGGTGATTTGGCTACGCATTTGTACACGTAGTGCCGCATCTAGGTTAGATAGAGGCTCATCTAAAAGGAATACGTCTGGTTGTGACACTAGCGTACGACCGATAGCAACACGCTGACGCTGACCACCAGAAAGTGCCTTAGGTTGGCGCTCTAGTAGGTGCGTTAGCTGAAGGATGTCAGCGGCTTTCGATACACGCTTGTCGATTTCGCCTTTGTCAGCTTTCGCTAGCTTAAGGCCAAATGACATGTTGTCATATAGGTTTAGGTGAGGGTAAAGAGCGTAAGACTGGAATACCATGCCTACACCACGTTTAGAAGGCTCAACGTCGTTCATACGTTCGTCGCCGATGTACAAGTCACCAGAAGTAATGTCTTCTAGACCTGCAATACAACGAAGTAGGGTTGATTTACCACAGCCTGATGGGCCAACGAATACTACAAACTCACCTTGTTTGATATCTAAATCAACGTTTTTAGAAATCAGTACGTCACCGTAAGCTTTAGAAACGTTCTTTAAAGTGACACTCGCCATTTAGCTCGTCCTCGATTGATTTTTTTAAGCAGTTATCGTCCACATTATAAGAGTGTTTTATGAGAACAATAACCGTAGGAAACAGTAAAAGTAAGAAAAATAGGGTGGCGTTTAATAGATTGAGTTGTTCGCCACCCACATTAGCCAATTGCAATAGATACATATTCCCTCGCCGTCATTTAAACGTACTCCCCCGTACAGATATACCACTCACGTTTAAATGACACCTATGTATCCGCTCGGCTAGGAAAAAGGGCTGGTGCCCATCCAATTTCGGATAGGCTCAGTTTGCGAGATCTCAAACATCAAAACATCCTCCTGTTGAAAAAAGTTGTAGGGGGAGTAGGGGGGGAGGAGGGGGAATAGCCACTATTGGGCACAGTTCAAAAAAATATGCCCAATAATTGTGCGTCCAGTCACATTGTTGGGTTGCTTTGTGATCTCACTCCAGTGCTGCACCGACTTAGATCACGAAAATGCGTCATAATGGGGAGGGCGTAGTGTTTAGGAGGATGAGCTAGCAACCCACATTTAAGATGATTATTGTCGAAATTCGGCTTTGACCTAGTATCTCAGACTGAATATCTGAAGAGCTCAGAGGCACTGGTAATAACTGAATGCCCTACACAACAAATGAAAAGGATTAGAAAATGAAAAAAGCTCTAAGCACTATTGCAGTATGTACTCTAACTGCACTTGGTTCTTTTGGCGCTCACGCTGCTATCGAAGAAGGTCAACTAACCATCTGGATCAACGGTGATAAAGGCTACAACGGACTTGCAGAGGTAGGTAAGAAGTTCGAAGAAGATACAGGCGTTAAGGTGACAGTTGCTCACCCAGATGGCCTACAAGACAAATTCCCTCAAACTGCGGCGACTGGCGACGGTCCAGACATCGTATTTTGGGCTCACGACCGTTTCGGTGGCTACGCTGAATCTGGTCTACTAGCAGAAGTTAAACCTTCAGCAGATACTAAAGCAGGCATCGTTGATTTTGCGTGGGACGCAGTAACTTACAACGGTAAGCTAATCGGTTACCCAGTAGCTGTTGAGTCTCTATCTCTAATCTACAACAAAGACCTAGTGCCAAACCCACCTAAAAACTGGGAAGAAGTTGAAGCGCTACACGCTAAGCTTCAAAAAGACGGCAAGTCTGCAATTATGTGGAACCTAAAAGAACCGTACTTCACTTGGCCTCTAATGGCTGCTGATGGCGGTTACGCATTCAAATACACTTCATCTGGCTACGACATCAAAGACGCTGGTATCAACAAGCCAGGTGTTAAAGCTTCAATGAACTTCGTTAAGTCTCTAGTTGAGAAAGGCGTTATCTCTGCAGACATGGACTACTCTGTATCTGAGTCTGAGTTCAACAAAGGTAACACTGCGATGACTATCAACGGCCCATGGGCTTGGGGTAACATCGAGAAGTCTGGCATCAACTACGGTGTAACAACTCTACCTAAGTTCAACGGTCAAGCTTCTAAGCCTTTCGTTGGCGTACTAACAGCAGGTATCAGCACTGCTTCTCCAAACAAAGATCTAGCAGTTGAGTTCATCGAGAACTACCTACTAACTAACGACGGTCTACGTGAAGTAAACAATGACAAGCCACTAGGCGCAGTAGCTCTTAACTCTTTCCAAGACGAGCTAGGTGCTGACAAGCGTATCGCTGCAACAATGGATAACGCACTAAACGGCGAAATCATGCCTAACATTCCTCAAATGAACGCTTTCTGGGGTTCTGCGAAGAATGCAGTAGTAAACGTTGTTGACGGTCGTCAAACAGTTGATGCAGCGCTTGCTGATGCTGAAAAACAAATGACTAAATAATCATTTGTCTAAATTGTAAGTCCTAAGTTCTACCTTTTAGGAGGGGGTAACCCCTCCTACTTTTAATCTTCATTTTTTTATCGCTAGCAGGTTTCTTATGCAGTCAGTTCAAGGCACAGACGCTATTGATGTAGCGGCACCTAAGACCAGTAAGCAGGTATTTATTAAGTGGTCGCTTTTGGCGACAGTCGGTATCGTGAATGGTTACGCAAGTATCCTAATGTATTCACGCGGCGAAATTGCGTTTGCAATGCTCACTATCCTGCTCACCTCTTTGGCACTATATATTTTCGGAAGCAAGAAGACATACGCACACCGTTATATCTATCCGGGTATTGCGGGTATGATCCTTTTCATCCTATTCCCTCTTGCTTACACTGTCGGGCTGGCATTCACTAACTACAGTGCGAAAAACCAATTATCGTTTGAGCGAGCTCAATCTGTATTGCTCGGTCAAACTTTCCAAAGTGGTGAAAGCTACGGATTTGATCTGTACAAAACCGATTCAGGCCACCGTATTGTCGTTAAAGACGGTGACCAACTGCTTTCCACCAAAGACATCAATCTTGCTAACGCAACCGACCTAACACTTGAGCTTACGCCAGTGGCATCGGTTGAAGGTGAGAAAGAGAAAATCAAAACTATCGTTCAAAATCGTTCTACGATCAGTGGTTTTGACTTACGCAAGCCAGACGGCAAAGACATTCGCATGAGTGGTCTGCGTAAGTTTGCGGCAATCTCTCCGCTCTACACTCTGCAAGACGATGGCGAGTCGCTTCTCAACAACAAATCAGGCGAATTGTTCAAACCAAACATGGAAATCGGTTTCTACCAACCGTATGAAAATGGCGAGTTTGTCGGTAACCAAGTATCACCAGGTTTCATCGTAAACATCGGTGCAGACAACTTTAAGCGTGTTTACGAAGATGATGGCATTAAAGAGCCGTTCGTGAGCATCTTCATCTGGACAGTCGTATTCTCGGCGCTATCTGTTGGCCTAACGCTTGTGATTGGTCTGGTGCTGGCGAGTGTTGTTCAGTGGGAAGAGCTTAAAGGTCGTGCGGTTTACCGTGTCCTTCTAATCCTGCCATATGCGGTTCCATCGTTTATCTCTATCTTGATCTTTAAAGGTCTTTTCAACCAGAGTTTTGGTGAGATCAACATGGTACTTGAAGCAATCTTTGGTATTAGCCCGAGCTGGTTCTCAGACCCGTTCCTAGCGAAGACCATGGTGCTTATCGTTAACTGCTGGCTTGGTTTCCCTTACATGATGATTCTATGTATGGGTCTACTAAAAGCGATTCCTGATGACCTTTACGAAGCGTCTGCAATTGATGGTGCTGGCCCGTTCAAAAACTTCATGAACATCACTGTACCACTGATGATCAAGCCGCTAACGCCGCTACTGATTGCAAGTTTCGCATTTAACTTCAACAACTTCGTAATGATCATGCTATTGACTAATGGTGGTCCGAACATGATTGGTACTTCAGAGCCTGCTGGTTACACCGACCTTCTAGTAAGCTACACCTACCGAATCGCATTCGAAGGTAGTGGTGGTCAAGACTTCGGTCTAGCAAGTGCGATTGCAACTCTGATCTTCCTATTGGTTGGTGGTCTAGCACTACTGAACCTACGATTCACCAAGCTGTCTGAGCGATAAGGAGACCTGACTATGCCAATGGTTCAAGGTAAATCATTAAAATACCGTGTGGCAGCGACACACGTGGCTCTATGGGTATTCCTAGCCCTAATCATCTTCCCGCTGCTAATGGTTGTTGCTATCTCATTCCGTGAAGGTAACTTCGCAACAGGCGAGTTAATTCCATCTAACCCTTCGTTAGAGCACTGGAAACTGGCGTTAGGTATTGCGGTTGAAAATGCAGATGGCAGCGTAACACCGCCGCCATTCCCAGTCCTACTATGGCTATGGAACTCGGTAAAAGTTGCGGGTGTGACAGCGGTACTTATCGTAGCACTATCAACAACATCAGCTTACGCATTTGCTCGTCTACGCTTTAGCGGTAAAGAGCCAATCCTAAAAGCGATGATGATCTTCCAGATGTTCCCAGCAGTACTTGCGCTAGTAGCTATGTATGCCCTATTTGATAAGTTAGGTCAGTACATTCCGTTCCTTGGTCTAAACACCCACGGCGGTCTGATCTTCTCTTACCTAGGTGGTATCGCACTACACGTATGGACGATTAAAGGTTACTTCGAGACTATCGACTCTTCACTAGAAGAAGCGGCAGCGCTGGATGGTGCGACTCCATGGCAGGCATTTAAGCTAGTACTACTACCGCTTTCTGTGCCAATCCTAGCGGTAGTGTTCATCCTTGCCTTTATCGGTGCGGTAACAGAAGTACCAGTGGCGTCGCTACTACTTTCTGACGTGAACAACTATACTCTAGCAGTTGGTATGCAACAGTACCTATACCCTCAGAACTACCTATGGGGTGACTTTGCGGCAGCAGCTGTACTATCTGCTCTACCGATCACAATTGTGTTCCTTCTGGCACAACGTTGGTTAGTTGGTGGATTGACAGCAGGTGGCGTTAAGGGATAATGGAGAGTGCGGTGGCAACACCGCACTTAAACTAGAAAGTGCTGACTTAGCATATTGGTTTGGCCGCTGACAAGCTAAGTTAAAGCACAAAATATTATTGGTTACGCATAGCTGGCTGTTAGCCTTGTGAATTGCATGCTGCCTAACGGTTCTTGTAACAATGACCCAAGCTTTTGCTTGGGTTTTTTTCGTTTGAAGCCTAGGCAAAGCACCAAAAAACAGTGCCAACAATATTGGCCCGTTTTAAGGTGGAATTAGAATACTAGTAATAAAACTAAGGTGTTATCTAGGACTTGATCCTATGCGGCTCAGTTCAAAGTTTTATCTTAGAGGTTTTCGAGACTGGAAGGGGCGCAGCCCATATGCTGCATTAGGACGTATAAGCTTTCACGATCGAGAGCGACTTTGCGAAATAGGTTTGCAAACACTTCATCCCCTCCAAAACAGGTTTGAATGTAGTGGTTGATCTCGTCATCTTGATAGCCTTCCACATACATCGAACGGACCCACTGATACTCGACAGACTTTAAGTCTCGGATGGTTGCTTCGCTCAATTTAACTGTGGTGCTCATATCTTCCCATATAACAAATAGATCTTACGAGAGCGTATTAGAGCAAAATTAGATGAAAGAAAGATGACAGATAAGCTTAAAGGGTCACTGTGTGCGAGCACCAAGAACGAGGTGGAGGCCACGTGGTTTGAAGCCTCCTACCAGCGCTAGATTCAACCAAACCTATTGATGGGTAGCGTTGCGACTCAATGTGTCTATGAGTAGTTGAAGAGGCTCAGAGAGCGGTTTTGAAGCCAGCCAGATAGCATCTACCGACCAGCGCAAAATCGACTCCCTTTCGACTTTAAAGCTCACTAACTCACCGCTGTCGATCAGATTTTGTGTTAATGCATGCGGTACAATACCCCAACCTACCCCATTGACGATAAGATCAAGAGCGCAAGAAAAATTGCTCACACTGTGGCAGTGATGGCTGCATTTCAATACTTCATGATGCCATATATCTTGGAAGGATTTTAGGATCACTTGGCGCATTTTTCGCTGCTTTAGCTGGCTAATCGTGTCAAACGGCTTGATGCCGAACTTCTTAGCATAGCTGGCACTGGTGACTGCAGAGGCAGTAAATGCCTGCAATTTTGCTACGGCGATATCGAGGTTGTACTGCTCAGCAGATAACACCACTGCAAGATCTGCTTCGCCACGTTCAACACTATCGATGCACTCTTGGGTCGTGCCATCAATAAAACGCAAATCCAACGTCGGAAACTTTTCAGTCACCTCCACTAAGGCAGTCGGGATGTTCATTCCTAGCGTCGAACTGTCCAATGCGAGTGTCAATTTTGTTGGATGCATTTGTAGAACGTTTAATGCCCTACGATTAAATTGATCGAGCTCAAACTTTACCGCTTTTGCATACTCATATAATTCATCAGCATGGTGGTTTGGTGTCAATGCACTGGCATGTCTTTCGAACAATTCGTAACCAAGTTCAGTTTCTAAGTTACTTATTTGTCTGCTCAATGTTGATGCGTGCTTGCCAATCTTGTGAGACGCAAGTGCAAAGCTTCCAGTATCATAAACTGCAATAAAGGCAGTGACTTGGGATATATTTACATCCATTATAATCGGTGCTCATGTTTGTAGTCTGTTGATCATAAACCCATGTTTGGCATGTATATACTGCATGCTGAGCGTGTGCATACCCTGCATACGGAGCAATTTTGCCTTTCATAGGGATTATGGATAATGAATTTTGCTTTGACGTAAAACTAAATTCATTAATCCACTGGAGTCTACGGTGAAATCAAAATCACTTTTCGTGTCTTCAATCGCAATGTGCGTTGCGATGAACACAAGTTCAGTATTTGCTGGTGAGAATGCAGATACTGTTTTTATCAACGGCCAAGTATACACGGTTAACGAAAGCCAAGCATGGGCAGAAGCTTTTGCAGTTAAAAATGGTGAAATCGTTAAGTTAGGTAATACCAAAGAAATTACAGAATTTAAAGATGCCGATACAGAAGTGATCGATCTGAAGGGCCAATTTGTCTTACCTGGTTTCATTGACGCGCACACCCACCCAATACGTGTTGCTATGATGGAAAATACCTTTTTCAATCACAGTGCGTTTGACAAAGTCACGCCAGACGAGTTTGGTAAAAAGCTTCAAGAGTACGCGGCAGGCAAGGGCAAGAACTTAGAGTGGGTTTACGGTAAGTCATTCTCTTGGGAGTTTTTCCTAAATACTGGCGTTGAGATGGACCGTCACTTCCTAGATAAGTACGTACCTGATCGTCCTGTGGCAATCGAAGATGATGGCGGCCACGTTGTTGTGGTTAACTCGAAAGCGCTTGAAATTGCGGGTATTACCAAAGATTCAGTTGCTCCAGAAGGCGGTAAATATGGTCTTGATGACAAAGGCGAGCTAAATGGCCATCTGATCGCTGGTCCTGCTATCCAATCGGTACTTTCCTACCATCCGCCTCATCGTCAAGAAGACGTGACCAAAGCAGCACTGGACTCACTAAAAACCAATAACCATTTTGGTATCACAGGCATGAAAGTGGTAGAGGGTGACCGTGAACAGATGCAAGCTTATCACGATCTAGACCAGCAAGGTTTATTGACCGCTGATGTCAATATGCACCCTTACTTAAAAGAGTTCTTCTTTGGCACGGATATTACTCCAGCGCTAAAAGAGAAAGCTAAGTATGAAACTGAGCACTTCCGTGTAAACGGGGTTAAAGCTTTTATAGATTCCTCCTTTTTTGGACGCGCGGCGGCGGTTTCGAAGCCTTACAAAAACTCTGATGACCTAGGCAAACTCTACACACCTTACGAAGAGTTTAAAGACATCATGATTAAGTACAACGGCATGGGTCTTGCGGTGACAACTCACTCAGTAGGTGACCGTGGTACAGCTTTGGTACTGAAAGCGATGGAAGAGTCGGCTAAAGTGAACGGAATCGAAAACGTTCGTAAGCTTCGCAACCATATAGCACACTGCTTTATGGTTCAAGACGAAGACTTTGGCCGAGCGAAAAACCTTAACGCAATGTTGGAATTCTCACCTGCAGTTTGGTTCCCACACCCGCTTTGGAAAGTGCTAGAGCAAGACATGGATATCGACGATATCATGGGCTTCTTCCCTATCAAGCAAGCGGCGCAAGAAGGCAATGTTTACATTGCTTCTCCGGACTGGAGCCAAACACCGCTAGATCCAATGATGCATATCGAGACATTAACGACTCGTCGATTGCCTGGTATGCCGATGACAGCTGAAACCTTAAACGAAGATATGCAGATTGATCTAGAAACAGCGCTACGCGCATACACCATCAACCCTGCGTATGCGATGCACCTTGAAGACAAAGTTGGCTCGTTGGAAGAAGGCAAGAAAGCAAACTTCCAAATCATGACGGCAAACTTGTTTGAAGTGCCTAAAAACGAACTGATGCAACAGTACGCAACCAAGGTTTACTTCGAAGGTAAACTGGTCGCTGAAAACAGCGCTAAACCTGTTGAAAACTCAGAAAAGTAATTTTTAACAAGCTGCTTTAATGAGTATGGGCTGCCACGGACTTGGCAACAACAAGTCTGTGGCAGCCCTTTGTTTTTTATCTTTCGGTGGTGGCGGATTATGGCGTCATTGAGGGATGAACCATCACTATTATCAGGTATCACGATGTTTACCGATCGACGAATTAGAACCTCGACTACGGCATTGGTCTTTGACTTGGCATTGACAGGATTTCGTATTGGGCTGGCTTGGCTAACCGCCAGTATGGCGCTTACGGCGGACGCTTTGCACTCAATTACCGATGCGCTGGTCTCCTTTGCGTTACTACTGAGTATGATTTATCGCTTCAAGCAGGAGCAAACAGGTTGTGAAGTGCGTATCCATCGCGCCAAGAAAGCTGAAGCTATTGCCGTTGTTTTTGTTGCACTTATGATTCTTGCAGTGCCTTTTGAGATTTATCAGCAAACTCAATCCATGCAATCAATGCAGATCAACAATGCTTGGTGGGGCATTGCTGGTATAGGTGTAGTGATGTTGGTCTTACTGTTTATTGCCAAGCTAAAGATGTTGGTGGGAATCGAAACCGACTCAGAGGCACTTAAAGCAGACAGCCAACATACTAAGGTTGACCTGTTGACATCCGCAGCGGTGTTATTGTCGCTGGTGGGCTCTCTGGTTGGCTTCAATATCGACCAATACGTGGCACTGTTGATTGCTGTGATGATCTTCTATGCGGGCATAGAGTTGTTAAACGGTGGTGTTCGTACCTTTTTGGGCCACGGTACGGATCAGCAGTCGATAGTTTCCATCTGTTATCAAGGTCTAGTCACATATATACCCCATATTCCACTTCAGATGATCGCGAGTCGTGTGAGAGCGATCTTTCGTAAGGGCTGGAAACCGGTCACTTTGGCGTTTGTGGTTGGCTATATGTTTTCTGGCATCACTATAGTGCCTCATGGCTATGTTGGGGTTCAAAGTCGGTTTGGTGAAATCATCGATAAAAATATTGATTCAGGTTTGCTTTTGGCTTGGCCTGCACCTATCGATGAGGTGACGCTATTGGCCAAAGGTAAGCTCTATTCCATTTCGATTGGCAGCAAAAATTCTTTTATGCGTCCATCGTATGGTTCCAAGCTTTGGTATTCGATCAAGCAAAGTGAAATGAGTCGAGAGAACGCTGATTACCTGCTCACCGGGGATGAAAAACTGATGTTCTTTACTGCTGATGTTCAGTATCGAATCCGTGAGCCGAGTACCGAGCTTACCCAATTCAGTAGCGTGGAAAAACTGCTCACCAGCTTAGCGAATGCAGTGTTAGTGAAAAGCAGTACTAAGCAGGATTTTGATCGTCTTCAGCAGCAGGGATTTAATGATTACGCCGATGGCTTAGCGAACAGTATTTCGCAGGAAGTGGCTCTATTTGAACTGCCCGTTGATATTGTATCGGTTAAGGTGCAACAGATCGAACCTCCTGCATACTTGGTGGCCAAGTATCGCGACGCCCTCGATGCCTATCAGGAGAGCCATACCTTGGTCAATCAAGCGAATGCATGGAGCCTGACCGAAATCCCAGCGGCACGTGCTGAATTCTACAAGGTTAAATCGAACGCTACTGCTGAGGCGAATCAACGCATCTATTCCGTTGAAGGGGAGACCGAGCGCTTCAAACATTTAGCTGGGGTTTATCGCCAATCACCTTTGGCCTATCGATTTAATCAACAGGTTGATATTGCTGAGGAGACGCTGAAGCATAAGCCATTTACTGTCATCGATCCGGCATTTAGTAGTTTGGATTTTCGGATTTGGGGTACTGCTGGGGCAAGCAATGACCATGTTTCTCACCGCAAAACGGCAAACACTCAAGGGGAGCAATCTGACAGTTTATTAGCTGGTTTTGACCCCTCTATAACTCCTACAACTGCCAACCAAAGTACCACCAAACCTTCGAATGGCTCGCCTTATTATCAAGGGTTAAGCGAGCGAGAACGTCAGTTAGATGCAGAGCAGCGAGAGCTGTTAAACAAACTTCGAGTATTCAGTACAGGTCGATCTTCATGAAAATAGAATCTAAAAAACAGGCCCTTTGGTGGTTCATTGGTGCAGTATTCTGCCTCTATATCGCTTCGACCTGTTTCGTTGCGGTCAAAGAGTCAGAGTTCGTTGTGATCACGCAATTTGGTAAACCCGTAAAAACCGTGGTTCAAGCGGGGGCTGAGTTCAAGCTGCCAGACCCTGTGCAGTCAGTAACTCGTTTGGAAAAGCGAGTGCAAATGCTCAGTTTAGAGCCAAGTGAGTACAGCACTCGCGACCGTCGTAATGTGGTGGTAGATAATTATGTGGTTTGGCGGATCATAGAACCCGTTAATTATCTTACGAGTGTAAGAACGACAGACATCGCTGAGCAGCGCCTAAATACCATCACAAATTCGGAGGTGGGCAGTATGTTGGCTACTTATCCACTTGATATGATATTGAATGTGTCTGACGAGGAAAATCATCTTGATACCCTGTTCAAGCAAATCACGGCTAAGGTCAATCACGTAAGCCAGCAGGAGCTGGGTATCGAAGTGTTGGCGGTGCGTGCGGTTAAATTTGGGTACTCCCCCCGCAACCTCAAATCGATTTATGATCGAATGAGTTCAGAATGGGAGCGTCTATCAAAGAAGTATCGCGCCGAAGGTCACGAGCAAGCTGAAAAAATCCGTGCTCAGACCGAGCAAGAGATCACCGAGCTTAAGTCGTCAGCGTACAGAGACAGCCAGATCATCAAAGGACAAAGTGAAGCCAAAGCGGCAGAGCTATATAGCCAAGCCTTTGAATCCAATCAGGAGTTCTTTGAATTTGTTCGAACTATGGAAGCGTACAAATCCGTCTTTGGGAGTAATAGCCAATTGATCTTACCGTCAGATTCCGAGCTGTTCAAACAATTGGTGAACCCTAAACTGGTCGGTGAGAGTTTAGAGCAAGAGAGGCCTCAATGAGCTGGAGACAAGATGTAAGCCGAGTCGCCACGCAGATCTTTTATCGCCTCCGTTGGGTATTTGTGGTGACAACCTTGGTTCTCTATGCCGTGAGTGGTCTGTATTCTCTTGATGCGGACCAGCGCGCTGTTGTGAGTCGTTTTGGTCGAGTGATAGAGCATAATGTCTTACCTGGAATGCACTATCGCCTCCCATGGCCTATCGATAGTGTTGAGACTTTGTCTGCGGTAGAGCTGCGCTCAGTGAATATCGACTTTAGAAAAGAGTTAGATAGCGCTGTGGTTGGGGCTGAGCTCACCACTGGTCGAGGTGACTTAATAGATTTGGCGCTGCAAGTGCAATATAGCATCCCCAACCCTGGGCTGTTTCTAACCAGGGCTATCGATGGTGAGACCATATTGCGACATGCTGCCAAGGCGCAAGCGGTGATTTATGTCAGCCAGAGAGAGCTCGATAGCCTGCTTACCACCGGAAGAAATGACTTTCAGATTTGGATGAAACATGCCGTTCAGTCAGAGTTGGAAAGTTTTGGCTCGGGAATCCAAGTGACCAATGTGATGATCAATCGGTTAGAAACGCCAAAAGTGATTAAGCAAGCGTATGATGAAGTGCAAATGGCTCCGGCGGCCAAGGAAAAACTCATCCAAGACGCTCTTGGCGAACGGGAAATAAAGTTGGCACAAGCTCGAAGTGCGGTAGTAAAAAGCACTAAGCAGGCGCAAGCTCAAGCGGATGCTCGTATTACTCAAGCTCATGGGGAGGTGGAGCGGCTTAGTACCCTAATCGTGAGTTTGGAAAAAGATCCGCAACTGGCGCAAAAACGGATCTATCTCGAGACGTTGAAAGAGATCTTAGACAAAGCGCAAGTACGCTTCATTAACCGAGATCGTTGAGTGTTCTATTCAAGTAACAACAGAAGGCTGCTTATTGGTTGAAGCAGCCTTCTCTTATTCTAACGGTTAATTATTTACTTGGACGCTGAATTATTTGGCGACTGAACGGCTTTAAAACTTACTTATAAACTCTTCTACATACCGATCGAGGTTTGGCAGGATCTCTTTTATTGGCTGTAACTGCTTGGTGAGCGATTCAAGATCCTCAAAATAGACCTTACCTCGCGCTAGGCTTATCTTGTTTTCACCTTCAAGCTTTTTGAGCACTTCATTGAGTCGAGGGCGGGATATCCCAGTAATCGTGCTTAGCTGTTTTTGCGAGATATTGATATGAGGCACCGCACCTCGGATGCTTTGACTTTTATCCAAAATGCTTAGGAGAGTCGCAATGATCCGAGTCTCTTTGTCATGTAATGAAGCCACCTGAGACTGGAGCCAAGACTGCTGAACTTGACCTGCGGAAAAATATAACCACTTGTAAATGAAAGGGTTAGTTTCAGCAAGCTTTTCGATTTTCTCTTTAGGGAAGTAGAGCAGTTCAGTCGGTTTGACTTCTTCGATGTTGGCGTTAATTAGCATTTGGGTCATCATCAAGCTGCCCCCAAGCCAAAGTCCTTCACCCAACAGGCCGCCAGACATACTCTGCGGTCCATCGGCGGCAAAACTCACACTGATAAGGCCTTTGGCTACATAAAACACCCCACGGCCTTTGCGGGTCGGTGGCGCTGAATGCTTTATTTGACTTAATCCAGAGATAGGAATAGCGATATCCGTCAGCTGCTGCTGTGTGTTTTTGTCTAGGTCACAAGGCCACTGAATATCAAAATTCGCTATCATAAACCACTCATCTATTTATCAATAAAATACGAGCGAAGTTTAGTGGATCTTGATTAAGATTAAAACTCTAGGCTAAGGTTCGCTGCGAAAAATATTGACGACAGAGTTTTTCAAAATCTTGTGCGGCCATCGGATACCCGAGGGCAAACCCTTGAAGCGTATCACAGCCCATTCGAGCCAAACACTCCGCTTGTGCTTGTGATTCGACGCCTTCCGCCACGATATTTAGTCCAAGGTTGTTGCCTAAATCGATGACGCTGCGAATCGCTGCTAGGTGTTTTCGGCTAGTTAGCATTTGCGATACAAACATCTGATCGATTTTGAGTTCAGTAAAAGGGCTAGAGATAAGTTGTAATAGTGAAGAGTGTCCAGTGCCGAAATCATCAATTGAGACTTGTACCCCGTGCATTCTTAGGCGGCTTGAGGACTCTAGTGATTTAACCACGTCTGGGCTAAGTTCGACCTCAGTTACTTCAAGCGTAAGCTTCGCTGCGGGGAATCTCGCTTGGTCGAGGATTTCTAATACTCGGTCTGAAAAATCCGGTTGGGCCATATCTGAGGGAGTGACATTAACGGCAATTTGCAATGGCCAGCCCATTTGATGCCAGCGGCTGGCTTGATGGATGGCTTGGCGCAAGATATGGATACAGGTGCGATAAGCGTATTTACCCGCTAACAGTTGTGGCAAAAAGTGATTTGGGGTTAACAGACCATATTCCGGGTGCTCCCAGCGCATTAAGGCCTCAGCACCCACCAGAGATTGGCTGGCAGCATTATAATGAGGCTGAAAGTGAGGAAGAATTTGCAGTTGGTTGATGGCTTTGTGTAAGTCATCAAAATCCAGGTTGAACTCAGGTTGTCGTTGTGGCTTTTTCTCGGTCTTCGGAGCTCTCGTAGCCCAAGCTAACACTCGACACAAAGATTCCTTGTGGATTGGTTTGGCTAGGTTGGTGACGTGGGTAAGCCCAGAGCGACTTGCCATATCAACCACCGCTTGTTGGATGTCGTTTTCGGCACTACTGATAAACACCAAAGCGCAGTTGGGCGCTAGTGATGCAAGACGTTTGGCGAACTCAACTCCGTCCATCTCTGGCATCATAAGGTCACAGAAAATGACGTCAGGCACGCTTTCATTAACTATCTGACAAGCTTCAAGCCCATTGCTCGCCAGTAAGATCTCTGCGTCGGTCAAGGCATTGAGCATCGCCTGAGTGACGTTGCGTTGAAAGTTGTCGTCTTCCACAATCAGTATTGTTGTCATAAGGCCTTCCTATGCCACCGCAACGCTTTTGAGTTCTTTAAGGTTAAGTTGCTTGGCGAGTTTTTCACTGGCGGCCAAATAAGCTTGACTGCTTTCATAATGAGTATTGTGGATTTGCGCTTGGCATTGAAAAATCAATTGCGATACCTGACGTTTGCTCCACCCATGCGGCCATGCGTGGCTGAGTGTAATGAATAGGCTATTGGCAATGTCTGGGTCATTGACTCCAGATTGAAACAGCTCTTGTAGTAAGTTGACGGCCTGTTCATACTGCTGCTCTTGGACGTGCAATTGCGCCCTTTTTTTAATGGTTTGCTGCTCTTGACGTAACAGTTCAAATTGACTGCGCCATACTGAAAAAATCTGCTCGAACAACCACTCTCGTTCGGTATTGATGTCATGAGCGGGCAGTTGGGCTTTGTGCTCCTGATATAGCTCCTGTTTTCCCATAACCAAGAACACTTTAAGGCGCTCGATAATTTCAAGCTGAGTGGGGGCTTGAGAGCGCTCGGTTGGGGTGATGCTTAAATATTCTGTTAAGTATTTCTCAGCTTCTAAAACTTTGCCACGAATCGCACATGCTCTCGCAAAAATCAACAACTCAAAAGGTTTGTACTCATTGCGCACAAAGCGAGATCGCCATGCCTCACACCATTTTGAAAGGCCGGTTAAGATTTGGCTGGACGCATCACGTTGATGAAGCAAAGCATTGTCAAGCGTTAGGCTGGCCCCGAGCAGGTACATGTCGGTGGATTCATAAAAGGAGTGTTTAGCGCTTTGCACCATGGATTTAAGCGACAAAGCGGCATGGTCGTAGCGTTTTAGACCGAGCTCAAGGGCGATTTTTATCCAGTGACGTTCGACAGCCATCAATGAAAAATCCGACGCTTGTTTGGCAAATCGCCATGCACTGGCAAAATCTCGACTGGCGATAAATAGCCTGGCTCGCAAATAGGCCACTCGCCCTTTGAGGGCGTTGTGTGTTTTTATGCCATCCAGCAAAAAGTGGGCTTGTTTGTACTGACGTTGTTTTAGAGCGATCTCAGCCAGCATGAGCGCAACCGTTGGGTTATGCTCAATGTCCATGGTAATTAGGCTGTTTCGCGCTTGTTCGAGTTTGTCTAGCGCCATATATGCTTGTGCGGCGATCATCTGTGCTTGCAGCTTCGCACTGGCATCTTTGAAGGTTGTGTTCTCTGCCAAAGTGACCACTTGCTGATAATTATGAGCGCTATAGGCTGAGCTTATCTCTGACAGTTGCCGCTTCTTTTGCATTAATTGTGGTAGGCGAGATTGCAAGGTGACATAGTTGAGAGGTTTGAGCAGGTAGCCCTCTGGCTCGAGCTCTGAAAAGCCACGCACAACGTCAGGTGTACCATCCCCAGTGACAACGACTAAAGTACAATCAAGGGGCAGCAACTGCTGCTGTTGTAAATAAGCTAATAGTTGGTAACCGTTGGCTTTGTCACCAAGGTTGTAATCACACAAAAGCAGTTGAAACGCCACTTCACGACATAGCCCAATCGCTTCCTTGGCATCTTGAGCGAAATGGATTGAGTCGGTTTGAAAACCAAGCTTTTGCAGCATTCCTTTCGCAGCAGTTCGATACATTGGACTGTCATCGACAATCAGGACAGACAAGTTAGCGTAGCTCATGTGTGATATCACCAGATAAAGAGGTGTGCGTATTTTGGTCTATTTGGATGCTGAATGTCTGTTCCCTAAAGAACAGAGATTTTATATTTCCTCTTATACAATCCGCCCGTTGATTATTTCGGTTTATCGAGTGAGGGTGGATGATGATGTGGCGTCAGTGGTTACAGTGGGTGATAGTTTGTGTATTCATCCCACTCTCGATGCAGGTGCACTCCGTCCCTTTGCCTGAGCCAGAACTGGTTCGCATAGGCATCCCAAACGCTTCCGAAACGTCAAACAGTTTGCGAATAGAAGACGCCAAACGGCTGCGAGAATTTGCGGTAAACTACTGGCAGGCTTGGGGAGAAGTAAAAAACAAGCAGGTCACCTTTGTTGAGTCGGACTATCTTGATTTGTTGGATGAGCTAGCAGACGGCAACATCGATATGATGGCTTTTTCGCCGACCGATTCCATCCAGGGTAAAGGACTGGCGAGTATTCCCTATTTAGCTCTCTCCATGACGCTGTACCGACGCAATGTAGAGCTAAGACACGAGCAAACCGTGGCTTTTCATATGCCGAACACGGTTTTCCCAGCGTATTTCAACCCAGCGATTGATGTGATTGCTCATACTGAAGACGTCGATAAGGTCTTAGCCAAAACAGAACAGTTGGACTATGTGCTTACATGGGACCCGCTGAAATTCCAGCGCCAAGTGATGCTTCAGGGCTTAAGTGGCAATTTTATTGAAGTTGAAACCAACATTCCGCCGATCCCTGCTAGGGCCGTCATATCCTTTCATAAGCCCTACCTTCAAGCGGAAGTGAACACCTGGCTACGAGAGGCAAGCCAAGAAATTGCAGGTCAGTTATGGCGTCAAGCCTTTCCCGCTGGCACCAATCATTATCAAGTCTATCAAGGGTTATTGCCTTACCTAAGTCAAGCTCAGCAGGTATTTATAGAGCGAAATCCAAAACTCAGTTTTGCTTTTATCACCTCAGGGGAAGAGCCTTATTTCATTCCACAATCTGTGTTTGTTGATGGCTACATCCCAGACGTGTTAAAGCGTATCGCAATGATTACTGGTGTTGAGATGCAGCCGGCCTTTTACCCGTCATTTAAATCTGCGTTGGCAGGGCTTCAGCGTCAAGAGGTGGATCTGTTTGCTGGGGTGCTTGAAAGCCAAGAGCGCACAGAACATTTTGACTTTTCAGTGGCAGTCGATCATACCGATTTAGCCATCATCAGTGAACAAGACCGCTACGAAACCGGGCAACTAGAAGGGCTTCGTTTATCTATGGTCAGAGGTCTACTCGAAAACGATTTGGTCAAAGAAAAACTGCCAAATAATGCCATCTTCTATGTTGATAACACTCGTCAAGCGATAGAGGCGGTTAGTGATGGTAAAGCCGATGCTCACGTAGGCAAGTTGCTTAACAGTGCTTATGTGATGACGGAGCAAAAGCTGCATAACTTAACTATCCACAAAGCCCAAGATCTCAAGTTGGATTTGTCTCCTCGAATCGCTGTGCATAAACAAAATGAGGAGATGACCCGACTCATCAACTTGGCCATCAACAGTTTCGGTCAGGATTTTCAAACTCAGGTACAAAAGAAATGGCATCAGTATTTGGTGTTGAGTCGAGAAGCAGAAAAAGTCAGCCAGATGTACCGTCAGGCACTGATTTTTATCGGCGTGATGTGTGTGTTTATCTCACTTGCAGTGTTGGTTAATCGCAATAAGGCGCGTAAAGAAGCTGAAATCAGACGAACCTTAAAACAGGCGCTTGATGAGGCTAATGAATCTAAACGACGAGCGGAAAGCATGACTCAGGCTAAGTCGGATTTTCTTGCTCGCATGAGCCACGAGATCCGTACACCGATGAACGGGGTGTTAGGCATGGCTGAAGCGCTTTCATACACTGATCTCGATGCAGAGCAAGATGACTTACTGCAAACCCTTAATGGCTCTGCTCGCAATCTTATGGCATTGCTCAATGACGTGCTTGATTTCTCCAAAATGGATGCAGGGAAATTGGTGCTAGAGTCAACATCGTGCGATTTGCGTATGGTGGCGCAGAACGTGGTCAATAACTTTAAACATAAGGCGGCCTCTCGCTCGCTTAAGTTAAACTATTATGTCGACCCTGCACTGACGACTCATTACCAATGTGACAGCACCCGCTTAATGCAAGTGGTGAATAATCTGGTCTCCAATTCAATCAAATTTACCGAATCAGGCTTCATTGAACTCAACTTCCATTTGATTAAGCCTGATGCTGGAGAAGGTGTTGAGCGTGCGGATTTGGTCCGAATCCACGTTCGAGATAGCGGCATTGGCATTGAGCAGGATAAGCTCAAAGATCTGTTTGACCCGTTTGTTCAAGCCGATGGTGATATAACTCGTCGTTTTGGTGGTACAGGGCTGGGGCTGAGTATTTGTCAGGAGATCATTGCGGAGATGGGGGGAGAGATCCACGTTTCTTCAGTGGTTGGTTATGGCAGCTTGTTCAGCATTACGTTGCTTTTACCTCGTGACGAGCAACATGTTCAAAGTGATAAAAATGAACCAGATACAGTGGAAGATTTTAAATCGCTCAGCGGCTTAAGGGTATTGTTTGCAGAAGACAATCCCGTCAATCAAAAGGTGATCGGTGGTCAGTTAAGCCGTTTAGGGGTTAGCTTTGACATGGTCGATAATGGTCAACAAGCGCTAGAGAGATTACACCGCAAACAATATGACCTGGTGTTGTCGGATTGTCATATGCCTATTATGGATGGCTTTGCTTTGGCAAAAGCGGTGAGAGAGCAGTTCTATGACCGTCCGTACCTCATTGCCATTACCGCCGATGCTTTGAGTGGAGCTGCTAGCACTTGTTTAGCAGCTGGCTTTGATGACTATATCGCCAAACCATGCCCGATGGATGTTCTCGCCCAAAAGCTTGCAAAAATTGAACTGAGTGAAACAGAACGTGATATAGAAGAGGACAACACTCTGGAAGAGTTGGCTCCCTTACCATTCGATGAAGTTCAAGCGGATGAAGAGGTTGATTTTTCGTGGATGGAGGCTTTAGAAGTCCCAGAGCCATCATTGAGCGTTGATGAGGAGAAAAAGCAACAAACTCCAGTCGATGAGCCTATTAACACGCTTATGCCTGCCGACTACCGATTCGATTCGCAGCATATCGTGATGATGTGCGGTGGTGATGAAGAGATTGCAGAGGAAATCTTACGTTCGTTTACCGAGAACTATCATGCTGATATTGCTGAATTAAAACGTTTTGCCGGTCTCGGGGATGAGGAGGGCGTAAAAGACACCGCACATCGTATTAAAGGCTCACTACTTTACCTCGGTGCAACTGATATTGCCGAGCAAGCGAAATTGATCGAGCAGGGAGCATTAACCACTGAGTTAGATCAATTAAATGGACAAATCTTGACGCTTTGTGAGGCGATGGAACTCTTAGGTCAAGGGGTAGAAGTCTATGTGTTGGCTAGGGTGGAGGCGTGTGATGGCGTTGAGTAGTCCAAGCCTTGCGCAATCACTCCAGCAGCGTGTTTTGATGTTGACGCTGTGTTTGGTCTTTTTAGCGTCGGGAATTTCAGGTTTAGCGGTTTGGCAGATCCAGCATCAGCACCTTCAAACCAGGGTAGAGCACTTAAAGGTTCGAGGCTATAACGCCATTGAGCAACAATTTGCGCCGCTATACCGAGCGAAAAACTACCTTGAGCAACAGCTGACAATAATTCCATTGACGTCGAGCAACTGGAGTCAGGTCGAACGTAAACTCGATGTGCTATTGGATAGCAAAACCTTGCCTGTCGACGTTGCCATGTTGCTCGATGACAAAGGTGAGATATGTTACTTGAGAAATAATTCACCACTCAGTGAACTAAACAAGCTGCCGACCTTGTTTACACCTATTACTGGAAAACCTCATATGATGGTCAAAGATAGTGGCATCATTGTGGTTGAAGATGAAGTTCTTATCTACTTGACTGACGTGGTTTACCATCCTCTCTCACCAAGCCGAGCCATTGGTACTATCACTTTGTTTCGTGAAGCGACGGATGAGTTGATCGAAAGTGTCAGCCGAATCATTGGCCATGAGTTCGGCTTACAGTTTTTTCAAGCTTCCAGCAACTTAAGTCGAGTGAGTTACTCTTCGGGTGTGGTTATTGATATTGCTGAGCAGCGCCGTATTGATGACAGCCATATCGTCGAGTTTGCCATCAGGACCAACGCAGGGATCAGGCAGCCAGTGAGCTTCACCCTGACGTTTCCTACTGAACGAACTTGGTATACCCACCCTATGACAGTAGCGCTCGCTGTAGCCATCGTGAACCTTATTTTGATGTTCTTATTCTGGCGCTGCTTGAATCAAAAGGTTGCAGTACCGATGACACATCTACTTGATTCGATGAGAAATTACAATGGCAGTGATCCATTTGACAACCGCTATTTTTGTGGGCAACCCACCACGGATTTCGAGCATATTTTTGCAACGTTTCGTCGGGTGTACCACGAGTTTCAGGAGCAACATCAGTTTTCCTTGTCACTGCTCGATACCATAGGAGACCTGATCATCACTTTGGATAGCCAAGGCCGAGTGACCTATGGCAATCCAGCCGCGTTGAACTGGCTGCGTTTGACTGAACAACAGATCCTTGGTCAACCTTATGAACTGTTAATTGGTTCTGGAGAGTCACACTTTGTTCAGCGTGTTGTAAATCATACCCAGCGCTCCGGCCAACGAATGGTGGCAAAAGGTAAGTTGTTTTCCATTAACCGAACCACCCAAGTGGATGTTGAGCTTATTGGACAGGCCATGGAACAAAGGGAGCAAGGATTATCCTCCATCATTTTAATTATTCGCTTACAAGCTGACGAGGAGTTCAACCATGGCATCGGTTAAGTTACCCACTAAGTTAATGCCATTGCTAGCAATATTATGGGGGGGAACCAACTTTATCCTTTTAGTTGCGGCACACGGGCAAGTTGGCTTACAGGTGTGCGTATTAGTGTTTGCCATCATGCAGTTGATTTTTTTGGTCTACGTATACTCGCAAGTCGTGATTCGCCCCCTTAACGCATTGGATGAATGGCTAGACAGTGCTGAATCAGGGCAGAGAGAGTTAACAGTACGAGAGCACGCTCCAGAGTGTATATTTGGACCGATTGGCAAAAAGTTTCATCAAACCTATGATGCACTACATCAGCAGCAATTATTTAGTCAAGTGCTGCTCTATTCGATCAGCGACATGATCATTACGGTTGATAAGGAAGGGCGGATAGATTATGCCAACCCAGCGGCGTTAGAGTGGCTTGGCATGGAGTTATCGATGGTTAATGGGCAATTCTTGGAGCTAATTTTTGATACTCGTCCGAGTAAGGAGCACTTATCACAATGGGTGCATTTGGCGTTAGAGGAGACTCGAGAGTTTCAGCAAGATTGTCGATTGTCACGGATATCTGAGCGAGATGATTTTATCGAAGTGAATATTCAAGTTAACCCGCTTCACTTTCTTTCGGAAGGCAATCGCGGTGCAATGGTGATCATACGCTTGCTGTAGCAAGCGTATGCTTTACTTGATTACTCTTTCAACCCTTTCACATGGGCTTCCATTTCATCACCAATCTGCTTACGCATTTCAATTAGGCGCAGCGCCGACTGTTCTAACTCTTTATCTTCATCACTTTCAGGAATCCACTTAGGCACCGAAGTCGGCTTACCGTTTTCATCCACTGCCACCATGATCACAATGCAGTGGGTGGTGAGCTTGCGCTCTAAGTTTTTAGGGTCACTGGCTTGCACATCGATGGCAATGTGCATTGAGCTGTTGCCGGTATAGATCACCTTAGCGGTCACTTCTACTAAGTTGCCGACTAAGATTGGGGAGACAAAACGAATCCCCCCAGCATAGGCGGTGATGCAGTATTTACTGCTCCACGCTGCGCTACAGGCATAAGCGGCTAAATCGATCCATTTCATCACAGCGCCGCCGTGTACTTTTCCACCAAAATTCACATCACTTGGTTCAGCAAGAAAACGTAATGTTATGTCGCGTTGAGGCTTACTCATTATTTACTTCTTCCTTGAGTTTTCATTGTTATAACAATAGACAAGGTATAACGAAAAGCGGTAACGTTGCCAGCATAATTATTCAGGGATCACTCCATGCGCATACTTCACACCTCAGATTGGCATCTCGGGCAAAGCTTCTTTAGTAAAAATCGCAAATCAGAGCATCAAGCCTTTATAGATTGGCTATTGAACCAAGTCGATGAACAGCAGGTTGATGCTGTGATCATTGCGGGGGATGTGTTTGATACAGGAACCCCACCTTCTTACGCTCGTGAGCTTTACAACCAATTTGTCGTCGCACTTCAACAACACAACTGTGCTTTGGTGGTGCTTGCGGGTAACCATGATTCGGTCTCGATGCTTAATGAATCTAAGCAAGTGTTGGCCTGTTTAAACACCGATGTGATTGCTGGGGTAGAGGAGGATTTATCTAAGCAAGTGATCGTGCTTAACAACAACGAAGGCCAGCCGGGGGCGTTGGTTTGCGCTATCCCATTCTTACGTCCACGGGATCTGATTGTTAGTGAAGCTGGTGAAAGTGGTGTGGATAAGCAAGTGGCTATCGCCCAAGCAATCAAAACGCATTACAGCAAGGTGTATCAGCTTGCGCTGGAAAAGCGCAAAGATCTGGACATAGAGACGCTGCCAATCATTGCAACAGGTCACCTGACAGCACTCGGTGTCAGTCAATCTGAATCCGTGCGTGATATCTACATAGGTTCGCTAGATGGGTTTTCTGCCGACGGGTTTCCACCGGCAGATTACATTGCGCTTGGTCATATCCACCGCCCGCAAAAAGTCACCAAGCATGACACTATTCGCTACAGCGGCTCGCCAATCCCGCTTAGCTTTGACGAGCTAAGCAGTCAAAAACAGGTGGTGCTGGTGGACTTTGGCCAACAAACTGAGGTGACTACCTTGGATGTGCCGATGTCGCAGCCAATGGAGCTTCTGAAAACGAACCTTGAACAGTTAGAAGTGCAAGTGGAAGCGGTGCAAGCCAAGTACCCAGATCAAACCGTTTGGCTGGCATTAGAAATTGAGTCACAAGATTATCTCTCAGACCTTCAGCAGCGAGTAGCAAACATTATTGAACCATTTCCCGTTGAAGTGCTGCAACTCAAGCGCAGCCGCAAACAAGACCGCAGCGCACTGGCACAGCAAGCGAAAGAGACCCTGTCTGAACTTACTCCATCACAAGTGTTTGAGAAACGTCTAGATCAAGAGGTTTTCGAAGGCGATGAGCAAACCGCCCGCAAGCAGCGTATCGAACAAAAATTTGCCACCATCCTCAATGAACTTAAGGAGGGTGAAGCATGAAAATCTTATCACTGCGCTTTGAAAACCTTAATTCGTTAAAAGGGGAATGGAAGATAGACTTTACCCAATCACCTTTTGTCGATAACGGCCTATTTGCAATCACAGGGGCGACAGGTGCAGGTAAGTCTACTTTGCTCGATGCGATATGTGCTGCCCTATATCACGAGACACCGCGTCTAGACCAGCTAACCACCTCAAGCAATGAGTTGATGACTCGCGGTGAAGCGCAGTGTTGCTCCGAGGTTGAGTTTGAAGTGAAAGGCAAAGCATACCGAGCTTTTTGGTCGATGCGTCGCTCTCGTGGGCAAGCGGATGGCAACCTACAACAGGCAGTGGTTGAACTTGCAGAAGTTGAATCAGGTAAAGTGCTAGCGAATCAGGTGAAGAAAAAAATCGAACTGGTGAAGAAGATCACTGGACTTGATTTTGGCCGTTTCACCAAATCGATGATGTTGTCACAAGGTCAGTTTGCCGCGTTTCTGAATGCCAAAGAAGCTGAAAGGGCGGAATTGCTTGAAGAGCTGACTGGTACGGAGATTTACGGTCAGATCTCCGAGCGAGTACACCAGCACTTTAGTGAAGCCAAGCAACATCTTTCTGGACTTAATGGCAAGGCAGAAGGCATTAACTTGCTGACTAATGAAGAGACAGAAAGTCTTCAGCAAGAGCTTGAAAACCTGAGTAAAGCACAAACCGAGCGAAAAGCTCAGATAGCGGCATTGCTTCAACAGCAAAATTGGTGGCGCGATCAAATCAAACTCGAACGAGAGCTGGTCAACAGCAAGCAGCAACTTACACAAGCCGACAAAGCATTGGCTGATGCTCGCCCAGAGTTGGAGAAGCTTGAACTAAATACGCCTGCTCAGCAGTTAAAAGCGCCTTATGAGCTATGGCAACAGAGCGAGAAGCAGCTTAAAACACATCAAGATGATTGTGTTCAATGTCGCCAGCGCTTAGAGAACCAAGAGCAGGCTCACAAGCAGATAGAAATTGATGCAAAGACAGCCAAGCAAGAGTTAGACGCGTCATCAAAATCACACAATGAGCTTCAGCAGGTTGTAGAGCAGGTTAAGCCGCTAGATACCGAACTTTTGCGTTTAGCTAAAGAGATCACTCAGTTTGAACATCAGCTAGTCACTCAAAACCAAAACCAGCAAGCTAAGCAAGCAGAACTGGCGAGTTTAGTTGAGCAGTCAGATGCATTGCAGCGACAACTAGATCAGGCAAGCCACTATTTGGATACTCACCAAGAGTTTGCCAACCTTGCGCCGCTTATTGAGCGTTGGAAAGCGCTCTTTAACCAATACCAGACGAGCTTGAATAAGTCTTCAGCTGTTCAAGCAGAATTGACAGAAGTCACCAAGCAACAAGATCAGCAGCAGCTGCAATTGACAGAACTAAGCAGTGCGCAAACGGCGAGTAATCTTGCACTCGCTACTGCACAGCAGTTGCAATCTTCTGGACAAAACGCCTTGGATGCCTTGCTAAAGAACGGCTCCATTCAAGATCTAGAACAGCAGCTACAAACACTCAACAAACAGATGCATCAAGCGCATCACTGGGTGGCTATACAAAAACAGTGGCACCAAAGCACAGCAGAATTAACCCACTGGCAAGCGGAGCACAAGCGACTGGGTGAGGAGTTTACTCAGCGAGAAGCCAGCTATCAGCGCTTGCGTGAAGAGTACAAACTCAATGGCGAACTGCTCAAAGCCAAGCAGACGCTGGTGGATCAAGAAGCGCAACTAGCAAAGTATCGTTCACAGCTTGAAGAAGGGGTTTCTTGCCCGCTTTGTGGTTCAACCGAGCATCAATTACCGGACGTGGATGTGCCAGAAATTGTGCTCGAGATCCAAGCGCTTGAGCAAAAACTGGCATTAATCAAACCACAAGGTGAGCAAGCCAAGGTCGAGCTAGACAGTTGCCAGCGCGCCTTGAATGAGGCCCAAAACAAGTTAGTTCAGATCGAGCAAGTGCGAGCAGAACTTAAATCTCAATGGACAACGGAGCTTGGCTTAGATGAAGTTGACAGTGCAGGGCATGCTCAGCAGCAGTTAGAACAGTCGATTGCGTCACTAACTGGTCAATTGGCTGAGGTTCGTAAAGCCGAAGTCGAGCTTACTATGGCCGATAAACAGCTCCAGCAAACCCGATTGGCTGCAGAACAATTATCATCTAAGTATCAGTTGATTGAAGGCACGCTAAAGCATCTTCAGCGGCAATTGGAAAATCTCGACAAGCAAAACCAGAGTTTGACTTTAGAGCAACAAGCGCAGCTGGAGACGTTAAATAAAGAGCTTGAGCAGCACGGACAGTCACAACCTCAAGATTACGCACCTTGGTTTGAGCAAATCGAGCAACAAGTCAAAGAGCACCTATCGCAAGCAGCAAGAAAAGGCGAACTTGATAAACAGTTACAAGCAATCACACCTGCTCTACAAGGCGTGAAAGTTGAAGTTGAGAACATAGTGTTGCGAATTAACGAGCTTTCAAGCCAGCTCGCAGACGTTCAAACGAAACAGAAACAGACGGCCGAGCAGCGTCATACCCTGTTTGGCGACAAGGATGTGTCAGAACAAATCAATACATCTAGCCAGCAGCTAACTTCAAATGAAAGTAAAGCACAGGCGGCGCAAACTGCTCTGGCGGAAAGCCAAAAGGCGCTCAGTGGGTTACAAGCCACCTTATCTTCTGCCGACAAAGCGGTGGAGTCTTCAACCAGCCAATTAGAACGTCACTATTCTGAATGGCAAGTTGTCTTAAAAACTAGTCCATTTAGCGAGTTAGAAAGCTTTAAATCGGCATTGTTACCTGAGCAACAAGTGCGAGTATTGGAAACACAAAAACAGCGTTTGGTTGCGGATATCGAGCGTCAGCAAGGCTTGATTGAGAGCTGTGAGCAAAAGCTAAAAGCACTTAAGCAGCACCCAAATGCCGAGGAGTGGCAAGATATTTCGGAAGAGGTGGTGTCGGCTCAATATAGCGAACTAAACACTATTTACGAGCAAGCATCGCAGCGCCAAGGTGAGCTCAGTAATCAGCTAACTAGCAACGAAGAGCGTCGTCAAAGCCAGCAGTCTCTTCTTCAAGAGATCACGGCTTATCAGCAAGAGTACGATGATATTGCTTACCTGCATGGACTTATCGGTTCGCAAAAAGGTGACAAGTTCCGTAAGTTTGCTCAGGGCCTGACGTTAGATAACCTTATCTATCTTGCAAATCAACAGCTTGATCGCCTTCATGGACGCTATCAACTTAAGCGAAAAGCGGGTGAAGGCTTAGAAATGACGGTGTTAGATACTTGGCAAGGGGACAGTGAACGCGACACCAAAACCTTATCGGGGGGTGAAAGCTTCTTGGTTAGCTTGTCTTTAGCGTTAGCACTATCTGATCTGGTCAGCCACAAAACCAGCATTGATTCGCTGTTTTTGGATGAAGGCTTTGGCACCTTGGATGCAGAAACACTAGATTTAGCACTGGATGCTCTAGATAACCTCAATGCGTCAGGAAAAACCATCGGTGTGATCAGTCATGTCGATGCGATGAAAGAACGTATTCCTGCTCAGCTAAAAGTTCACAAAAAGAGTGGCTTAGGTATTAGTGAGCTGGATGCACGCTATCGGGTACGGGCGTAATTTACACTGTAAACACCCAATTGGTGAGCAAGATAGCAATTTCGCTGTTTTTATCACCAATTGGGTGCTCCTGTCGCCATAATAATTGATGGATTTATGACTTAACAATAAGGAATGGTTGAATGCAAACAGTGAGCGTTGAAGGTCACGAGTACACCCCAAGTAAAATCGTGTGTGTGGGAAGAAACTATGTCGAGCATATTCAAGAACTTGGTAATGCTATGCCCGATAGTATGGTGCTTTTCCACAAACCCAACAGCGCAATTACCAGTGAGTTATTTGCTTATCATCAACAAGAGCAGTTGCACTATGAAGCAGAACTTTGCTTTGCAATAAAAGACAGCCAGTTGAGCGCAGTAGCCATTGGTTTGGACTTAACTAAACGAGCGCTGCAATCTCAACTTAAACAAAAACAATTGCCGTGGGAGCGCGCGAAAGCCTTTGATGGTTCAGCCATTTTTAGCCGCTTTATCTCCTTAGAAGGGTTGGATATAGCGTCGCTTGAAATAGAGCTATACATCAATTGCGTACGAGTGCAGAAAGGCGATACCTCGCAAATGCTCTATCCACCATGCGCTATTTTGCAGGAAGTTTGCTCCTACACCAGTTTACAAGATGGCGATATCTTGATGACGGGAACCCCGAAAGGGGTGGGCACGGTCGAGCGAGATGATCTGTTCTTGGCACGTATCCGCCATGCAGGAGAGATACTTTTAGAGGTAGAATGGGTTGCTAAATAATGATTTGGTGAATGTGTTTTTTAAATACATTCATCAGTAAATTATTGTTAATTATAGAGATAGTGAGTTTGGGAGCTATCTCGCAATACCGTTGGGTAAGTTCTGAGACACTGAAATTCACACCTTAAATCAGAACAGACCAAGATGAAGAAACGGATTTCTTTGATTCTGGTTGCAACGGCGCTGCATGGTGGTTGTACTCGAGTAGTACAAGACGATGTCAGTTTGTTTGCAACCAGCACCGCAACACTCACTCAAAATGTGGACGAACTTATCCTAGAACATGAGATGGCCACCACTGAGCGAAATTTGGTAATGCTTGCTGCCGAAGTCAACGGCAGTACTCCGACATTACTAACTAGCGAGTCACTTTCACAACTTCCCGCAAAAACAAATCTTTACCCACTGCGCCAAGCTAGTGTACTGTTGAACAAGTACAGTGAAGCATTGTTAGCGCTGAGTTTGTCTGAGCAGCCTCAAGAATCCAAGTTGGCGACGCTACAACTGGCGCAAGCCATCAACCAGTTTGATGCCTATAGCACCAGTGACGATAGCTCCAGCGGATTGTTCTCTGCGTTGGCGGTGGAACTGTCGCAAAGCATCACTGCAGAAATGCAGCAGCAAGCAGTAAAGTCTTTGGTTTTTGCCGCCGAAGCACCATTAAACACCTTGTGCGATGAGATAGTGTTAGCCATTGAGCATTCTGATCTGAGTCGATCTTTGATAGCTTCAAGACAGTATGTATTGTCAGAGCAGATACGAGACTTCAATCAAAGAGCGCAAATTCGCTCAATGCCACTGACAAAGAGCCATAAAGAAGTCGAAAGGCTTTATGAGTTGTGGCAACGCACAGCGTCAACAGAGCTCGCAGTACAGCACGCCATTAAATCGATACGGGCGGTACAAAAGAACCATCAGGTATTGGTTGCTCAGTTGAAGCAAAACAAGTTCTCAAGCCAGGCTATTAGCAATGCTGTGTTGGAAATGCAGCAGTTAGCCAAAGGGTTTGAAGACACCCAAACACTGCTACAGAGCTGTGATGGAACAATAGAGAATAAAAATAATCAATTTGTTTGCAGTCGGTAAGGAGAGCCTATGCAGAAACACTTAGTTGAACAATTAAATAAAACCATTTCCCAACACAACAGCTTGCTGGAACAGACCCTAGATACTGATCAAGCGGCGCAACTTCGCCATCAACTCCGAACCCTGTTCGAGCAATATGATCACCTATTAAAGCACCAGCTAGAACGTCATGAATCTCAGTGGGATGAAGCCACTAAAGCGCTTGAAGCGCACATTGCCTCTGCTGTAAAAGCTCAGAAAAACCTTAAGAAAATGGCCGATGTAACTAAAGACACCGGCAAAGTCATAGAAAAGCTTGATAAGCTTTTAGATATCGCTATTTAATCCCATTGAATTTTAAACAAAAAAGCAGGTGATGGTTCACCTGCTTTTTTGTTTTTTGATTGAAAGTAGTGACGATTCGGGAGAGGAAGTAACTCATCAGAACGTTATTTCCATAGCTCTTTACTTGAATGAACCTCTTCAACTTCAACTAATATCCCAAGTATTCTTAGATGGGTGATTAATTGGTAAAGCTGTTTAGGCTCGATGTAGGTGTCATCGCGGGAGGAGTACCAGAACCATTCTCTGCCATTGAGCGGAAAATCATCGGTAGGTAAGGTGGCTACTTTCATACCTTTACGGTAGTACCTCAAAATGCACCTATTCGGCAAAACAAAGCACTCATGATTTACTATCCTTTGAACGGTTGCCATTTTAGGTGCGTACAGCGCATAAGCGCCGACGCCTACGAAGGCAAGGGGACCGATCACGAAGAAAGCGACAATACATACTAGGATACCGACTGCACCCCCACCTCGAAGTACTCTATAGTAACCTTCAGAGACATTGCATATTTCTTTAAATCTGACTCCTTTGTTTGATAGCTCATATTCGTAGGTCATTGGTTTGAAAACTGTATTATGAAAGTAACTGGTAACAAGGAAACCTAATACAAATACAAATACGGAGAAATAGGGGGATTTCTCTAGCAAAAATAAAGTAATGGTAACGAGAGCTAGTACACCTTCAAGTATCCACCCATATAGTTCTCGTTTTGGAGTTGTACTCCATCTAAATACTGGAACACTTCCTTCTAATATGTTGGTTTTAAATAAGTCATAATCAATGTTATCTTCTTTTGCTGCGCTCTCTTCCTCCACGGTTACTCCTAGTTTAATATGATAATATTATTGTCGCATTTTAGTGCTGATCTTGAGCGGGTAGTATGAGTGTTCATGATTGATTCCCGTGGGCTATTTCCATAATTCTTTGTTTGAATGAACCTCTTCAACCTCAACTAATATTCCAAGTATTCTCAGATGAGTGATCAATTGGTAAAACTGTTTAGGCTCAATGTAGGTGTCATCGAGGGAGGAGTACCAGAACCAATCTCTGCCATTGAGCGGAAAATCATCAGTAGGGAAAATAGCTACTTTCATACGTTTACGGTAGTACCTTAAAATGCACCTATTAGGCAAAACAAAGCATTTGTGATTAACTATTCTTTGAACGGTTGCCATTTTAGGGGCGTATAACGCATAAGCGCCAGCTCCAACAAAGGCGAGGGGACCAATAACGAAGAAAGCAATAATACATACTAGGATACCGACTGCTCCCCCACCTCGAAGTACCTTGTAGTACCCTTCAGATACATTGCATATTTCTTTAAATCTAACTCCTTTGTTTGATAGCTCATATTCATAAGTCATTGGTTTAAAGACAGTGTTATGGAAGTAGCTAGTTATAAATGACCAAATAACAAGGTTTAAAGTGGCTAAGTAATATTCATCTTCTTCGAGAGCGATCAAGCCCCAAAAAAATATGGAAATTGAAATTAAAACTAAAGCTCCGGTCATAATAAGACTATACAACTCTCTTGTAGGAGTTGCACTCCATTTAAAAATAACTGTACATCCTTCTAGCTCTTTTTCCTTGAATAGTCTATAGCTGAAAAATTCATCGTTTACTGTGCTATTGATTTCCACGTATGCTCCTAATTTAGAACAATAAGATCATTGTTACGAATCAATGGTAATGTTGAATGGGTAATGTGAGAACTCACGTTTGATTTCATTGTTATTTCCATAGCTCCTTGTTTGAATGAACCTCTTTAACGTCAACCAATATTCCCAGTATTCTTAGATGAGTAATTAGTTGGTAAAGTTTTCTTGGTTCAATATAGGTGTTATCAAGGGCTGAGTACCAATAACCTGGCCTTCCGTTGAGAGGGAAATCATCGGTTGGGTCGGTAACCAATTTCATGTGCTTACGGTAGTATTTCAACCTACATCGATTTGGTAACACAAAATACTTGTGATTGACTATTCTTTGAACGGTTGCCATTTTAGGTGCGTACAACGCATAAGCACCAGCTCCGACGAAGGCGAGGGGACCGATCACCAAGAAAGCGGCAATACATACTAGGATACCGACTGCACCGCCACCTCGAAGCACCTTATAGTATCCTTCAGAGACATTGCATATTTCTTTAAAATATACCCCTTTGTTTGATAACTCATATTCGTAGGTCATTGGTTTTGAGACGGTATTGTGCCAGTAGCTAACGAAAAGTAACCAAATGGAAAATAATAGAGATGCGATTAATGGAGTGTTTTCGAAGTGAATTATAAATAAAGTTGTAGATAACACTACCATTATCCCTTCTAGTATCCAGTCATATAACTCGCGTTTTGGTGTGGTTCTCCAACGAAATATAGTCCTACTATTTTCTAGCTCTTTTTTTTTGAATAAGTCATAGTTAAGGTATTCGTCATTTAAAGAGCTACTGGTTTCCATTGTTACTCCTAGCTTAGAACAATAAGATCATTGTCATTAGTTAATGGCGATGTTGAGTGGGTAGTATGAGTGCTCATGATTGATTCACTTGGGCTATTTCCACAGTTCTTTACTCGAGTGTACCTCTTCAACCTCAACTAATATCCCAAGTATTCTTAGATGAGTGATTAATTGGTAAAGCTGTTTAGGCTCAATGTAGGTGTCGTCCAGAGAGGAGTACCAGAACCAATCTCTGCCATTGAGAGGAAAGTCATCGGTAGGTAAGGTGGCTACTTTCATACGTTTACGGTAGTATCTCAACATGCACCTATTCGGCAAAACAAAGCACTCATGATTTACTATTCTTTGAACAGTTGCCATTTTAGGTGCGTACAATGCATAAGCACCAGCTCCTACGAAGGCTAGGGGACCGACTACTAAGAAAGCAACAATACATACCAGTATACCGACTGCACCACTACCTCGAAGCACCTTATAGTACCCTTCAGATACATTGCATATTTCTTTAAACCTGATGCCTTTGTTTGATAGTTCGTATTCGTAAGTCATTGGTTTGAAAACTGTATTGTGAAAGTATATGGCGCCAAACCCTAACATTGTTAAATTCATTGTGGCGAGGAAGTACCGGTCTTCTTCTGGAGCGCTTAACCCCCATAAGAATACGGAAATAGCAATTAAAGCTAGAGCACCAGTTATTAACTTGCCATACAACTCTCTCTTAGGAGTTACGCTCCAGCTATATAAAAACTTCTCGCCTTCTAGTTCTTTTTCTTTGAAGAGGTCATAGTTGAAGTATTCGTCATTTACAGAGCTACTGGTTTCCATTGTTACTCCTAGCTTAGAACAATAAGATCATTGTCATTAGTTAATGGCGATGTTGAGTGGGTAGTATGAGTGCTCATGATTGATTCACTTGGGCTATTTCCACAGTTCTTTACTCGAATGAACCTCTTCAACCTCAACTAGTATCCCAAGTATTCTTAGATGAGTGATTAATTGGTAAAGCTGTTTAGGCTCAATGTAGGTGTCGTCCAGAGAGGAGTACCAGAACCAATCTCTGCCATTGAGAGGAAAGTCATCGGTAGGTAAGGTGGCTACTTTCATACGTTTACGGTAGTACCTCAACATGCACTTATTCGGTAAAACGAAGCATTTGTGATTAACTATTCTTTGAACGGTTGCCATTTTAGGTGCGTATAACGCATAAGCGCCAGCACCGACGAAGGCGAGGGGACCGATCACGAAGAAAGCGGCAATACATACTAGGATACCGACTGCCCCACCACCTCGAAGTACTTTATAGTAACCTTCAGAGACATTACAAATTTCCTTAAATCTCACTCCTTTATTTGACAACTCATACTCGTAGGTCATTGGTTTAGATACGGTGTTGTGGAAGTAGCTAACCACAAGAAACCCTACTGTTAATACGAGCAATGAGAGAGAGGGGGATTTTTCTAAATAAGCTACGGTAATAATTATAAGTGAGAAAACTCCTTCAAGTATCCGGCCATATAGTTCACGTTTGGGGGTTGAGCACCAAATGAGTACAACCACACTTCCTTCTAGTTCCTTTTCTTTGAAGAGGTCATAGTTAAGGTATTCGCCATTTACAGAGCTACTATTTTCCATTTTTACACCTAGTTTAGAACAATAAGATCATTGTCAATAGTCAATGGTGATGTTGAGTGGGTAGTATGAGTGTTCATGATTGATTCCCGTGGGCTATTTCCATAATTCTTTGTTTGAATGAACCTCTTTAACGTCAACCAATATTCCCAGTATTCTTAGATGAGTAATTAGTTGGTAAAGTTTTCTTGGTTCAATATAGGTGTTATCAAGGGCTGAGTACCAATAACCTGGCCTGCCGTTGAGAGGGAAATCATCGGTTGGGTCGGTAACCAATTTCATATGCTTACGGTAGTATTTCAACCTACATCGACTTGGTAACACAAAACATTTGTGATTAACTATTCTTTGAACCGTTGCCATTTTAGGTGCGTACAACGCGTAAGCACCAGCTCCGACGAAGGCGAGGGGACCGATCACCAAGAAAGCGGCAATACATACTAGGATACCGACTGCCCCCCCACCTCGAAGTACCCTATAGTATCCTTCAGAGACATTGCATATTTCTTTAAATCTGATGCCTTTGTTTGATAGTTCGTATTCGTAGGTCATTGGTTTAGCAATGGTGTTATGCCAGTAGCTAACTAAAAGTACACCTGCTGAAAAAAATAATGGTACTAGGAAGGGTTCATTTAAAAATGAAAGTATAGTCAACACAGTAAATAAAATTACTAATACAACTTCTATTATCCAATTGTATAATTCACGTTTTGGAGTTGCGCTCCATAGAAATATAGTCGTACTGTTTTCTAGCTTTTTTTCTTTGAAGAAGTCATAGTCAAGGTATTCGTCATTTAAAGAGCTACTGGTATCCATTGTTAATCCTAGCTTAGAACAATAAGATTATTGTCATTAGTTAATGGCGATGTTGAGTGGGTAGTATGAGTGCTCATGATTGATTCACTTGGGCTATTTCCACATTTCTTTACTCGAATGAACCTCTTCAACCTCAACTAATATTCCAAGTATTCTAAGATGAGTGATTAATTGGTAAAGCTGTCTAGGCTCAATGTAGGTGTCATCAAGGGAGGAGTACCAGAACCAATCTCTGCCATTGAGCGGAAAGTCATCGGTAGGTAAGGTGGCTACTTTCATACGTTTACGGTAGTACCTTAAAATGCACCTATTCGGCAAAACAAAGCACTCATGATTTACTATTCTTTGAACGGTTGCCATTTTAGGGGCGTATAACGCATAAGCGCCAGCTCCGACGAAGGCGAGGGGACCGATCACGAAGAAAGCGGCAATACATACTAGGATACCGACTGCCCCACCACCTCGAAGTACCTTATAGTATCCTTCAGAGACATTGCATATTTCCTTAAATCTGACGCCCTTGTTTGATAGCTCATATTCGTAGGTCATTGGTTTTGAAACTGTATTATGCCAATAAGTTACGAAAAGAAAACCTAATGAAAAAATTAATGGTGCTAGGAAAGGTCTGTTTATATAGAAAAATATCGTTAAGCCTATAAATATAATTGCTATTGTACCGTCAAATATCCATTCATATAACTTAATTTTTGGAGTTGCACTCCAACTAAATATAGCCTTACTGTTTCCTAGTTCTTCCTCTTTGAAGAGGTCATAATTAAGGTGTTCGTCATTTAATCTGCTACTGCTTTCCATGATTATTCCTGGTTTATTACAATAAGATCACTGTCATTAGTTATTGGCGATATTGAGTGCTCATGTTAGATTTCAATATTACTGTATAGTAATTGTTAGCCTTACCTTCGCTCTCTTCATATCCAATCTGAAGAATAACTTTATCAAGGTTGCTAGTTACCTCAAATTTGTACGTTTCTTTTCCGCTGTTATTGGTTTGGAGAACCAATCTAGTTTGAGATTTAGCGTCATTTAATATTGATATAGATAGTGGGTAGATAGCTGGTTAGTTGCTACTTCCATAGCTCCTTGTTTGAATGAACCTCTTTAACGTCAACCAATATTCCCAGTATTCTTAGATGAGTAATTAGTTGGTAAAGTTTTCTTGGTTCAATATAGGTGTTATCAAGGGCTGAGTACCAATAACCTGGCCTGCCGTTGAGAGGAAAATCATCGGTTGGGTCGGTAACCAATTTCATGTGCTTACGGTAGTATTTCAACCTACATCGGTTTGGTAAAACAAAGCACTCATGATTAACTATTCTTTGAACGGTTGCCATTTTAGGTGCATACAACGCATAAGCGCCAGCTCCGACGAAGGCCAGGGGACCGATGACTAAGAAGGCAACAATACATACAAGTATACCGACTGCACCACTACCTCGAAGCACCTTATAGTATCCTTCAGAGACATTACATATTTCTTTAAACCTGATGCCTTTGTTTGAAAGTTCGTATTCGTAAGTCATTGGTTTGAAAACTGTATTGTGAAAGTATATGGTGCCAAACCCTAACATTGTTAAATTCATTGTGGCGAGGAAGTACCGGTCTTCTTCTGGAGCGCTTAACCCCCATAAGAATACTGAAATAGCAATTAAAGCTAGAGCACCAGTTATTAACTTGCCATACAACTCTCTCTTAGGAGTTACGCTCCAGCTATATAAAAACTTCTCGCCTTCTAGTTCTTTTTCTTTGAAGAGGTCATAGTTGAAGTATTCGTCATTTACAAAGCTACTGGTTTCCATTCTTACTCCTGGTTTATAATAATAAGATCATTGAAATCGGTTATTGGCGCTGTTGAGTGGGTAGTTTGAGTGCTCTTGTTCGATTTCAATGTAACTGTATAGTAATTGCTAGTTTTACCTTTACGCTCTTCGTATCCAATCTGGATAAGAACTCTATCAAGGTTGCTAACTATCTCAAATTTGTATGTTTCTTTGTCACTGTTATTGGTTTGGTGAACTAAATTAGTTTGAGATTTTGCATCATTTAACACTGATATAGATAGTGGGTAACTTGTGTGGTTAGTTGTCACTTCTACTATGTAGCTATTGGTTACTATATTTACCATAGGGTAGTTTCTACCACTTGGTAGAATGGATTTGCTCACATCTCGTATTTCTACATGTGGCATCATGATTATTTTTGATAGCTCATTAATTTCTTGTTGATTACGCCAATTCAATGGCTTATTACCCCACTGACAATTATATATCCATTGTTCCAATGGTGTTTTTTCCAACAACGTTATTAGTGTTGAAATTACTACTATTAGAATACCCCCCCAGAAAAAAGTGGCGGCCATCCAAGGCAGCATAACTTTTGATACAGCTATACCTGATAGAATTCGAATAAAGCCAGTCGTAAATGCAGCACTTGTTAGTGCATAAGCAGTTCCCCGTATGCCAAGTAGTACATTCATAAAAGAGGAGTAACCTCCATCCTTTATCCTCGAAAAATCTTTCCAAGCATCAATTCCTGCTGCGATTGCACCTGTAATCGATGCAATAGCCATTGCTCGACGTAACAACAAGAAAACCTGTGCGGACTGCTTTCCCTTTGTATTTTCTAAGGCTTTATCAACAGTGAGTTCCAATAAGCCTTTGTTGCTGGATTTTGCCAGTGAATTCTTGGCAACACTCTCAACAACACTACTCACTGCTGAAATAGTCCATAATGTTGTGACAGCCACCTCTTTCATTGATTTATTAAACTCAGAACTCTGGGTCGGCAGCATACGCAAGTCATCAATTGCGATCAGTAAGTTCGCAATATTGAGCCCAGCGATTGGTGCGTTAAAACCACCTATAGCATTAAATGCATTGTTTACCTTTGCTTGTGCCTGTTTGCCATAGTTAGCGACTTCATTTTTAATAGCGTCTTTAAAGGCGTCCGCTCGATCATTATTGACTATTTTAATTAGGTTCTGTTTCGATAGTTTAGCGGCAAATGCCCCTCTTTTTTTGAAAAATTCGTAATACTTCTGTTCATACGGTCCTCTCATTAATACTTTTTTATCGTATAGCTTTTTCTCTAGCTCAATGACTTCTCTCATTGCTCGACGAGTATCTTGACTCGCATTGATATATTCTTTGTTAATCTCAAGCGTAAATCGATTGACCGTTGTGCCGTATAAAGACAGCAACAAAATGCGCTTTGATGCAGGACCATTGATAGGAGTATGTGGAGCAATGGTTGATAATATTCTGTCAAACGCTTCAGTCGTTTTGTTGATGACTAGGTTTGCTAGAGTCCCAAATACCTTTTGGCTACCTTGTTCTAGCAGTTGTACCCAGAGCTTTTCTTTCATCTCGGGTATTTCTATCAGCTGCTGATAGTTGGAAAAACTGCTAATGCAATCAGACAATCTTGATATGGGGGCAAAAGCAGGGTGGGTGTTAAAGCTGTCATAGACAGAGTTCGCTATGTTTTGATCCCCACCAAAGATCGCAGTGCTGATCAGGTTTTGCTGCTCTAAAAGGGCATCAACGGGCTGCTTGCAAAGCTCTGAAACTTCACGGGCGGCGGCAATGCTGGCTACGACAGTGTCGCACAACTCAAGGTAATGAAGCATCGATGCCTCATCTTGATTGTCTATGCCTAAGATGAGTACGTTATTGCCTAAGGAATAAACCAGTGAATGAAGCAGTCTACATTGGAGATTGAGTAATGAATCAAGCCTCTTTAGCTTTGATTCTACCTCAATGTTAAACTTGTTGAGCTTATCCCAATCTACCTCATTGGCAAGATGTACCTTTCGTTCATAGTCTATTTCTAGGTGGTAATCGGGAACGAATCCCCATTTAGACTTAAGGTCAAATGAAGAAGTAACCATAGACTTGGCGAAAGATTGCCCAGTTGCTGTTGCACCGAGCGTACCTGTTTTAGTCAGAATATGTTTAAGTGCAATATAGTTATGCACGTCTGCACGAAATTCTGGATAGTTTTCATGATCGACACCGTCCGGCCAATCTTTTTCAGGGATCTGGACTTGGGCGTGACTTGTAACGATGTGAGACATCGCAAGTTTGTGTTGCAGATCTTCATCGTCTACAAAGTGAGATGTTGTCTCGATAATTGGCAAAGTAAGATCGAGGATATCCCCATGTGGATCATCGAGCCGGACAACAAGCTTGATATCATTCGGCGCATTCGCAATCCATTCTCCAACACTGGATGCTGGCTTAGCTTTAAGTTGTTTGTGTTCCGACTCTCTTTTGAGCGGTGTCGAAGTATAATCAAATGGTTGGCAGTCTGGCTGCATGTCAGGAATAGAGTCTAGAATCGTCGCTGGCCCCACATGAGGCTGAGTATTCTCTCGGCAATTTACACGCCGCATGAACAAATAGCGCCACTGATGGCTTTTGCTGAACTCCTTTTTTAGACGTTCCGTCCATTGAAATCCAGAGAAGGCAATGCGCAACACAGTATATTGAGGATATTGAATACCGCCGTTGCTGATGGTTGCACCAGATACTTCAAACTCTTTAAGTTCTTGCTTATTCTCATCGTATACGTACACCCAGCCGTCACGCAGTTGGCGAACAATTTTGGGTAATACACCATTGAGCTTTGATGTGCTGTTTAGCTCAGTAGGGGGATCGGTACGAAACTCGGTATCATAGGCATAGCGAACAGGGATGATAGAGACTAGTGTTTCTTGATCGGGTTTTTCTGCGTTGAGCAGAGGTTTGTTTGGGGAATTAGCGATGGTCTGAAGGTCTTGCGGTAATGCCTGCTCAGAAGAGAGTGGGTTAGATGGCGCTCTAGTGCTTGGATTTGAATTAGACTTTGAGTTTTGTCTTGGAGAGGACAACGAGTTAGTGCTTTCAGCGGTTGAAGATTGCTTCGCGGTTGGACGACTAGGTGTAATACCCGCATTGCCAATTGTTACGTTACCGCTGCCTGAAGTAATTACCCCTCCATGCGAAGTGCCATCGCCACGGCGAGCAGCAGGTTTGCCACCGATAAAAACAGAGCTAGAACCTTCTTTGATGTAGTCCATCTCCCCTGTGCCTGCACAGAGTGATTTGTCTCCTTTTCTCGCCGACGGCAAAGCATTAATGGTTACGCTTGCTTCGCCTTCGATTATTGGCCCACCATGATGCGGTATCTTGCCCGTTTTTTTGGGACAAGTATGCTGATCCCCTTTCCTTGCTGCAGACTTTCCCATGACTCTTTCTTTACACCGCTCAAAAAACAGACACAACGTACCATGCTGCGTTTGAAGGAGTAAAGTTTCAAAAAATCAGTAATTTACTGATTGAATTCACATTAAAGGGGAGTGACGTCTTGAGTCGTTGCTACGATCAAGATTTATTTTTTGGGCCAGAACAACACAAGACTAGGTTATCTAGTAAACTCAATGAAGCTCATTTTTCTTGAATTGCAGAACGTCGGTTTAAGAAGATGAGGCAATAGATCCAGCACTGCTTTTTTGATAAACGACATAACCATCTCGCCCCTGAGTTTTAGCTTGATAAAGCGCTTCATCTGCCCGCTGGAAAAGCTTTTGGTAATCGTGAAGTTTCGGGTGATGGATTTGTGTTGCACCAATACTCACAGAAACTGTCGCTTTGGTCGGTGAGAAATGGTGTGGGATAGCGAGTGAGTCGATGAGCTTAAGTATTCGCTTACATTCGAAATCTAAATTAATGAACTGATGTGAAAAAATGCACACACAGAACTCTTCACCACCGAAACGGGCCACTAACTGCTCTTGACGTGGTGCGGCTTTGATAAGAACTTGCGCCACTCTTTGTAGCGCAGCATCGCCATCTAGGTGACTATAGTTGTCATTAAAACGCTTAAAGTGGTCGATATCGAGCAAGATAAGCCCCAAAAATGGGTGCTTTTGGGTAGCAATATTCAGTTTCACCACACGTTCTAGCTCGCGTCGATTGGCTGCTTTGGTCAACGGATCGTGAGCAGACTGCCAAGCGAGCTTTTTACGGTTCGACTCTAGCTCGTATACTAAGTTATTAATATTTCTGGTGAATGTTTGCATTTCTTGAGAAAAGAACTCTTGTTCGTCGGGCATACTACCAGTCTCGCTAAACCGTTTTAAGCGAAGATTCGCATTCTTTAGCGGGCGAACCAACATGCTGGCACCAAGCTGATTAACAAAAAACATTGAGGTAGCAAACAAAGCCAGCGCAATTAGTTCGCTGCTGGTCAGAAACTCTGGTGTTTGAGTTTTATGATGGATAGTGAATTGCACACCATGACGGTTGTCTAGGTCGTATTTGACCATTTGGCTAGTGTCTTCTTGCTGACTCTGGAAGTCTAGTTCATCGATCGGGATAACGTTGACGTCTACTTTCAGACCTATGGAAGAGGATATATCGGCCATGATTTGATTGCTGATTTTTATCAGCATCATCATGTAGCCGTATTGGCATTCTGAACCACTGCTTTTACAGATGCGGCTAGTAGCAAGTATGTAAGGCTGCTCGCCAACTACCACATATCGCACTTTTGGTGCTTGTTTATCCTGAGGAGAGCGCAAGCTCTCTGCCAATAGGCTCCCGTATCGAAAGCGGATGCTAGACATTGAGGTGAACTGGTTGGTCGCCACATCATAATATTTGCCAGTTAACAGCTGTACGTCCGAATCAAAAATAAACACACCATCAATGGCAGTGTTTTCAAAAAAGTGGCTAGTTAGAATACTGCTTTCAAATGTGGTTTTATCAATGCGGTGTTGGACAAACTCGACCATATCGTCCCACGCAGCATATCCGCTTAACGTGGTACCAAACTGTTTTTCGTGAATCTCTAAGATGGACTTGAAACGCTCAACCTCTTGTTGTTGTGCCGCTCTAACACTGGCAAGTGTTTGATCATAAGACCAAAAATACTTGAAAATGAGAAACCCGCATAGGAAGAGCGAAGCAACTGCTACCGATAGTACGACAGAAAGTTGTCGCAAGCTGAAGTGTGAAATTCTCATGAGCTGCCGTCATACCTATTGATTCAACGCTATTAGACTGACAAACCGTACGAGAGTCCATTTGAGATTAGCAACTGAGTGCATAAATGTGATCTTGATAGGTTTGTGATCAAAAAAATCGGCGTAGAGAAATGTCGAAATACGATAAGAGACTAGCATGGCTGTATCTTTTGTCTTTTTTGATCCGTTTAATAGGTGATACATATCAAGTAATTAGATGAGATTTCTATAAATTAGGAACAGTGTCGACCTAACGAATTACTAATAATTGATGCGTTATCGAACAGTGTTTGTAAAGAATGTAAACTAACTGCTAATGATAACAATTACCATTTAATATCCCCGCCTCTTTCGTTGTCGTGTTCTAAGAAGTGGGTGTTCCAAAGTTATGTTGAAGAATAGATCGGTGCAGACTTGGGCACGTAGACTCCATATCTATATCTCAATGGCGCTTTTACTGGTGGTGCTGTTTTTTACGCTTACCGGGATAACACTTAACCGCCCTGAGTTATTTGTCAGCAAAACACCGAGTATCGAAGAGCAAACGCTCGAAATACCTTCGGAGATCTTATTTATGCCGTCGTCAAATGGTATTGATAAGCAAGCCCTCAAAGAGTACCTAAGTAGCAACACCAATTTGAAAGGTTTTCCATCTGAGATGGATGTTTATACCGAGCTAGATGATGGCGAGTTGGTATTTGGTGAGCTAACCATGAGTTATAAAGGCCCGGGATATAACGCCTCTGTTTATCTTGACCTGCTTTCCCATCAAGCCACCATCGAACAGTCTGATTACGGGGTGATCGCTTGGCTAAATGATCTCCACAAAGGGCGTAATAGCGGCGTGATTTGGCAGGTATTTATCGATGTTACCGCCGTGTTGATGACACTTTTTATTCTGACTGGGATCTGTTTGATCCTTCCTAAACGAAAGACATTGAATTTATCTATCAAATGGATGGCATTTGGTAGCGCAGCAACAGCGATTCTGTATTGGGTTGCTATTCCATAATCGAACTCTAAGGGCTTTTCTATGCTCCATAAACTTACTGCTCTTAGCGCAGTTTTAGTCTCAAGTGTTGCTTTTGCTGCACCTATTCCAGAAACGGCTCAGCTTGATGTGAAGTTTCAATTGCCAAAGATTGAAACCTCTATGTATGCACGTCCTTATGTGGCGGTATGGATTGAAGATTCGCAGCGTAAGCCAGTAAAAACTGTTGAACTTTGGGTAGGGCAGGACGAGTGGCTTAAAGACCTTCGTAGCTGGTGGCGTAAGGTGGGTCGATATGACCGTGAATTGGTGGATGCAGTGACCTCTGCGACACGCCCTGCGGGTCAGTACCGTTTCGTTTGGGATGGCAAAGACGACAAAGGTCAGACTTTGGAGCAAGGTGAATATACCTTCTACGCTGAAGTCGTTCGTGAGCATGGCGGTCGAAACCTGCTTCGCCAGAAAATGACTCTTGGCGAAAAAGCAGTTTCCTTCGAAATCGCTCCAACAGAAGAAACTGGGAATGTTTCCTTAAATTATAAAGTTAAATAAAGAGAAAATTATGCGTCATAAATCAAGCATCAAAGCCATTGGATTGGCATGTACACTTTTGGCAGGTGGAATGGTTTCAACCGTGGTAGAAGCTCACCCACGCTGGATTCTTCCTTCTCACTTCCAAGTATCAAAGCAAGACGGAGATTGGCTAACGTTTGATGTGACTGCCTCTCACGGTACGTTTGTCTTCGACAAGCCAGCAAGCGCTGATTCGGCACGTATCAAGCTACCGAACGGTGAAACGACTCGTCCGGACTACGTAATGAAAGGCAAGCGCCGTTCAGTATTTGACTTTAACTTTGTTGAACAAGGTACTCATAAAGTCACGGTTAACGGTGAGCCAGGTTTTCGCACTCAGTACAAAGCTGGTCGTCGCAACACAGTAAAATGGGCTCGTGCGTCTAAAGCGGATCGTGCATCTATGTTGCCAGAGCAAGCTCGCGACATCACGACCACTATGTACTACACTCGCGTCGAGTCTTACATCACGTTTGGTCAGCCAACGGATAAAGCGCTAGAGCTTGAGAAAAAGTACCTAGAAATTAAGCCAATTACTCACCCAGCAGACATTGTTGAAGGGGAAGAGGTGACTTTCCAAATGTTCTTCAACGGTCAAGCAGCGGCAGGCGTTAAAGTTGATGTGACTCGCGATGGCACTATGTACCGTAACGCACAAGAGCAGATCGATGTGGTTTCTGACAAGCAAGGTTTTGTGCGCTTCACGCCAGAGCAAGCTGGTGTTTACTTGTTGCGTGCAAGTCACAAGCAAGATTTAGATAACCACCCACTGGCAGACAAAGCCGTATCAGGTGTTCACCTAACTTTCGAAGCTGTATTGCAATAATAACAAAAAGGGCTTCGGCCCTTTTTTTAGTTTGAGATTTCTACCATGAACAAAATGTCTTTTGTGGCACTTTTCGCCGCTTTTCTATCTCCTATCGCCGTCGCTCATTACCCAGTGATGGAATGTTCTCTAAGCGACACTCACATCGATTGCCAAACAGGCTTTAGTGATGGCAGCACTGCGCCAAAATATAAAATCGAGTTGTTTGATTATGATGACAACTTGATCGCCAGAGAAGTTACCAACGAATACTCAAAAGCTCGCTTTGAGCGCCCAGAAGGTGAGTTTTATCTGGTCTTTGATGCGGGACATGAAGCCCCAGTAGAAATAGATGTAGTGGAGCTTCAATGAGCGTTCAATGGGTAAAGCCTGATGATGGTGCCCGTGAAGGGCGTTGGGTCGCCATCGCAATCGTAAGTTTACTAACGGTCACAGCAGTGCTTCTACCATTTCATCAAAAAGCGCAAAAGATAAGTGTTGATAGCCAGCATCAAGTGAGTGTGCAGATGTTGTCAGAAGTTACTCGGGCATTGGTTGCTGATTTGAAGCTTGCCCATGAGGAAATTCGAGATATCTACAGTGACGGATCCTATCAAGATGATCATGGCTGGCCCACTCCCGAAGCATTGGCGCAAGAGTGGTTAGCCCCGTTTACTCAAGATAAGAGTTGGCAGCACTATGGAGAGCATCAGTGGTCTCTGATTGAATCAGGGTTCTATTTGGGGAAGGCTGGTCTTGAAGGTCAAGCCCCGGATATCTTACTTAATGCTAATGGCGAGGTAAGCATAATATGGATTGCCACGCAGACCAATATGCTACCTAGCCGTGATGACCTAACCGCACATGGATTAGAGAATCTTGCTTGGAAACAAGTGGTATTCACCAGCACTCACAATTAGTACACCCTTTGGTACACTTATGAACAAAAAGATTTTTCAAGCGTTGGCGTTGACGTCTATGCTTTTTTCTTCCCTAGCAGTGAGCGCTGAAAAGCTGACTGTGGGTATCACTCTTCACCCTTACTATAGTTACGTTAAAGCGGTCGTCGGCGACAAGATGTCAGTGATCCCGTTACTCGATGCCGGTTTTAACGCCCACAACTATTTGCCTCAGCCAAATGACTTAATGCGCCTTAACCAGATGGATGCCATTGTGGTGAATGGTATTGGACATGATGAATTTGCCCTTGAGGTTATTAATGCCGCTCAGAAAAAAGATCTGGTTGTGATTGAAGCCAACAAAGATGTGCCACTGCTGCCTGCAATGGGACAATCTGTCGGCAGTGATGCGGTGAATCCGCACACCTTCGTAGGGTTATCTACCACAATTCAAAAGGTTTACACCATTGCCGCAGAGTTAGGCAAAATCGACCCAGAAAATGCCAAACTTTACCGCTCAAATGCTCGCAAATACGCAAAGACCTTCCGTCGTATGAAACACGAAGCGATGAATAAACTGGTGGACCTTGATACCGCAGGTATGCGAGTTGCGACTACGCATAATGCTTATGGTTATCTGTTACAAGAGTTCGGTGTGGAAGTTGCCGCAGTGATTGAACCAGCGCATGGTGTTGAACCAAGTGCGAGCCAACTGCAAGAGACCATCGAAAAAATCAAACACTCAGGTATCGATATCCTGTTCTACGAGCTGGATATGCCAAATCGGTTTGTGGATACCATTGAAGAAGCAACTGGTGTGCAGCTCTACCGTTTCTCACATATGACTCATGGTGACTACACTGCGGACAAAGTTGAAGTGGAGACAAAACACAACCTAGATACCTTGGTTGAAGCGATTCAGTTTGCGGCAGCTAAGGAGTCTTAAATGGGGCCGTCAATTCAAGTTGAAAACCTTAGTCTCAGTTACGTTAATAACTGTGTTCTGGACAATATTTCCCATCAGTTTGAAGGTGCACAATGCCATATTTTGATGGGACCAAATGGTGGTGGGAAAACATCACTATTGCGTTCAATCTTGGGGCTAACACCTTTCAAAGGCAAGATTGGTATTGATTGGCATGGCAATAAACAATCTTTAGGTTATGTGCCACAAAAGGCCACATTTGAGCCAAGTTTACCGCTCACGGTTGAAGATTTTGTTTTGCTCAACATGACACGTGCCCCACTGTTTTGGCGCAAGAAAAGCCCGCTTATCGAACGAGCTAAACAGCAGCTTGACCGAGTAGGTATGGCATCAAGAATCAAGCGCCGTATGGGCGAACTTTCTGGTGGTGAGCAGCAGAGAGTTATGTTTGCTCAAGCACTTTTGGATAACCCAAATTTGTTAGTACTGGATGAGCCGACCACTGGCATGGATGAGCAGGGGGTCCGTTACTTGGAAACTCTAATGGATGAGTTGGTATCGGAAGGGAAAACCTTGCTTGCCGTTCACCATGACATCAGTGCGGTTAGACGTCTTGATGGGCGAGTTCATGTGGTGAATCGCACCATTGTTGACTCAGGCAGCGTTCAAGAGGTACTGACTGGCGACAAGATAGAACAGCTATTTAAACACCACTCAACGCATAAGGCGGTTGCATAATGGAATGGTTAAGATTAATTGCCATCGATGCGGTTGAAGCGGGTTTGCTTAGCGAGAGTTTTCGCTATGCCTTCTTGGTCAACGCATTAGTCGCTGCATTGATGGTTGGGCCTCTGCTCGGCGGCTTAGGGACTCTGGTTATTGCAAAGCGTTTGGCGTTTTTCTCTGAAGCGGTCGGTCACGCAGCGCTTACAGGTATTGCACTGGGCGTATTGTTGGGTGAGCCACCTGACAACCCGATGCTAGGGCTATTTTGCTTTTGCATGGTGTTTGCACTATTGCTGCACTTTGTCAGAAACAGAACTCATGTACCTTACGATACCTTGGTAGGCGTTTTTCTTGCCTTAGCACTAGCGGTTGGCGCAGCACTGCTGATGTATGTCGCACGCAAGGTCAATGTGCACATGTTAGAGAACGTTCTATTCGGTTCAATTCTCACCGTAACTGACTTTGACTTGGCGATTTTGGCGCTGAGCTGCTTGGTTATTTTGTTAGTGCTTATCCCAACCTATAACCGAATTTTGCTTGCTTGCATTAGCCCAGATATCGCTAAGGTTCGTGGCTATGCGGTGAGCTTTTTCGACTATTTGTTTGTTTTGATGATCACCTTGGTCACTATTGCCTCGGTGAAAATCATCGGTGCTGTCTTGGTTGGGGCGCTATTGCTTATTCCAGGGGCAACGGCGCGACTGGTGACTCGTTCTATGGGGCAGTTTGTCGTGGTTTCTGCTGTGCTCGCAACCGCCGCCTGTTTGATTGGCACCTTGATACCAATGGAGCTGAAGTTACCTATTCCTTCAGGCGCATCCATCATTATGGTTTCCGCAAGTTTCTTCCTGCTTGCGACAGCTTATCGTATTTTTAGAAAAGGCTAATTATGAATATCAGACAGGTTTCTATCGCATTGTTGACCTTGTTAGTCTCTCCATTTGTGATGGCTGCGGACATACTAACGACTGTCCCTGCAACCCATATTTTGGCGACACAGCTTACTCAGGGAACACCCATTGAAGTAAAATACCTTCCGCCAGCTCGCTATGGTGTGAGTCGCTTAGAGTCATGGTTTAGTGCCAAAGGTGAAGAGGTTGTTGAACAAGAAGCACCGAAAGCGACTGCTGTGATAACCATTCGCTCGCTTTGGCCACAAGACCCGTCATATGCTTATCTGCGTGACCACAACATTCGTTTAGTGGAAGTCGATGCGAGCCAATCAATCTCATCGACAGGAAGCAGTGTGGCAGCGCTGACATTGGATGATGGTTCTACCTCTATCTATGCTTGGCTAAATCCAAATAACCTAGGGCGCATGAGCAAAATCATCGCAGATGATCTGATACGTCTGTGGCCGCAACACAAGACGGTTATTCACAGTAACTTACAGCAAGCTCTGACACAAAGCCGCAAGCTCATTCAGCAGCAAAGTGACTGGTTCTTTGAGCAGGATATGGAAGCGGTAGTGTTGTTGTCTGAATCGCTAGAGGATTTTGCCGCAGGTTATCAGCTGTTTGTTGTTGGTCGTCAATACAAAGCTGAGCTCGATTGGACAACTCAGGACATCGAGCAGCTGAAAGGCTACCTAAATGAAGACCCTACTGTAAGAGTCGTGACAACCCGCAAGGTAAGCGAAAAGCTGGCAAATATCGTGGGGGATAAAGATCGAATCATTGAAGTGGATAGTTTAGATCGCATGGGGCGGTTTAAGTTTAAAGCTGATTCGCCATTGGAGCGATGGGAAAGTAGGCTCCGATAGGAAAGGCTACATATTTATACTTCAAATAACAAAAAAACCGCCAAAATAGCTTGGCGGTTTTTTTTAATTAGCTTTTACTTTTCTGCGTATACTGCCGCAAGTGTTTTCAGCGTTGCTAGCGCTTTTACTGATGATAATTGCGCATTGTCGTTTGCAGGCTGGTAGTTTGGTTTAAATAAGCAGTTGCCCGCTTCAGCTGAGACAGCTTTCATTTCGTGACCTTTGATGACTGATGAATCGTCAAAGGTTAGGTAACGAGTTTCTAGAACGTAGCCTACTGGTTCACCACCTAGCATACACATCATCTGGCTTTGTGGGTTTTCAATGCCGCCTGATTGGCTGTCGTAGCTGTAAGAGCGACGCTCACGGCTGATGTCAGCAAGTAGCTCTTGAGGAGCATCAACGGTTTTTCCATTCACTACAAGGCGGAAAGTATCGTCAATGCTGCTAGTGTTTGGGTCTACTTGGTTTGAGAAAAGCTCAGTTTTTGCAACGACTTGGTCGCCGACCATTGTTTTAAGGCTAAGCACGACAACTTCTGATGAATCGCTTGCAAACGTTTGAGTTGAAAGCAAAGCAATAGCTGCAGTAATTAGAGTCTTTTTCATGAGTTCCTCACAGGAGTTCTTTTATCAGTGTGCTCAAAGCACTAAGTGTTGATTACGTTACTGTAGCTTAGCACCTTGAACAATAGCTCTGACAAAAGTCTGACTTATCAGGGGTTTTATTAACCTAACCCGGCCTGTTATCGGTGCGAGGCTTGGCTAGCATTGGTCCAAACTTCACCACGTACCACGCAAACGCTACTATCCATAGACCAGCGGTTAGGTCGATTAGTTGCATTGTGTACTGCGGAAAATAGCTGACTGCGATACTGCGCACGATTGCTGCTACCAAAACTAAGGCAAATGGGATCGCCATGTTTGGCCCCTTATAGATGTCTCTTCCTGTATGTCCTAATGTTACGCGGCTAATCATCGCCAGAATTAACCCGCCTAAACCGCCGATTGCAATGAGGTGCCAAAGGGTATGAGAGAAATAACTGCTGCCAGCAAATCCTTTTAATATAAGGGCGACAGGTAAACACTGGTAACTTAGGTGTAGTGACCATACCAGTGGTTCGCTAAGGGTTTTCCAGCTCTTCCAACGCACAAAGCGGGCGAGTTGGAAGATACCTGCGAACAATAGAATCGGTTGCTGAAGTTCAGCTTGTACTAGTGGGAAAAAGCTTAGGACAAACATCAACACCAGCGGCATGGTAGCAACAAAGTCGAGCCAAAACAGGGGTTGCGGTTTCTCGAAGTTAAATCGCCTTGCAGTGAAAAATGGGATCACTCGGTTACCCATGACGGAAAGCAGCAGCACAAACCACCACAGCATCGCCTGCCATACAGCCATGGAGGTAAACGGAGGCATGCCTTTGATGGTGGCGTAGCTGGCAAAGTTTGCTATAAGCGCAAGAATGAACAGCGGTACGAAGAATAGATTGCGCCAGCCCTTAACCTTGTAGACTCGCCAACCTATTTCGTATGCGAGCATGGCTAAGAATACCGCTTCAATTGAGGAGATTAACCACAGTGGTGCAGGTGTCCAAAATAGGATTCGTGGTGCAAGCCATAGGCCGACTAGCCAAGCTAAGCGACGGCTTTTGGTGCCGTTAACGCCAGTCCAGTTTTGTACTGCTGTTAATGTAAAGCCTGCCACTATCGCCATTGCAAAGCCAAACAGCATTTCGTGTACGTGCCACCACAGTGCTGGAACCCCCAGCATATCTGGTTGCCCATTTTGGAAAGCATAAACCCAAATCGCTACCGACAGAGCAGCATAGCCACTGCCGAGTAAGAAAAATGGTCGAAAACCTAAACGCAGTAGCGGTGTGATTTTTTCTTCGACTTTGAGATCAGTGATATTCAACATAGGACAGGCTCGCCTTTTAAACATGTATATATAATACAACTTTAAAGTTTTGTGCCAAGCGAAGATTGAACATCATGCGATCAATCTTAGTTATTCATTTGATTTTTATAATTATATTTTTGTAGTGCTGAGTGTCTATTGACGATTAAATCGGTCTACCAAACCTTGATAGATCCAATCACTCACTTCACCTTCCCCCCGATCGGCACGCTTGACGATGCCCATTTCAACCAGTACCGAGTGGGGAATATGTTTGGTGCTAAGTTCAACAATGTCTTGGCGATGAAAATCGTCTCTGGCGAGGTGTTCTGGCACTAATGCCCAACCGATGTTTCTCATCACCAGTGCTGTGATGTAGTAGTAACTGTCGATAAACCAGTGGTTGGCACATATTGCTTGTCCCTTCGAGTGCCCCATACGATCACAGATCACCAGCTGTTTGTAGCGAGAAAGCTGGGTAATAGTAGGCTCTGGTGTACTGGCTAGGTCGTGATGTTTACTGACAATCAAAGAGTGCTGAAACTGGCCGATAGAGGCGAACTCTAGGCTCTCAGGCAAGGTGCTGACGTGGAACAAGATCCCTAAGTCGGCTTTTTTCTCATCCACCCATTGGGCGATGTCTTCTTGCGAGCCATTGATAATGGTAAGTTTTAGCAATGGAAACCTATCAGCGACTTGTTCGAAAAACTGTTCAAAAGCACCAATTGGTACGGCTTCGTCCATCGCAATGGTCAAGGCAACTTCTTGCTTAGCACTGACGCTAAAAGCGCGCGCTTCGAGTCGCTGGCATTGGCTCAATATCGACTCAGCCTCACCATACATCTCCTTACCTGCTTGGGTAAGCGTGGGGAGGCGAGAGGAGCGATCAAATAGCTCGATGCCGAGATCGGCTTCAAGGTTAGCTATCGATGTACTCACTCGGGATTGAGCTTTGCCAAGCTTTCTTGCTGCGGCGGAAAAAGAGCCTTGTTTGACTGAAGTTACGAAGGCTTCGAGTTGATCGAGTGTCCAGTTCATGATTTTGATTCGCTCTATCTATCCGAATTTCGGATAGATACTAACTTCCTTAAATCTCGCCTTCAAGCATAATGCAATTCATATCAGTTATTAGATCGGCAGTTAGGTCATGCAAAACTCTCTCGACATCGACAAAAATGAATCCATCACCAAGACCTTTTGGCGTTTTGCCATACCGTCCATTGCTGCCATGGTAGTGAATGGTCTCTATCAAGTCGTGGATGGTATGTTTGTTGGTCACTTCATTGGCTATCAAGGTTTGGCTGGGATCAACCTTGCATGGCCTTTGATCGGTATTGTCGCAGGCCTCGGTGTCATGGTGGGTATGGGCGGCGGCAGTCTCGTGTCTATATTCCGTGGTGAAGAAAATTTCAGAGCTTCAAAAGCTGCACTTTCGACCAGCTTAGGTTTGTCGGTTTTGCTCGGGCTGGTGGCATCCTTAGTCCTACATAATTTTGGTGTGTGGGTATTAACCGCTCAAGGCGCTGAAGGCAACGTGCTTACTCTTGGCTCGGAATATGTTGCAGTATTTTCTTGGGGAGCCATGTTTACCGTGGCAGCAGCAGCCCTACCAATGTTGATTCGTAACGACAATAGTCCTAACTTTGCCACTGGCTTAATGGTGGTGGGTGCAGTGGTCAATATTGTGTTGGATTACCTATTTATTGGGGTATGGGACCTTGCGCTTGAAGGCGCCGCTATAGCAACGCTGATTTCTCAGTTGATCGTGGTGGTGATTGCACTTTGGTATTTTTTCTCACACAAATCGCAGACTCGTTTATCTGTCTCTCAGTTCAAGCTCGATGCCAAAATTGGTGCTCGTACTTTGGGTCTAGGTGCGTCAGGCTTATTGATGTTCTTCTACTTTGGCTTTATCGCAGCGGTACATAATAAGCTATTGCTTATTCATGGCTCATCAGTGCACGTTGGGGCGTTTGCGGTGATTGGCTACATTGGGGTGCTTTACTATTTAACCGCAGAAGGTTTGGCAAACGGCATGCAGCCTCTGGCGAGCTACTTTTTTGGTGCAAGGCAGGGCCAAAAAGTCAGTACAGTACTCACCATCGCACTGAAATCGGTCTTGGTTCTGGGCATCTTGATGGTGGTGTTTCTCAACCTGTTCCCTGAATCTGTGGTAGGAATGTTTAGTCAAGGTGACCAAGCTCTGCTGGAAGCAACCGTTCATGGCATGCGCCTTCACTTGTTTGCATTGGCGTTAGATGGCTTTATCTTTGTGGCGTCTGTCTATTTCATGTCAGTGAACCAAGGCGGCAAAGCGTTGGCGGTATCGGCGGGTAATATGCTTATTCAGCTACCTTTCCTATACGTGCTGCCAAACTGGATTGGTCTCGATGGGATTTGGTTAAGTGTGCCTCTATCTAACGTGGTGCTGTCTTTGATTATTGCGCCAGTGCTATGGAATGATATTCGCAATAAACAGGGTTTGTCGCCACAACTGGCGACCAACTGAAAAGATATAGGTGTTATACCTAATCACAAGGAGACGCTTGAGTAATCCCAGTTCATTTCATCGCATAGTTGGCGCAACTGGTCTCTTTCTGAGCGAGTTTGCGCCATTAGCCAATCGTATATCTCGCTAATAATTGCAGATTGATTACCTTGATAGCACAGGTATTTCCATTGGCTATGCTGGAGAATGATTTTTTCTGGGCATGCTAGGAAGCCTCGTTTTAACTCGGGAAGCACCAGCAGTAGATCCGTTACAGTTACGCCTTGCCCTGAAAGGCAGGCACTTAGCGCCAGATCGAGACTGAAAAACACCGTATCGCGGCCAACTTTGGTGCCTTTTAGCTCTGCTTGGCTAAACCATAGTTTCCAATCTAAATGATCTAAGGTTGCGTGTAGGTGCGGTAGCACCAGCACGTCGTCGAGCGATATTTCGTCTTCCCTTAACGATTTTGCGTACACCGGGGCCATATACTCGTCACGCATAAAGGTTACATTGGGATGGTTGATATAACGCTGATAGTTAAGGGTATTTATGATCAGTAAATCACAATCTTCGCTAGACAGCTCTGGGTTTTCCTCAATCGATGGAATGATCACTATTTCGTAGTCAGGGTAGCGTTCATTCAATTCTGAAACCTTGGTAAGCAAGATGCGGGTCGCAAAGCTCAATGAACTTTTAATCACGATTCGTTGCTTGTCGGGTTTTTGCCATCGCTTAAATAACGTTTCGAGTTCGTGGAAGTTTTTTCGTAACACCTCATAGAGATCTTTGCCTTTAGCAGTCAGCTCAATAGCTCGGTGCTTACGCACCACTAAGGTTGCGTTTAACTCATCCTCAAGTTGTTTGATTTGTCGGCTTACGGCACTTTGCGTGACGTGCAGTTCATCCGCCGCCTTAGTAAAGCTCATAAGGCGAGCAACCGATTCAAATACTTTTAATGCGTTGTGTGAATATGGCAGATTGGAATAGGGTGTCATCGTTTTCTCCCATGATCTCAGGTAATGCAAGGGTGACATAAATGTCATTTGAATACGAGTGTGAAACCCCCTAGCCTAATGTGACAAAGATCACGAGGCTTGCAATGAATAAAATCCTATCACTGGCGATCCCGCTCATTATTTCACAACTCATTTCTATGGCATTGGTTCTCACTGACGTGTGGATGATGTCACGACTGAGTGTGTCTGCTTTGGCCGCTGGTGGGCTGGGTGCGTCGGTTTATACATTTGTCTTTATCATTGCCAGCTCCACTGTTGGTTGCGTTGCTAACCTTATAGCTATTGCTTATGGCCAACGTCTGTCTCGCCCTGAGTTTGGTAATCAGCAGATCCGATTTGCCGTCAAAGGAGCCGTGCTGTTGTCTGTGGTGATGACTATTGCATTAACTTTGAGCTTCATTTTGGTGCCGCAGATGCTGTTAGTCGCCAATCAGCCTAAAGAGCTTATTGCGCCAGCCATGCAGTACATTGACACTCTCAAGTGGGCGATGCTCCCATCTCTGGTGTTGCTGATACTACGTGGCCTAACCAGCGCTCTGGGGAATGCACGCTCGATTATGGTGATGTCGCTTGTGACGGTATTGCTGAACGTGCCAATTAGTTATGTACTGGCCTTTGGTTTCGATTTAGGCTTGGCTGGTTTAGGGGCAGGCACGGCGCTGGCGGCGCTAATAGTTGCCGTTGGTTATGGCTCATGGGTCTTCAGTCTGCCGGCTTATCAGCAGTTTGCCCCGTGGAGAGCACTAGAAGAGTACTCTTTCAAACATACTTTGCCTTTGCTGTCGCTAGGACTTCCAATCACTCTTGCAACTGTGTTGGAGCTGGGGTTGATTTATGGCGGGACACTACTGGCAGGAACCATAAGTATCGCAGCATTGGCGCTGCATCAGATCCTACTTCAGTGCCTAAGTTTTACTTGGAACATCAATTTTGGCTTCTCTCAAGCTGCCGCTATCTTGGTTGGGCAAGACTTTGGTGCGGAAAATTTTGACGGCATCAAACGTACCGCAATGCGAAGCTTTGGCATCACCACAGTGCTAAGCATTGTCATGGCGGGAGGATTTATTATCTTCCCTGACTTCATAGCTAGCGTGTTTAACCTAGAAGCCGATTTACGCATTTTGTTTGCAGCAGTTTTATGGGTAGTGGCATTGTCATTTATCGTTGATGCATGGCAGTTACTTGCGATTAACTTGCTGCGTGGAATGAAGATTGTGGTTGGCCCAACCGTCATGACGGCAATTGGCTATTGGTTGTTTGGTTTACCTGCAGCTTGGTGGTTGATGGAAGGGTTTGGGCTTGCTGGTATTTGGGCGGGCATTGGTGTTGGTCTCGCTGTAACAGGTCTGTTGCTGCTAGCGCAACTGGTGGTGGCTATTCGCAAGCATAGGCAGACCGTGCCTACAGCGATAGCTACGAATCTAGCATAAAAAAGGTGACCCAAGCGCTCACCTTTTTGTCTTTCCCAATTAGCGCCGCTGACAGGTAGTACAGCCCCGACAGGCACTGCGGGTATGTTTGTCTAAGCGCCCACGTTGTATTTTGCAGTAGGCATTCTTTAACGCTCGTCTTGCCTCAAACCAATCGTTGGGTTTTTGCAATATCAAGTAGCCATTGAATCGCTTTACCAACTCGTCTCCGTACTCATCGGTAAACTTACTATCATAACCAATCTCAAAGTGATCGAGCGCTTGTTCGATGCTGGTGAAGCTTTTGATGGTGTCGAGAATATGGGGCTTAGGCATAGAGAGTGATCGGTTCTTGAATGTCGTTATTGTGCAAAAGTATCAGAAGTCGAGTATAGCGATTGCAGTGATAGCGATCAAAAAGCCACTCCAATTTAAGTTAGAGTGGCTTATAAATAAGTGAGGTTTAGAGGCGATTGGTACTCACTGAGTCAAAAATAGAACAGCGCTTGGCGTCTACTGCGACACAAACTGTTTGCCCAACTTCTAACGTTGTTTCTGAGTGAGTTCGGTGAGATAAGGTGTGGCTGTCAGAGAACTTTGTCCATACTAAGATATCTGAACCCATTGGCTCTACAAGCTCGACTGAACCTGTAAGCACGTTAGATCCCTGCTCACTTTGCACTGTAGTATGCAAGTGTTCTGGACGTACGCCGAGGGTCACTTTCATTTTGTCGATCGCTTGGCTTTGGAATGGGTAGTCACTAACGTCGATATCTAACTCTGAAGTTTGAAATCTTACCGTATCTCCTTTTACAGACAAAACACCCTCGACGCAGTTCATTGCCGGCGATCCCAAGAAGGTAGCAACAAACAGGTTTTGTGGCTTGTGGTAAACATTATTCGGTGTATCTAGCTGTTGAATAATGCCATCTTTCATCACTGCGATTCGATCAGCTAGCGTTAGCGCCTCAATTTGATCATGGGTTACGTAGATCATGGTTGAGTTAAGCGTTCTGTGCAGCTTTTTGATTTCAAGGCGCAATTCGGCACGCAACTTGGCATCAAGGTTAGAGAGCGGCTCATCAAATAGGTAGATGTCGGCGTCACGAACTAGAGCGCGGCCAATAGCCACTCGTTGGCGCTGACCGCCGGACAATGCGGATGGTTTACGCTTCAATAGTGGTTCAAGTTGAAGCAGCTTAGCCGCCCAAGCGACTTTCTTATCGATGGTTTCTTTATCAACCCCTGCAATACGCAGACCAAATGACATGTTTTTCTCAACCGTCATTGTTGGGTACAGGGCATAGGATTGAAACACCATACCGATCAGGGCGAGATCATGAACGTTTTTTGAGCTAAATAGGATCGATTTGACGATCTGATCTAGCTGTGATCATATACTCCCTTTTGAGGGTATTTTCATGAGCATCGACGCTTTCTCTGAGCATTTTGGCCACCTAACAGATCCACGTCAATCAGCTAAAATTAGCTACCCATTATTCGATGTTTTGTTTTTGGTAGTGTGTGCCGTTATTGCAGGTTGTGAAGGATGGGAAGATATTGAAGACTTTGGTGAAGTTCACCTTGATTGGCTTCAAGAAAAAGGCTTCTTCCCAGATGGTCTGCCTACACATGACACTATTGCACGTATCGTTTCACGCCTTGAACCAACTGAGTTTCAAACAAGTTTTGCTAGCTGGATGCAGGCTATATCTCAACGCTCAAAAGGTGAGTTGATAGCTATCGATGGTAAAGTTTTGAGAGGCTCATACGATCGTGAAAGCCGCCAGTCTACAATCCATATGGTTAGCGCTTTTGCAACCGCTAATGGTGTCGTCGTAGGACAACGAAAAACCGATGCTAAATCAAATGAAATCACAGCGATACCAGAGTTACTTCAGCTACTAGATATTAAAGGTTGCCTCGTTTCGATTGATGCCATCGGTTGTCAAACAAACATTGCTGCCACCATTACCGATGAAGGTGGAGATTATCTCCTTGCAGTGAAAGGAAATCAGGAGTCACTGTTTAAAGCAGTGCAACATGCGCTTAAAGAGAAAAGAATTGCAAAAAGCGAACCTCAAAATGTCACGATTGAAAAAGGGCATGGTCGAGTAGAAGCCCGTGAATACCATGTCTTACCCGCAGGCGAGCTAGCCAAACAGTTTCCCGAATGGAAAGGACTAAAATCCATTGGTTTTGCACTAAGTTGCCGTGTTGATAATAAAGGAAAAAGTTCTTTCGAATATCGTTACTATATCAGTTCAGCAGAACTCACAAATACAGAGTTTGCAGCAGCGGTTCGTGGCCACTGGGGTATAGAAAACAGTTTGCATTGGGTGCTTGATGCCACGATGAATGAAGACAGTTGCCAAATTTACCGAAACAATGCCGCTGAAGTCATGGCTTGCATACGCCATATCGCACTAAATATGTTACGTTCTGAAAATACCAAGAAAGCAAGTGTGCGTCGTAAACAAAAGATAGCGGCGATGAGCAATGATTATTTAGACAAAGTATTGCTCGCTGGTCTTGATGCATCGAACAATAATTAGGCACTCATGCTCTCGCCCTGCCATACCGATACCACGATCTTTTGGGTCCGCCCAAGTCACGTCTTTGCCATCAAAGTGGATAGAACCGCCACTGGTGTCAATCAAGCCACCAATAGCATTGAGTAGTGTGGATTTACCGCAGCCCGATGGGCCAAGCAATACAAGGAACTCACCGTCATTGATGGATAGGTCTAACTGTTTAACGATTTTGGTGGTTTCGTAGCTAATATCTAGCTTGCTAATGTTTACGATTCCCATGAGATTATCCTTTTACTGCACCAGAAGCGATACCACGAACAAACCAACGCCCAGAGGCAACGTAGATGATAAGTGGTACTAACGAAGTAAGAATGGTTGCGGCCATGTTAACGTTGTAGGCACGCTCACCAGTGGTGGTGTTGACGATGTTGTTTAGCTGTACTGTCATCGGTAGATTGTCATTACCAGCAAATACCAGACCGATTAAGAAGTCGTTCCAGATGTTGGTTACTTGCATGATCACGGCCACGATGATGATTGGCGTCGACATTGGCAGCATGATGGTGAAGAACACCTTAAAGAAACCAGCCCCATCGATACGTGCTGCATTGAATAGTTCTAACGGCAAGGTGCTGTAGTAGTTTCTAAACAGCAGCGTCATGATTGGCATGCCGAAGATAACGTGGGAAACCACCACACCAGTTAATGTGCCGTAGATACCAATATCAGCGTAGACACGGATCAATGGGTAGATGAACACTTGATAGGGAATAAATGCCCCAAGAAGCAAACAAGCAAACAGTAGGTTTGCGCCTTTGATTTTCCAAAAAGACAAGGCATAGCCATTTACTGCGCCAAAAAGCACCGAAATGACCACACTCGGTATTAAGATCTTCACGGAGTTCCAAAAGCCTACCTGTAGACCAGAACATTCCAATCCAGTACACGCACTGCTCCAAGCAACCTTCCAAGCATCCCAACTAAAGTTTTGTGGTAGGGCAAAAATTGAGCTTAGGCGGATCTCTTCCAGTTCCTTAAATGAGGTCACTAACATGACGTACAAAGGCAGCAAGAAGAACAGGGCAGTTATGATAAGAAACCCATAGATTCCGACACGGCCCCACTTAGCCTTGATGGATAAAGGACGCTTGGTTACAGGTTCAGAAATTGAAGGTGATAGAGTCGCAGACATAGGTTACCTTCCTTGTTTCTTGATGTAGTTGTTGTAAATGAAAGGTGCAATTAGGCAAAGCACTGTGGTCAACATTACCGTGGATGCGGCCGTCGCAAGGCCAATGTTGGCGCGTTCAAATAAGTTATCCATGATAAATTTGGCTGGTACTTCACTCGATACCCCAGGGCCGCCCCCAGTCATTGCTACTACTACGTCGTACATCTTGATGATGCTGATAGAAAGCAGCACAACAGTGGTAATGATCATTGGGCGTAGCATTGGCAAAATGATACTGATGTAAACACGCCACGTAGGAATGCCGTCAATTTTGGTCGCTTTCCACAAGTCTTCATCAATACCTCGAAGCCCTGCGAGCAGTAATGCCATTACTAGCCCAGCACCTTGCCATACCGCCGCAATAATCACGGTGTATAGCACCATGTCAGGGTTTACGATCCAGTCAAAGCTGAAAGACTCAAAGCCTAATGAATTGACGGTTTTCTGTATGCCAAGTTGGGGATTGAATATCCATTGCCAAACCAAGCCCGTTACAATAAATGACATCGCATAAGGGAATAAAAACACCGTTCTAAAGAAGCTTTCTGCTTTGATCTTCTGGTCAATGAAAACTGACAGAATGAAGCCAAGAACAAAGCATATCGCTAGGAATAAGAATGCGATGATCAATAGATTTTCTAGCGATGTGATCCATCGAGATGTCGAAAACAGTCGTTCATACTGAGCAAAACCGACAAAGTCATCTTTTGGCAGCATACGAGAGCTAGTAAAAGAGAGGCGAACGGACCAAAACTTGGTCCCCATGTAGGCAATAAACACGGTTAGCGCCATAGGCAAAGCTGTAAGGTAGGCGAACGCATTGCGTTTAAGATGCCGTTGAACAGCGACTACATCCATTGATTGAGTTTCTTGTTCTAATTTTCACGTAATGACATGCAACTTGTCAGTAGCCACTTGAGGAAGGAGAGGTAATGAAGGGGCTTGATTAACTTCACTCTATTGATGTTACTATTTATCGCCTTGATCAAACCTTGTAGTAAAACGAATGAATATCTCAGAGATTGACCTTAATTTACTTTTCATCCTCAAGCGCTTGCTAGAAGAAAAACATGTTTCCAATACTGCAACGGCTCTAAATATGAGTCAGTCATCGGTCAGTCGGGCACTGAAGAAGATGCGTGACTCTTTCGATGACGAACTCTTGGTACGTTCGCATCATGGTTATGAATTGACACCAAAAGCGGAATCTATCAAGTCTGATATTACGACGGTTATCAACAGCCTAGAAAAACTTTTGCATAAGCAGTCGTTTGATCCTAGAACCGTGCGCTCTACAGTACGTTTCTACGGCCTACAGCCACAGATTGATGCATTGATGCCGAAAGTTATTGCGAAGGTACGAGAGCAAGCACCCAAAATGACGGTAAGTATTGATAGTGCACCTAAGCGTCATTTTGAGGGACTGATTAACGGAGATGTCCATTTTGTGCTTTCTTCTCATGTCCCTCCGAGTTCTGAGCAGAACCTTTATCGAATGGTAGTTGCAAAAAGGACGTTTAGATTACTTATGAATCGTGATCATCCTTTGGCGAAAGGGAAGATCACGGTTGATAGACTGCGTCACTGTCAATTTGGTCAGATCTCGTTGCAAGGGGAGAAAAGTCTCTCTTTTGAGCACAAATACAAAGAACTAGGGCTAATCGACAAAAATCGTAAGTTAAATATTCCTGTACAGATAAGTAACTTTAACTCGGCTGCGAGTATTGCTGCGGAAACGGATATTATTTTCCATTTACCTACTCCTTTCGCAATGACCGCTTGTTTAGATGAGCGTTTAGTCGTCCGTGAAGTTCCTGAAGAGCAGCAATTAGAATTCAATCAGGTAAGCCTATACTGGCATCGTCGATTTCATGATGATCCTATGTGCGAATGGGTACGTTCACTTTTCAAACAGCTTTATGGAAGTAGTCAAGCTCTTGCATAACACCATGTGCCGCTATCCGTAATACGCATAGTGATATTCGCTAATGTCGATAGCGAATTGCTTGCGTTATACTACACAAAAACGTCTAATTGATAATGATTATCAGTTTTAATGTTGTGAAGTGAACGAGTTATGGACAATCTTGTATCTTTTAAAAACAATCACAAACTTGTGTTTGTACCCGCTCTTTCTGTACTTTCTCTTTCTATTTCTCAGGCTTCGATTGCTCAAGAGTCCCAAGTGGATAAAACCAATAGAGTAGCGGAAGAAACTATGGTGGTAACTGCGGCTGGTCGTGAGCAAATGTTGGTTGACGCACCTGCTTCAATTACTGTGATCGATCGGTCTCAATTAGAATCTCGCTCTTACAAAGACTTGACCGATGCACTGAGAGATGTACCAGGTGTGACTGTAACGGGCGGGGGATCACGTCAAGATATTTCTATTCGAGGTATGCCATCAGACTATACCGCAATTCTGGTTGATGGTCGCAAGCAGTCTGGTCGAGAGACTCAGCCAAGCTCCAGTGGTGGCTTTGAACAAGATTGGCTACCACCACTTGATGCGATTGAACGCATAGAGATTGTGCGTGGACCAATGTCAACGCTTTACGGTTCTGATGCTATTGGTGGTGTGATAAACGTGATCACTCGTAAAGATTACGACAAGCTCCATGGTAAGTTGCGTCTAGAGACAACGCTTCAGGAACGCTCAGAGTCTGGCGATTATCACCAAGGCCAAGTTTATGTTGCTGCACCTATCGTTGATGGTGTACTAAGTGCATCGCTTTCGGGCATGATCCAGCAACGTGAAGAAGATGATATTGAGCGAGGCTATGCTGGCAAAAAGCTCAATAACTATCGTGGTGCACTACATTGGATGGCCACAGATGATGATACCGTTAGTTTCGACTTCACTAAGCAAGACCAAACTCGCACTTCGACATCAGGTAAATCACTACCAAGTCGTAACTCATCTAGCGAAACAAATAATAACCGTTCTACTTATGCCCTATCTCACTCTGGTAGTTACCTATGGGGAACGGGAGATAGTTATCTACAAAATGAATTTGTCGAAAATGTAGGACGAGAGATCACCATTGAAAACCTAACGGCGACCAGTTCTTGGTCTGTACCTCTTGATTATCATTTTGTTAGCTTTGGTGCAGCGTTCGAAAGTGAAGAGTTAGTTGATGCAGGGCAAACCATCAAAAACAAACAATGGTCGTTATTTGGTGAAGATGAATGGTTAATTGGGGATAGCTTTGCTTTGACTATAGGTGTTCGCCTTGATCAGAGTGAACAATTTGACACACACTTAAGTCCCCGTATCTATGGTGTTTGGACGGTAGATGATTACTGGACACTCAAGTCGGGTGTATCGACAGGTTATCGTGCTCCAGCATTGCGTGAAACCTCGTCAAGCTATGTTCAGGAGAGCCGAGGTGGTGACATCTATGGTAACCCAAATCTAAAACCTGAAGTTTCAACCAACACTGAAGCGGGTCTCTACTACACAGGCGATGAGAGCTTTGCAGCAAGTGTGACTGGCTTTTACAACAATTTTAAAGACAAAATTAGTACAACCCTATGTGATGGCAGCGTTTGCAATGACACTTTGGGCTGGTACTACATCAATATTGATAGCGCTGTAACATATGGTGCTGAAGCTATGGCCTCGGGTAATGTCAGTGAAGATATCTCTCTAACGGGGACGTATACGTATACCTATTCAGAGCAAACATCAGGGATTAATGAAGGCTTGCCATTAACACAAATCCCCTTGCATCAGCTTTCAGCGAATGCCAACTGGACTGTTTCTGATAGCATTAACTCGTGGACTCGCTTGAATTACCGTGGTGAAGAGAGTCAGCCGATATCTATTACCTCAAGGTCTGTACAGGCACCAGCGGTTACTTTTGTTGACCTAGGGGCAAACTGGCAAGTTTCCAAAAATATTAAGGTTTTGGCTGCAGTTTATAACCTACTTGATAAGCAGACCAGCTATGGCGAATATGGTTATGTTGAAGACGGTCGTAGATATTGGTTGGCACTTGAAAGCCAGTTTTAGTAATTACAATCAAGGGTCTGTACTCGCAGGCTCTTGAATCGTAAATAGTGATTCATTTTAGGAGGCCTAATGAGCTGGCTAAGCCAAACTTTTTCTCAAATCATCACACTAGGGATGATGGTATTGACTCACAATGCTTATGCAATTTCTATTGAACATGTAAAAGGCACCACAGAGTTCTCCCAGTTACCAAAGCGTGTTGTTGTTTTAGGTAATGGTAGCCTTGATGTATTAGATCGACTCGGGGTAAAACCTGTTGGTGCATCACACTCCCTGCTGCCTAACTACCTTGAGCACTACCGAGATAGCACAACCAATGTTGGCTCACTTGCGGAACCAAACTTTGAAGCCATCTTCATGCTTAGACCTGACTTGATCATTGCGGAAAACCGTATGTTGACCCTCTATGACGAGTTAAGCCAAGTTGCTCCAACGGTAATGTTCTACATAGATAGTGGTAATTACTGGCAAGATACCCAAAAGCAGTGGCGTAATCTCGGCCAGCTGTTTGGTAAGAGTGAAATGGTCGAAGCGATTATTACTGAAACAGAAAGTAACTTAACCAAGATCAAACAGCATGTTCATGGCGAGAAACTAGATGCGTTGATGCTAATGAATAATGGCAGCAGTGTTGCGATGTACAATCGTGGTAGCCGCTTTTCTATCATCTTTGATGAGTTCGGTTTTGCCGAGGCTAACAGTCAACATATTGCGCCGATTAAAGGGAATCATGGCAACCTAGTCTCGTTTGAGTACATTGCCGATGCTAAGCCACAGGTGATGTTTATTCTGGATAGAGAACAAGCAATTGGAAAGTCTGACGGGAAAGCAAAACAGCTATTTAGCAATGCGCTAGTGGAATCAACCCCAGCCTCACAAAAAGACCAGATCGTATATATCAACTCTACTGCTTGGTATATCACTGCTGGAGGCATGACCTCTACCCAAATCATGATCTCTGATGTGGAAAGTGCCTTAAAACATTAAACGTTCACTAGCGTTTTCTGGTTGGAGAATTCTCACCAGACAATGCTAGAACATATAACTATAAATGAAAATATCTAAATACTTTTTAGCGGCTCTAACGCTTATTGGGCTCGCACTATGTTCGCTATTGATTGGGGCTGCTGATGTTAGTCTGATTCAGTTCATTAGTGGAAATGAGCATGCTCACCAAATCTATATTGTAAGTCGCATTCCACGCTTGGCCGCAATCATGCTTGCGGGGGCAGGGTTAAGCATAGCTGGCCTTATAATGCAGCAGATCGTTCAAAATAGATTTGCTTCCCCTTCTACGATGGGAACTATCGATTGTGCACTGTTTGGCTATGTCCTTGGTTTAGTGTTGATAAGTGGGGCCTCAAAGTGGCTTCACCTTGGAGTGATTTTTTCTAGTGCAGTAGTGGGAACCTTGATTTTGGTTACCTTTTTACAACACCTAAAGTTCAAGAACGTCGTACTAGTGCCTTTAATCGGCATCATGTATGGCAATGTCATCTCTTCAATGACCACTTTCTTTGCCTATAAATATGACTTAGTGCAGACCATGTCCTCTTGGACGACTGCCAATTTTGCGAGCGTATTGCAAGGCAGTTATGAGGTACTTTATCTTGCTATCCCCACCTGCTTGGCCGCTTACTACTATGCCAGTCAGTTTAGTGCCGCAAGTATCGGTGAGAGCTTTGCTAAGAATATCGGCCTGAACTTTCAAAAAATTGTCTTTATTGGAGTAGTGCTGGTTGCAGTGAGTGCTTCTTCGGTAGTCATGATCGTTGGGGTGATCCCATTCCTAGGTCTTATTGTGCCGAATATGGTGTCACTGTTTATGGGGGACAATATGAAGAGAATCCTACCATGGACGGCATATTGGGGGATCATACTAGTTCTGAGTTGTGACATCCTTGGGCGACTGATCATATTTCCTTTTGAAATGCCCATCTCACTAATCATTAGCATTTTAGGTGGTGTGGTCTTTATCTATTTAGTCTTGAAGGACAAAGCCAATGCGTGATGGATTAAAGATCACCCTATTAGCAATAGCCAGTATTGCCATCATCAGTTGGTTTGTAGGGCAAGGGCTAACGGCTGAGAACTATCAGTTTTTCTTATCCCGACGCTTGCCAAAGGTGCTTGCTATTGTTTTGGCAGCAACGTCGATTTCAATGTCCTCGTTAGTGTTTCAAACCATCACCAACAACCGTATTCTGACCCCATCAATCCTAGGCTTTGATAGCCTCTATTTGATGACTCAGGTACTGCTGGTGGTTATATTTGGTAGTGCCAGCTTCTGGGTAGTAGATACCTTGAGCAATTTCCTGCTTTCAACGTTAGTCGTGGTTGGGTTCTCATTATTGTTGTTCCGTTTCTATTTTCGGGGGGGGAATAACAATATATTTACCTTGCTCTTAGTAGGTATAGTCTGCGGTAGCCTATTCAGCAGTGTGTCCAACTTCCTGATCATGTTGATCGACCCCAATGAGTTCGCAGTCATCCAGAATTCAATGTTTGCGAGCTTTAACAACATCAAATCAGAACTTGTGTATTGGAGCCTATTCCCACTTACTGTTTGCTTGTCGGTGATCTTTTGCCTTGCAAGCAGGCTAGATGTGCTGTGGCTTGGGCGTGATAATGCGACCAGTTTGGGGATTAACGTTGAGCGTCTGACCAAACAGCTGTTAGTTGTAATCACCATTATGGTCGCAATCTCTACTGCCTTAGTAGGACCTGTATTGTTTTTTGGGTTGATTACGGTGAGCCTAACCCGAGAGCTGATTAACAGTTACCACCACAAAAAGTTGATGCTTGCGAGCAGCTTACTAGCTATATTTTTGCTTGTTACGGGTCAATGGTTTATTGAGAAAGTGATGCGTTTTGATACTACTATCAGCGTAGTGATTAACCTCGTTGGTGGAACTTACTTCATATATCTATTAATACGAAATCGAATTCAATAAAGGTGCAGTACAGTGATTAAGTTATCTGGGTTAAGTAAGAAATATAGCAACACCTTTGTTGTAGAAGACGCAAGCGCACACTTTCCTAGAGGAGAGGTTACTTCAATTATTGGCCCAAATGGTGCTGGTAAAAGTACCTTGCTATCGATGGCAAGTCGGTTGACGGAAAGTGATGCGGGAGAGGTACTGATCGGCGAAAAACTATTGGCTGAATGGGATAATCAAGCACTTGCGAAGCAACTGGCGGTCTTGCGGCAGTCCAACAATATCAATATGCGTTTTACGGTAAGAGAACTTGTTGCTTTTGGCCGTTTCCCTCATTCCAAAGGGCGAATAACGGAAAAAGATAACCACGTGATAGATCAAGCCCTGCAACACCTTGATATTAAACACCTCCAAGGTAGGTATCTAGATCAGCTTAGTGGAGGCCAGCGTCAGATGGCATTTATTGCTATGGTAGTAGCTCAAGATACCAACTATATCTTCTTGGACGAGCCGCTAAATAACCTTGATATCAAGCACTCCGTAGAAATCATGCAGACTCTACGCCGCTTAGCGCACGAGTTTGATAAGGCTGTGGTAATTGTTATCCATGATATTAACTTCGCATCCTGCTATTCCGATAATATCGTTGCAATGAAGAAAGGTAAGGTTGTCGTCTCTGGAACGGTCGATAAGGTGGTAGAGAAGTCTATCATGGAATCAATCTACGAGATCCCTTTTGATATTCGAGATATAGATGGGCAGAGAGTCTGCTTATATTTTGGAAGCTAAACCACAACAATGAACTTACGAAAACGACCTTGTAATGCCAAGGTCGTTTTTGCTCAACTAGTGGCGATTTGGTAGTTGTTTTTGCACAAACTTCACGACTTCAGGCACATACTTGTCAGTATCAAAAATTGGAGCGCTATGTCCTACGCCTTGCTCAATGAAAAGTTGGTTCTCGACCTCGGCACTATCGAGCAATTTTTTAAGTAGCTTACTCTGAGAAAGTGGTACTGGTTTATCAAGGTCACCATGAAGCATGACGTAAGGCGGTGTCTTGCTATTGACATAATGGCTTGGTGAGGCTTGCTTAGCAATCTCAGGTATATTGGCTGGGATATCCCCTAAAAAGCGAGAAACAGAAGACTTTTTACTGGCCTTTTTGGCTCCCTTATTACCCAATGCCAATAGATCCGATGGACCAAAGAAACTTACGACTCCAACAACTTGATACTTAGGCACATCATAAAATGAGACATTATGGCTGTTGGTAGCACCAATCAGGCTTGCCAAATGTCCACCAGCGCTTCTCCCCATCATTACGACCTTATCCGCATTAATATTGTAGTGCTCAGCATTAATCGCCAGGTAATTGATCGCATCATTGATATCTTGTACTGGCTTAGGGAAATTCACTTCACCACTCAATCGATAGTCAACAGCAGCTAACGCATATCCTTGTTTAAGCATAGAGTTGAGCAATAGTGGGTTCTTAGTCGGTATGTCATTTTTTGTTCCTCGCTTCCAAGCACCACCATGGACCCAAATCAAAAGTGGATAGGGCTGCTCACTCGCAGTTGATGGTCGATACAAGTCGAGTTGTATCGACTTATCCCCAATAGTTTTAAAAGTTATGTCTTTTTCAACCACATAAGGTGCAGCAAAAGATTGGAAACTCAAAGTAGCAGCGATTAGCGATACGAGAATGCGACTACGGTCTAGAACCTTCATTGATTATGACCTAATTAGAATAATAACGAGGTGATTATGTTAACACTGATACTCTAAAGATAATGTTTCTCACTTACTTTTGGAGTGAAAAGTCACTATGCGATATGTAGATACCCACAGTAAGAAATCAATGTAAGGTGAATCTAAGCAGTTTAGATAAAAATTTCTTAATCAATATCGAGATTACGTCCGTCACAAAAACATTTTTTGATGTTATTCGGTATCCAATAGCTAAGAAGTAACATGGAATCAAAATGACTAGGCACGCTGGTGAACATTACAAGTTCAGTTCTGCTCGGAGGAGAATTACAGTGCTAGTTTGAACCCTTCGTGTGTTGCTTTAAAGCCCAGCTTTTCATAAAACCTAATGGCATCTGGGCGCTTTTTATCGCTGGTTAGCTGAACCAAGTGACAGCCTTTGTCTTTGGCTAACTTTATTGAGTGCTGGAACATCTGCTCGCCAAATCCAAGTCCTCGGAACTCTTCATGAATTCTCACGCCTTCAATGAGGCAGCGCCAGCTTCCAATATGTGTCAGGTAAGGAATGAAAGTTATTTGGAGCATGCCGACAAGCGAGGTATCCAGCTCGACAACAAGTAACTCATTATTTGGGTCGCGAGTGATAGCTTGGAATGCTGAAAGGTAAGCGCTGTTTAAAGGTATTGAAGTGTCCTCCCGTTTGCTGCCCAATGCGTCATTGGCGAGAAGTGACACGAGATTTTCCAGATCTCCAATTTGTGCAGAGCGGTATTTTAGTTCCACGGAGCTTTCCTTTAATGACTGTTTTTCCAAGAAGCGACATAAGGTCAAATATAACAATAAATCAGAAATATAAGTTGACTCATCCATAGGTAATACCTGTATGATCGCCGACCCAATTTTTTCGGTCGAAGAGGTAGCACCATGGCATTAGGTATGGATTATGGAACATCAAACTGTTCTGTTGCACATATTGTAGATAACCAAGCGAAGATGATTCCGCTGGTGGGTGAAGAGTGTTACGTTCCGTCGACCTTGTGTGCACCAACGTCAGAAGCAGTGTCTGAGTATCTGTTTCGCTGTTTAGAGATCTCACCATCTGATGAAGTGGGTGAGAATATGTTGCGCCGTGCAATTAAGCTAAATCGAGAAGAAGGGCTGGATATTCGCGCCGACGATATTGCGTTCGGCCAGCAGGCCCTAGATATCTATCTTGATGATCCTAAAGACCTCTACTACGTAAAGTCTCCTAAGTCTTTCTTGGGAGTAATGGGCCTAAGAGACATGCAGCTATCATTTTTCGAAGATTTGGTCTGCGCCATGATTGCCAATATCAAACATCGTAGTGAAGCGTCATTGGGTCGTGAAGTCACACAAACAGTCATTGGTCGCCCAATCAACTTCTTAGGGCGAGGTGGTGAAGAGTCTAACCGACAAGCGGAAGGTATTATTTACCGAGGTGCAAAGCGTGCAGGCTTTAAAGATGTTGAGTTTCAAATGGAGCCAGTCGCCGCTGGGTTAGAATTTGAAGCCTCGCTCACCAAAGACCAAACCGTGCTAGTGGTGGATATCGGTGGTGGTACGACGGACTGTTCAATCGTCAAAATGGGCCCGACTTGGTTTGGTAGGGCAGAGCGTGGAGATTCGCTCCTCTCTTCAAGTGGTCAGCGAGTTGGCGGTAACGATCTCGACATATACATAGCGTATAAACAATTTATGGCGCATTTTGGCATGGGGTCGAAAACATTGGCGAATCTTGATATGCCATTGCCCCAGTTTTGGAATTCGATTGCCATCAACGACGTACAAGCGCAGCGAAAATTCTATGCCCATGAAAACCTTAAAGCATTGCGAGATCTGAAAAAAGAAGCTCAAGATCCAGAGAAGATTGCGAGACTTATCGAAGTTCAGCAAGACGGTTTAGGTTACGCATTGGTCAAACAGGCTGAGAACACTAAGATTGCACTCGGTGAGCAACAGACTCACACCGCTTTGGTGAAGCTCATCAGTGAACAATTAGCGATCGACACGGATGCCGAGCGTATGAAGGAGTCGATTGAAGCGCCAACAGAAAAAATAAAAGCCTTGGTATTAGAGGCGGTTAATCAGGCTCAGACTAAGCCGGACGTGGTATTTATGACCGGGGGCTCTGCAAGATCCCCAATTTTGCGTTCGGCAGTCAAAGAGGTTTTGCCTAATATTGAAATAGTCGGTGGCAATTACTTTGGTTCGGTAACGTCAGGCTTGGCCCGTTGGGCAGACGTTGTATTTAAATAAATTTTTGGTTAGTAAGATGGACTATTCATTAAACAACATCATTGAGCCTAAACTGATTCAGGATTTGTTCACACAAACCTTTACGGATTCAGAAGGCACAGATGAAGGGGCGATGATCGGCAAGCTCGCCCACGATTTGCTCGTCACAACAGACATCGAAGACCTTAACTGTTTCACGGCAAAGCAGGGTGATGAAATATGCGGTGCGGTGATTTTCACCACTTTAAAGAGTGAATGTGGAACCAACGCTGCGCTTCTTTCACCGATGGCTGTTGCCACTAAATGCCAAGGGCAAGGGGTCGGGCAAGAGCTCATCTCTTTTGCACTAGAAATCATGAAAGCGGTGGGCACTAAGCTTGTTGTTACCTACGGCGACCCACAATTTTATGGGAAAGTAGGTTTTGAGGCATTAGATGAAGCTCAGATTCAAGCGCCACACAAACTCAGCCATCCACATGGTTGGATTGGTCAATCACTGGATGCAGGCACGGCGTTAACTTTGTCGGGTAAAACACAGTGTGCGCCAGCACTGGATGATGCAAAGTTCTGGTAGTCACATCCCATTATGAGCAGTAACCCACAGGTTGCTGCTTTTTTTTGCCGTTTTGCTTAGGCTTTAGGTCATTATTAAGTTCAGCCAATAAAATAGGGAAGAAAGGGCGATGAACGAGATATTAAAAGACCGCACCTTATTTAAACAGAGCTGTTTAGTGGATGGGTGCTGGGTGAGCGGAAAACAGACGACACCAGTTATCAATCCAGCCGATGGCAAGGTTCTTGGCACTATCCCTTTACTCTCCTACTCTCAAGTAGAGCAAGCCATTGACTCTGCCGATATAGCGATGCGGGAGTGGCGAAGTATTACGGCAAAACAGCGCAGTAAGCTGCTTATGAAGTGGTTTTACTTGATCGAATCGCATGTAGATGATCTGGCGACGATAATGACCCTTGAGCAAGGCAAACCGCTGGCGGAGGCGAAAGGTGAGATCCTGTATGCGGCCTCATTTATAGAGTGGTTTGCTGAGGAGGCAAAACGAGTTTACGGGGATGTTATTGCGCCAACCTTAGCGTCCAATCGCATTATGACCATCAAGCAGCCGATCGGTGTTTGTGGCGCAATCACCCCTTGGAATTTTCCGGCCGCGATGATCACACGTAAAGCGGCTCCTGCTTTAGCTGCGGGTTGTAGCATCGTCATCAAGCCTTCTATTGATACCCCTTATACTGCTATGGCACTTGCAGAACTGTCGGTTCGAGCAGGTATCCCTGCAGGTGTATTCAATGTAGTGACTGGTGAAGCGGTAACCCTTGGTAACATCCTCACGCAGCACCCCAAAATAGCCAAGTTTTCGTTTACAGGTTCAACTCAAGTGGGACGCATTCTACTGAGTCAATGTGCGTCAACAATTAAGAAGAGTTCGATGGAGTTGGGAGGTAATGCGCCATTTATTGTTTTTGGTGATGCCAATTTGGATGATGCAGTCGCTGGCGCAGTTGCGGCCAAATTTCGCAATGGTGGGCAGACGTGTGTTTGTGTGAACCGTATTTATGTACACGAGAGCGTTTATGACCGTTTTTGTCACAAGTTTGTTGAAGCGGTGGGCACGCTTAAGGTAGGTAATGGGCTTGACCCAGAAGTTAAGATTGGCCCAATGATCACCCAAGAAGCGATTGACCAAATCCAAACTCTCGTCGACGATGCATTGCTCAAAGGGGCACAGCTTGAATCTATCGATATGGCTTCGCCTCCAGAAGGTCAATTCCTTTTACCAAGGGTGTTAACTCAAGTAATGGATTCGATGGATATCGTCCACACTGAGATCTTTGGTCCAGTGGCCACCATACTGAAGTTCTCAAGCGAGGAAGAGGTTATCCAACGGGCCAATGAGACTATTTATGGCTTAGCCTCTTACTTTTACACCAATGATATAAACCGAGTCTACCGAGTGTCTGAGAGGCTAGAGTACGGTATGGTGGGAGTGAATACTGGGATCATCTCGAATGAAGTTGCTCCTTTTGGTGGGGTGAAGCAATCGGGGCTTGGTCGAGAGGGTTCAAAATACGGCATTGAGGACTACTTGGAAGTGAAATATGTGTGCGTAAATACCAAGTAGCTAGGTCACATACACGAGCACCCAAGGGAGGTGGAAACCTCCCTTGGGTTAGATAAGTAATTCAATTCGCTTTACTCAGCTCCAGCCGTTGCAAGTTGGCGTTAATACTTTGGTCGCCTTTTAAGCGCTCCCACAGTGCACCGATATGCTCTAACCCTCTCTCCCCTTGAAAACGAGTAGGTGCTGCGAGTGGTGTCCATTCTCCGTTAGTTGCTTTTTCTGCCATAGTGAATTGAAAAGCAAGATTATCGGCCATGCCCAAGCGCAAGTCAGACACAATCAGCGCCCCATTTTCTTCACGATAGCTCAGGAAATTATGTGAGAAGGCTTTGAGCCCTTGAAGTGTTTGAGGTTCTTCATTTAATGGCCATTTTCCTAGTGGGCGAGCAATAAAATCGATGCGTTCGTCACTGTCTAGTATCGAGGCTAAACCTTCCCAGTACTGGTTGTCATCTTTTACGACGACTCTCCAAAGCACAGTATTGAACGGTGTTGGCATGACGATAACATTTTGGCTTGGTAGTTGTTGCGCCAGAAGGTTTTGCTCAACTCTCTGGTAAATGCTTTGCTGAGCGGCGTAACCCCAGCCAAGATAAAGAGTCGAGATGAGCACGACAGCTTGACACCAGCGGCCTCCAAGGCGTTTAGAGAACACGGCTACACCGATAGCGATCAGCAGCGGTACCGTGTAGATAGGGTCGATGATAAAAATATTCCTCAGCTCAAAATAGCCATCGAGAGGCCACAGTAACTGAGTGCCATAGGTAGTCATTGCATCGAGTAGCGTATGTGTTACCAGCACACTAACCGTCAGAAACGATACTCTAGAAAAAGTCCAAAAATTGTCTGGACGAAACAGGCAATACAACCATGAAATGAGTAGTGCAAAAGGTGGGAGTAATAGTAACGAGTGGCTAAATCCACGGTGTTTGATGGTATTGCTCACAGCATCACCGTAGTCTAATACCACGTCTAGATCAGGCAGCGTGCCGAGTGCAGCACCGACCAGCAGCACCTTACCATTACACTGTTTTCCAGCGATTGCGCCTGCAACCGTGGCACCGAGTGCCGCTTGAGTTATCGAGTCCATTTGTTGCTATCTTCTCCGTACTTGTTGTTGTATCTCAGACAGTTAAGTTAATGCGTCGTCTTGCTTTGCGTCAACACAATAGTGGGTTATTACATACCACAGATATACGTATGAGATGCCGTGTAGGAACAAAAAAGCCTCGTCATTAGAATGTACGAGGCTTTTCGAGGTGGCTATCTAGCTCGACTTATCTTAGCAAGGCGAGCTGTTTTTGTCAGAAGAGCAGGATTGACTATGGGCACAACCTACGCATTTTGTCCCTTTACGTTTCTCAGAGACAACTTTGTAGATAGCCAAGCCAACAATCAGTAAGATGATGAGTGATACGATAATATTGGTCATCAAAGCTCTCCTATCACGCCTGTTGGACGTTGATTAACTGCTTCTCTTTTTTACCACCTTTGATAACAAGGTGACCTAAGAAACCTAGCAAAACAATGTTAGCCATCAAGCCATAGACAAAACCATCACCTAGTGCACCAGTAGTAAAGAATGTGCCGATTTGGTAAATCGAGAATGCGGTGAAATAGCCCACACCAAATTGGAAGGCAACGCCACCCATCAGCCATTTCTTGTTCTCAAGTTCCGCATTCATCGCACCAATAGCGGCGAAGCATGGTGGAGTGAAGAGGTTAAATACCAAGTAAGCCATAGCTGCAATTGGAGTAAGACCCATGATAGTAGCAACATCGGCGCCACCAGCAACAAGCTCTAGCTCTTCGGTATCGATGAAATTAGTAATGCCATACACTACCGCTAGCGTACCAACGACGTTCTCTTTCGCAATAAAACCTGTAATGGCTGCTGCAGCAAGCTGCCAAACACCAAAGCCTAGTGGGATAAGTAGGAAGGCAAATGGTGAAGCGATGCTCGCCAAGATACTGGTGTGCTCAGCGCCTTCAGCAACCACTTGGAATTGCCAATCAAACGTCTGCATCACTTGCACTGCGGTGTTACATAGCAAGATGATAGTACCAGCTTTGATGATGAATGCTTTACCACGAGAGAGCGAAGACATCACTGCACGGCTTACGCTTGGGAAGCGATATTCTGGTAGCTCAAGGATGAAGAAAGAACGAGCATTCTTCTCTCCAGTAATTCGCACGATCAGATGAGCACTGATCACGATGAGCGCAATACCTGCAAAGTACATGGTAGTACCGACCCAAGCTTCACCTTGGAAGAAAACGCCTGCAAATAGTGCGATTACTGGAAGTTTAGCGCCACAAGGCATAAACGGCGTTAACATCGCAGTCGTTCTGCGCTGACGTTCATTTTGAATCGTGCGCGTCGCCATGATGCCAGGGATAGCACAGCCAGTACCAATGATCATAGGAATGATTGATTTACCAGACAGGCCAACTTTCTTAAAGAAGCGGTCCATAATCACAGCGATACGTGCCATGTAACCACTGTCTTCTAGTAATGCCAGTAAGAAGAACAACACCATGATGAGTGGCAAGAAGCCAACCACAGCACCAACGCCCCCAATAATACCATCGAGTAGCAGGGAGCTTAGTAGTGGTGAAACATCTTCACCCATCAGGCCTTCAACACCTGCGTAGATAGAATCAATCCAACCAACTAGGGTATCTGCAAGCAGTGGACCAAGGTAGGTTTGTGAAATAGCGAATACACACCACATCACTAGGGCAAAAATAGGCAACCCCAACCACTTGTGGGCCAAGACAAGATCAACTTTATCTTGAAGGGGGTGAGGGTTCACTGAAGACTCTTTGTGCTCGACTTGACCAACAATACCTTTTACAAACTCATGTCGTTTAGCATCAAGCTGCTTTACTGACTCTGGGTTATTAAGTTCAACACCTTGAGCATTAAATGGTGCGATTTGAGATGTGCCATGAAGCGCAATAGCTTGAGCGACAGCGTTCTCTAGACCGTTATTGCCGTTTTGAGTAGCAACGGTTTCAACGACAGGGCAGCCCAAAGACTTCGCCAATTGTTCAACATCAAGAGTGGTGTGCTTCTTATCAGTAAGGTCGCTTTTATTTAGCGCAACAACAACAGGGATTCCAAGCTCTAAAAGTTGGGTAGTAAAAAATAGGCTGCGGCTTAGATTGGTAGAGTCAACCACGTTGAGGATGACATCAGGCTTCTCTTGCTGAATAAAATCTCGAGTCACCGTTTCTTCGGAAGTGAAAGGCGACATGGAATAAGCGCCAGGCAAGTCAACGGCAATCACTTCTGAGTTGGAAGGAGTGTATGCTGGTTTTACCAAGCTCTCTTTTTTGCTGATGGTTACGCCCGACCAGTTACCCACTTTTTCAATGCGACCAGTAAGGGCATTGAAAAGGGTGGTTTTACCGCTGTTCGGGTTACCTGCTAATGCTATTTTCAAAATTTCACCTAATTCTTTTCCGTGATGGTGCCAACCAAACGCATGCTGCTGATTTAAACCAACAGGATCATTTTTGCGAGATCTGAGTCGATGCTGTATTTAGCGTCTTTAACACTGATGACATACGTGCCGGATAATACAGACTTGAGAATGATAGACTCACCCTGAAAGCAGCCCAGAGTTGACAGGAACGACACCATTTGATCATCTTCTTGGATAATCTCTTTGATCTCGTACTCTTTATTCAACTCAGCGTGTAAGAGACTGCTCTTGTCGCAGGCCTCTGAATTACTACTGCTTTGGGTAAAGCTCATCGCTTTGCTTAATAGCGGGTTGAAAAATGCCATAGTTAAGCTGATTCTCTAACGTTGACTAAATCGTTAGTGACGAACGTTGCATAGAAATGCGAATTGTTATCACTCTTGTAAGGTCACACAATAGAGTAAAGATTAGGTGACCTCAATAGATCGGATTGTTCTTGATTCGGGAAATGATACTTTGTTGATTTAGGTCAATTTACACTTTACCGATTCGTCAACAGGTAAAGTGTAAACAGATAAATCAACCTCGGTTTTTAACCTTTGTTATGTCAGCGATAGTGAATAACTCAGCATGGTGATATACCTAAAATCGATACTAATTGGCATATAAATCGGTATTTTGGTGGAAGAAACTTGGGCGAAAGTTCTGTATCGTATAGAAGAATCTTTTGAATAGATTAATTTCTCAAGGACGACTATGAAACCTCACCATCAGGCCTATCTTGATCGCTATTTATCGACGCTTTCGCCACAAGAGTTAGAGAAAATCCCGGATACCATCGCCGAATACTATTGTGCCGATGAGTACAACGCCAATGAGTGCGCACGCTTGGTAGACCAAGGAATTAAAACCGCATCATGCAGTTTAAAAGCAGCTTATACGGTTGAAAATGAACCATTTCCGCAAGTAGGGCGACTGACCGTGGTGTTGGATTGGGATGAAAATCCAGTGTGTGTAATTCGTTTGACCGAAGTAACCCAATGTCCTTTTGATGAAGTAAGTGAAGAGTTTGCGCAAGCAGAAGGTGAGGGTGATGGCACTTATGAGTGGTGGCGACAAGCGCATATCGAATTTTTTACCCAGTATGCGAAGGAGATTGGCGCAGATTTTAATTTGAGCTCTGAGCTGGTGCTTGAGCGCTTTGAAAAAGTTTATCCGTTGGAGAAGTAAGTTGGATACAAACACAAATCTTAAATTAGCTCTGACTTGGTTAGTGGAACTACTCAATGACAGCCAAGTACCGTATCAGATTGTTGGCGGCACAGCAGCCAGTATCCATGGAGGTGAGCGTCCAGTGGAAGACATTGATCTCTATATCCACCGAGATGACTACCAGAAAATAGCTGGGGTGATAACGCCTTATTTGTCGAAACCGATGCGCCATAGCCTAGAAGCTGGCTGGGATGTGGAGTATTGCCAACTGATTTACTCTGAGCAGAAAATCGAAATTGGTCTTGCTCCGGGCACTCGAATCTTTCATCGACAAACTCGCCAATGGCTACCGCTTGAGATTGATTTTGGAAGCAGCGAACAGCGCAATTATCTAGGTGTCGAGGTATCTGTGATGCCTGTAGCGGCGCTGGTGGAATATAAAGCTGCGCTGGATCGCCCGATGGACCGTATTGATATTGAAGAAATAAGCTAGATTCCATAATTTTTGGAAAGTAAAGCTTGATATAAACATGAGAGTCGTTCAATTTTTGATTAGCGACTCTATTTTTTACGCATTAGGTATTTAATGTCAATCTTCACTGAAATTTAATAGTAAAAAGCGGAAAGGGAGATATAAGGAAAGTGGTTTTATGCATATGTGCGTATAACGTTTATGTGTAGGGTTGCTTAATAAAATTCTATTTCATTATGAGAGGAAAGATTTGTTGCAGTAGTATAAAAAGCTGCCAGCAAACTTGCTCACAGCTCCATCTGTTTTTCTATACTGTTTTTAGTTCAGTTTTGAACTGGTTGTCCCCAAACAGCGGCTCGCTTTGCAAAGAAGGCCCCTGCGAATACTAATGCTACACCACCGAATAGAAGCATCGCTGCCTGTGCTTTGGCTTGATCGATAAGGTGTTCAATCCCATTGATTTGCTGACCATTGACATTTGGCAATGCCAACAATGACGTTTCATTTGCGTAAATTTCACTAATCCCAAAACCACCGATTGCAGCAGCAACAATACCAATTGCTAAAATAATATAACCAAAAAATTTCTTAGACATAACTTAGATCCCCTTTTTATTTTTTTGTCATGTTGGAAATGACAAATTCAAGCTAGCAAACCAAACTAAGGTCAAAAAGACTCGATTTAGGGGGATGTGAAAGGTATCTCGTATTGCAGGGCACATATGTCCACAAAACCTGTTCTAAATCTAATCTTGTGCAATAAAGGTATTTCGTCAGGTGGTGGGCAATGTGTTTTTGTATAGCTATTAATTGGTAATTAGCCTCAGTCGTTATATAACCCACATCACGTACCCGCAATATTTTTATTTGACTTGAAGTTAGTGTTAAACCTACGTTTTGTCATGCCCAAATCACTTTTGCTTGGTCGTGACCACCAATGCAATACCCGTTAGGATAACTAAAGAAGCGACAACGCTTTGAACCGCTAACTGCTCGTCCAACAGACCAACACCCATTGCAAATGCAATCACTGGTACCATTAATTGGCTCACGGCAGCTTGCAATAATGATAGTTTGGCCAAAACTTGATACCAGATAACGTAACCCGCTCCAGAAGCCAATACTCCAGAAATAATGGCGTAACCAACACCGCTAGGTTTGGCTGCGTGCGTCCAGTCTATCAACGGCAAAGCGGCTAGGCTCAAAACGGCTGCAATAATGAAACCATGTGTGATGGACAAAACCGGGCTTACATCGTTGGCTGCGAGTTTTTTCCCTAGCATAGTAAATACCGCCCAAGCGATGCCCGAGACTATCATCAACATTGCAGCGAGCAGATCTGGCTGTTGGGCATTGGGCAGCATCAAAACGACAAAGCCCATGATAGCGGCGGTTAGTCCTACCCATTGGTTGCGATGCAGTTTATTACCTGTGATAACGTGCATCAGTACCAGAGTGAGCTGCACTGCACCAAACAGCAACAATGCTCCTGTGCCAGTAGAAAGCTCTAAATAAGCAAATGAGAAAAGTAGGGCGTAGGCAAGAAGTGCAAAACCTGCGCTCAGCGATAAACGTGAGAAGCTAGCGATTGGGTTGAGTCTAAGTTTTATCGCAACAAACAGTGCCAAAAACAGTGCTCCTGACCCAAGGCGGATTAATGTATAGCTAGACGCATCGATGGCCTGCTCCGCTAGAGCGACACGAGCGAGCAAGGAGTTGGCTGCAAAAGCAATTAGGGCAAGTAATGTGGTAAGTAACAGCTTCAAAATCATTCCTTTTATTGAAGCCTTACCTTACTTAGCTATGCCAGTCAGTACAAAGACTGCCTAGTTATGAGTTATCTCAATAGTGGATAGAACCTATCTTGACGCTAGATGGGCAAGTCACTACTATCTCCGCCTTGTTTTATGTAATACATTTCACCTTGTTCAGCACGGATTACTCAAATATTTCAATGGAAAGACGCTTAGCTGCTACGAAGACTCTTTTCGTGGTGAGCTGAAAATACGGTGCAATGTGTCAATGCTAATTAGGTTTTTCCTTGATGAAATACATTACCCCTCTTGTTGTACCGTTAATAGTTACAACGTCAGTTTATGCCAGCGCTGCAAATCCTGAATCTGATGAACAACACAACCTTGACCAAAAAGTTGAAGAAACGCAAAGTCTTTGGGGAACAAAGTTTGCCGTCTTACCTCAACCTATTACTGACCCTGCATTGGGTAGAGGAATTGGCTTAACTGCACTGTATATACACGACAGGGCGGAAGGTGCGACAAACCCTTCAACTTCTTTTGCTTATGGGCAATGGACAGACACTAACAGTGGTGTTGCCGTTGTCGGGCACGAGCACAATTCAGCTTTTGACGAATGGCGAGGCGCTGCTTACCTAGGTTATATCGGCTTAAACCTGACGCATTATGGCCATGCTGGCGCAGCGGCCAAGAAACCACTGAGATACACCAATAACGCCAAGTTTTTCTACGGTAACTTGAAAAAACGCCTGATCGAAAACTTGTACTTTGGTGTTCAAGGCATGTGGAGTGGTGGTAATGCTGTGACAAAGAATGATAAGCACTACACCGAACAAGACAGAGCCAGATTTGAAGAAGCAATGAGCGGCACCAATAGTGCTTTAGGCTTAATTTTAAGCTATGACAAGCGTGACAATATGATGAGTGCTCGCGAAGGTTATATGACTGAAATTAGCTCTATGCACTATGAAGCTCGTGAAACGGGTAAACCGTATCATCGTGTAGATGCTGAGTTTAGCCAATTTATCCCTGTAGCAGATAAAGATGTGTTCGCCTACAAAGCCATGACCGCTCACTTACTTGGCAGTGTGCCAAGTTATGAAATGGTCACGCCAGAGCTTCGTGGCATCGATTGGAATAAAAGCCGCGGTACGTCAGTGTATCAACTTGAAGCTGAGTACCGTCACGCAATCGATGAGAAATGGACAGGGGTCGCATTTGCTGGTGCGGCGTACGTAGAAACACAGTTTGATGCAAAACAGAAAGCGGCATCTGAGTGGATTCCTGCAGGCGGTATTGGTGTGCGATACATGATGGAGCCAACCGAGCGCTTTAGCATAGGTTTTGATTACGCCATTACTAAAGGTGGAGAATCAAATTACTACATCCGCTTCGGTGAAGCGTTCTAAGAATAAGGCCACTTTTTGTGGCCTTTTTAGCTCTTGGAATAGCAGTTTAGAAGTAGTAATTCGCATTAACCCATACTTGGGTAGCATCACCACTTTCGACCCCAACAGAATCAAAGTTTAGGATTTGCTCTATTTTCACACCTAAACTAGCCTGCGGCATAATCATCACACCACCACCAATTTCTAACTCGTTGTAGCGGGTTTTGAAGTCATTAATGTAAGTGGTTTTTGGGTTGGCGTAGACCCAGTTACCACTGTCGAACGCATACATACCGTAGATACCAAACTGGTTCATCATGCTATCTTCGGATACGCTAGGTTTATCTAGTGAAAGTTCTGCTGCGCCATAACCAATGCCAGCCATTGGAAACACTAAGATGTTCTTAGTCACTTGCATCTTGTACATCAGACCGGCAATTGCCCCAATACTGACATTGTCACCAATGATATCTAACGAGTACCCTAAGCCATCCGAAAGGTAGAAGTAACGGCCACGTGCTGACACTTGACCATCGGTCACCGGATCTTTGTCATCTAACACCGTAATGTCAGCGGTAAAAATATGGGTACCTAATCCGTAAATGGCGTTGAATTGCGTTTTATCACTGGTGCGGCTTAAACCAAGCCCTGTGTACGAAGCGGTTGGGTCACCATAGTTTACTTCGTCGGCTAACACAGGAAAGGCGAGAGATGCGAGTAGTGGTAAGGTGATAGGGAGCTTATTCATGTTAGGTACCTTATTTGAGTATGAAACCACTTAGGGACGTGATTTATAAACCATTTCTGAAGGTCATACTAACGGGGTAATATATTCATGTAAATTACTTGCTGCCGATATATTGACTAAGTGTAATCGCCTCTTATTTGTCAGACAGCTCACTATTGTGCTTCAAAAGTTCTTCGAGCTATTGGTTAGGGTTCTCCATAACTATTGTGTAACGTGCTGAAAGTCCCAGTGATTTTTCGATGTCGCCGTAGTGTTTGTTGTATATGGAAGTAATGACCTCTTGATTAACTGATTGGCTTAACTGGTTAGCGATCTCCCCCTGTTCTGGATGAATGTAATACACCAAGTTCATTGGATAACGCAGCATTACGTTAGGTACTATAGCCAGCTCTTGCTTATGACTAGCATATTGTTTAAGCAGCGATTGTACTTCGTTGGCACCGAGTGCGAAGTAGTCACATTCATCATTAACTAAGTCTTGGAACATGGTTTCTAAACTGCCTTGCTCCACGACTTTGCAGCCATTGTGGCGAAAGAGATCGGCATCGGCCCAAGTTGCAGGAATGCCCGAGCGAAACGCTTTAAGCTGATCAAGGTGGGTGAGTTGACTTAGGTGCATACTCTTTTCTTGTGTCGCAACGAGCAGTCGTTTCCCTAAGATACCTTGCGCTAGAGGCTGATCAAGCACGATATGGTCATAACCGTGAAATTTGGTGTTGCCTTTCACTGTGACCAGCAAGTCTGCACCATTGAGAAAAATTTCACCTTCTTGCTTGGCACTGGAGTAGTCGGTTTTATCTTCAATAATAGTGTAGTGCTTACCTAGCAGCGCTTGAGTAAGCTCCAGCTCATGATGTTGTCTGATTGGACTTTTATTGCCATTCCAGAACTTAATTGAGTGGTTCATTGGTCTGTATCCTCAAATTTTATGGTGCAAATATGCATTCCTACGATTATTTAAGAAAGTGCTTTCTTTGGTCGGGAGTTAATCTTGTGATCGTACTCAAAAAAGCACCAAAGCCTTCTATTTCATAAGTCATTGAAAAATATAAGTTTAATCCTGGGGTGATGAGTGATGTTAATCTTTATTTTGTTTGTTAAGTAATTGATTTTTAAGTTTTTATGTTTGTTTTTTGAATGTGAAGATGTATGTTTGTGATCACTTTATCTTTTTATATAAATCTAGATTGATTGACGGGATTTTACCGCCTAGTATCCAAACCAAAAGAAAGCGCTTTCTTTTTGGGTTTACTGTCGGAAGTTAGCGCACTTTAAAAAAAGAGGTAGCAAAAGAGTTGTTTGCTACTTAGGGGTTACAACCATAAAAATTAAGGACAACGTGATGAATAACAAAGCAAAACTTACCCTTGCCTTTTGCGCTGCTGCCGTCGCTGCTGGCGTCAATGCAGAGACAATTAAGCAGGGGGGAAAGCTTAATGTACCTATCATCAATACTGGTTTTGTAGAGAACTTTAACCCATACACTACGAAAGATTTGCTACATGGCATCATGTTTGAACCTTTGATGGTGTTCAACAATATGACTGGCGACACTAACTACCGTTTAGCGGAGTCAGCAAGTTACTCCGATGATTTGAAAACTATCACGGTAAAGCTGAAACCAAACTTGAAATGGTCTGATGGCTCGAAACTTACCGCAGAAGATGTGGTGTACAGTTTTGAACTAACGCGTGATTACCCTGCATTTGACCAAAAGGGGATTTGGTCAGGTAAGAATCTTGCGTCAATCACTGCGACAGATGATCGCACTATCGAATTCTCACTTAACGAAGCGGATTCAACTTTTGTTTGGAATCTAGAGCGTTACCATATTGTACCTAAGCACATTTGGTCTAAAGCAAAAGACCTGAACACATTTACTAACCCGAATCCTGTGGGTAGCGGCCCAATGACCACAGTGAGCTACCTCAAGCCTCAACAAATGGAGCTTTGTCGTAACCCAAATTATTACCTAGAAGGTCGCCCTTACCTAGATTGTGTGACTTTGCGTTCATACAACGACAACTCTCAGCTACAGCCAGCATTGATCAAAGGCGAGATCGATTGGGGTTCAAACTTCATCGCAGATGTTGAAAACACTTTTGTTGGTGCTGATCCGAAAAATAATCACTTCTGGTACCCAGCTAACGATGCCATTCACCTATATGTGAACACCAAAGAAGCGCCATTTGATGATTTACGCGTGCGCCAAGCACTGTCGATGGCACTCGATCGCGATGCAATCGTCGATATCGCAGCGTACGGCTACCCAACAGCCAACTTTAACGCTGGTGGTATTGGTGAGCTTTACAAAACCTCTATCAACCAAGACATCTCAGCTAAGTACAAAGGTCTAACGGCGTACGACCCTGAGAAAGCCAAAGCACTGCTTGATGAGGCTGGCATTGTTGACCGCAACAACGATGGTTTCCGTGATACACCAGATGGCAAAACAGTAGAGTTTGATATCGAGGTGGTTAACGGCTGGACGGATTGGATTCAAGTGGTTCAGATGGCAACAGAGTTCTTTGCTGATGTCGGTATCCAAGCCAACGTGAAAACGGTTGACTGGGCGGTTTACGATAAGAACCTAAAAGACAGCAACTACAAGATGTCGATCAACTGGTCGATGGTAGCGACTAACCCAATTCTTGCGTATCAAGAATACTTTGAAACGTCTCGAATCGGTAAAACTTGGCACGCAGGCCACGGTGTTCACTCCGAGGCGATCGATAAACTCATCAAGAGCTTTGGTAAAACCGGTGATGCGAAAAAGCAGCAAGCCATCCTAGATGAGCTTCAAGATTTCACAGCGCAAAACCTGCCATTCATTCCACTGTTCTCGAACCCTACTTGGTTCCAATACAACAGCAGTAAGATTGCAGGTTGGCCAAGTGAGAAAGACCCATACGTTCAGCCAGTTTGGTACGACGGTGGCAAGCGAGTGATCATTCTAAACAACCTTCATCTTAAGTAAGTAACGTCACAGCCACCCTCGTAAGTTGTGGGGGTGGCTGAGTAAGGATTCGTTATGTCGTTTATTTTTCGCCGGTTTGGCTTTTATTTTACTGCGTTCTTAATCGCAATTTCTTTTAACTTCATGTTGCCACGTTTGATGCCGGGTGACCCTGTTGATGCTCTGTTTGCCGCTAGCAAAGGTCAGATGGACAGCTCACAGCTAGATGCGGTACGTGAAATGTATGGCTTCATGGATGGCAACATCTTTGAGCAATACCTTGCCTACATGAAAAGTGTGTTCACGTTAGACCTTGGTCCTTCGGTACTTATGTACCCGGTTAACGTGTCTGATGTCATTGGTATGGCGCTACCTTGGACTATGTTCCTAGCGCTGGGCTCACTGATTGTGGCGTTAATCATTGGTGTCAGCATCGGTACTTACGCATCGTATCGACGTGAAGGCTTTTTTGGTCAATTCGTTCCGCCACTGCTCGCCTTTGTCAGTAACTTCCCTTACATCGTGACGGCGCTGCTTCTGTTCTACATCTTTGGTTTGAAGCTGGATATGTTGCCGCTGGCATACACCTATGACCCTGCTCTTGACCCAGGATTCACGTGGGAGTTCATCGCAAGTGTCGCTAAACACGCTGTGTTGCCTATGGGGTCGATGATCATTGTCGGCATTGCCACTTGGGTGTTTAACATGCGTAACGCAATGATCAACGTGTTGGGTGAAGATTACGTGACCATGGCAGAAGCCAAAGGACTAAGTAGCTACAAAGTTATGTCTCGTTACGCTGGTCGAAATGCCATCTTGCCAGTAGCAACAGCAATTGCGATGGCGATCGGTTTCTCTTTTGCAGGCTCAATTATGACCGAGGTGGTGTTTAACTACCAAGGGCTGGGCAATGTTTTGCTAAAAGGCATCGGTGCACGTGATTACCCACTGATCCAAGCCATTTTGCTCATCCTTGTGACGGCAGTGCTAACAGCTAACTTTATCGCTGACCTGCTTTACGTGTGGCTTGACCCACGAATTTCCAATTGAGGTGATGTATGGAAAAAACACTCAACCCAGCCATTGAAGCGCAGCCGAATAAAATGAGTAAAAAATTAAAACAGATCTGGTCAAAGCTATACGCCTTCTTTTACGGAAACCCGCCGGCAATTATTGGTGGCTTTCTTATGACCGTGGTGCTTGTTGGTGCGCTAGCCGCCCCATTGCTGGCTACACATAACCCAGAAAAGCGTGTTGCTCGTGCTCACGTTGCCCCAAATGCAGAACATATTATGGGCACGACCCGAAGTGGGCGTGATGTCTACAGCCAAGTACTGCATGGTGCGCAGAAGTCTCTGACGGTTGCAATCAGTGCTGGTGCCATCGCAATGACGCTTGCAGTGATTGTTGGTGTCTCTGCGGGCTATTTCGGCGGTAAGATTGATGAGCGTTTGAACTTTCTAACCAACGTATTTCTGGTCTTCCCGCAACTCCCCTTGTTGATTGTACTCGCCGCTTTCTTAGGGCAGGTGGGGTCACTGGTGATCACCTTGCTACTCGGTTTCACCTCTTGGCCGTGGGGCGCTCGTGTCATTCGCTCCCAGACCATGGCGATCCGCAGTAAAGAGTTCATCATCTCTGCTGAAGTGATGGGTGAGTCCAAGTGGCGCATCATTCTGGTTGAGATCCTACCGAATCTAGTTTCGATTGTGTTTGGTGGCTTCCTAGGGGCGGTGCTTTATGCCATGGGCGCTGAGGCAGGCTTAGGTATTCTGGGCCTTGGTGATGCCACTGAAGTGAGCTGGGGCTCAATGCTTTACTGGGCTCAGACATCTTCGGCACTGTATACCGGTGCATGGTGGGAGATGATTGTTCCAGCGGCTGCACTTGCTATTACTGGTGGCGCACTGGCACTTATTAATATGTCGATTGACCAAGTGAGTAACCCGAAACTTCGTACTGGCCCACACATGAAGCTGTGGCGTCAATTAAAGAAACAAGCTGATAAACGCCGAGGTCTAGCATGAGTACTAAAGCAAACAAACCTTTGTTAGAAATCAACAACCTTTGCGTGGATTACGTTTCACCTAATGGTGTCGCTCGTGCGGTGAACAATGTTTCTTTAACCATAGGTGAAGGGGAAACCTTGGGCATTGCTGGAGAGTCGGGTTGTGGAAAGAGCACACTGGCCTTTGCGATTGCTCGCTTACATAAAGCCCCAGCACTCATCTCGGAAGGTGAGATCCTCTACAAAGGGGAAGACGTGCTGAAAATGAACGACCGTAAGCTACGAAAGTTTCGCTGGGATGAAGTCTCGGTGGTATTTCAAAGTGCGATGAACTCGTTAAACCCTGTGATCACTATTGGTGAACAGCTGACCGATGTCATCATCGCTCACAAAAACATTCCATATAAAGAAGCGGCAGAACGTGCAGTTGAGTTACTGGGCATTGTCGGTATTCATGGCGACCGTATGGCAAGTTTTCCACATCAATTGAGTGGTGGTATGCGTCAGCGTGTTGTGATTGCGATAGCTCTCGCACTAGAGCCAAAACTCATCATCATGGATGAGCCAACGACGGCGCTGGATGTGGTAGTAGAGCGTGAAATTCTCAACGAGCTTTATGATCTGAAAACTCGTTTCGGCTTTTCAATTTTGTTCATCAGCCACGACTTGAGCTTAATGGGCGAGATTGCTGACCGCATTGGTGTGATGTACGCAGGTAACCTGATTGAGCTGGGTGAAGCGCAGCAAGTGTTTGGTGACCCACAACATCCGTACACCAAAGGCTTGGTGGCATCATTCCCAACCATTCATGGCCCTAAAGAGCGTTTATACGGTATCCCTGGTAACCCAGTGAACCTGCTGGATATTCCACAGGGGTGTAATTTCCAAGCCCGTTGTGATCAGTGTTTTGCTAAATGTAGCCAACAAGAGCCAGCACTGAAGTTTACAGCCAACCGTCAGGTGTCTTGTCACCTAGTTGAAGGAGAAATGGCATGATCGCAGAGAAAGAAGTGGTACTTTCGGTCAAGAATCTGGTGAAGGACTTTGCCATCGGTCAGTCATCTAAAGGCAACTTGATGCGTGCCGTTAACGATGTCTCATTTGATTTGAAAAAGGGTGAAGCGTTAGCCATCGTTGGTGAGTCTGGCTCGGGCAAAAGTACTGGTGCTCGTATCCTGACCCGTATCTACGACAAAACGGCAGGCGCAGTAGAGTTTAAAGGTCAGCCGTTAGATAACTACATTGAGCAAAATGGCGAGCTTGAATATGCCCGTCAGGTACAGATGATTTTCCAAGACCCATTTGGTTCTTTAAATCCGGTGCATACGATTTACCATCATATCGCTCGTCCGCTACTCATTCATAAGCGTGCTGAAAAAGCAGCTGTGCCGAAGTTGGTGTATGAGCTACTGGAATTAGTAGGCTTGTCTCCTGTTAAGGAAACGGCTGAAAAATACCCGCACGAACTGAGCGGCGGTCAACGTCAGCGAGTGGCGATTGCTCGTGCGATTGCTGTTGATCCAGAAGTTATTTTGGCAGATGAGCCAATTTCTATGCTCGATGTTTCGGTGCGTTTAGGCATCCTAAACTTGATGGCTGACCTTAAAGATAAGCATGGCATCTCATTTATGTACATCACCCACGATATTGCCACGGCACGCTATTTTGCGGAGAAAACCGCAGTCATGTATGTCGGTCATATGGTTGAGTGGGGCGAGAGCGATAGCGTGACGCAAAATCCTCAGCATCCATACTCGCAGTTGCTTTTATCTGCTGTCCCTGAAGTGGGCAATGCAGGGCGACGTGAGTTGGCAGTGAAAAAAGGTGAGATCCCAATGTGGCGTCCTGACAGCCAAGGTTGTCCATTTGCGACTCGTTGTCCGAAGGCCAGCGAACAGTGCTTTAACACGATGCCAACGACGACTCAGATCTCTGAGCAACATTTTGCTCGCTGTCATCATCTGTAATCAGTAATCAGTAATCAATAAATAAATTTTAGCGCTTTCTAAATAGACTCATGAGCGATCACGCTCCATTTTTTAAAGCAAACAAGAAAGCGCTTTCTTGAGGTTTCAATCATGCAAAATCAACAATCTATCTCGGGTGAGTTCGTCAATTTAGCCAACGAGCGCTATTACAAGATCTCAAACGTCGACCAAATGGCCCCATTCTTTATTAGTGTGGTTTCATCTAGCGACCATTGGCTATTTGTTTCTTCGACGGGTTGCCTATCTGCTGGACGTATTCGACCTGAAAATGCGCTATTTCCGTACCGCTCAGTAGACCATATTCATGAAAGTGCTGACAACACGGGTCCTAGAACCTTGGTTCGTGTCTCGACTGAGTCAGGCCAAGCTTTGTGGCAACCTTTCAACCCTCATCTAGAAGGTCAGTATGCTATCGAGCGTCACCTGTATAAAAACACTATCGGTGACAAGCTTCTGTTTGAAGAAGTGAACCATGACCTTCAGATTGCATTTCGTTACAGCTGGGCAACCAGTGAAGAGTTTGGCTTTATCCGCCGCAGTGAAATTATCAACTTATCAGATCAAGAGAAAACCATTGAACTGATTGATGGTGTTCAAAACCTGCTTCCATCAGGAGCGCCATTGGCCGCGCTACAAACCCGAAGCGCATTGGTGGATGCTTATAAGTGGAATGAAATTGTAGATAAAGGGCCAATCGCACTTTACTCAATGTATGCGATGTTAAGTGATCGTGCAGCGCCAGCGGAATCACTAAGAACTACGACCGCATTTAGCCTAGACAATGATGATCGCAATATCTTATTGAGTTCTGCTCAGCTACGTACTTTTGTTCAAGGACAAGAAATTACCCCTGAGACCCTCACCAAAGGGGCTCGTGGTGCTTACCTTATCCATAAATCGATCACACTTAAGGCTAAAGAGATCAACCATTGGTATATAGTGGCAGATATCGACAAGTCTCACGCCGACGTTAGTCGTATGACACTAACAAAGTGCTCTGAGTTGGATCTAGAACGCAGCATCACAGACAATCATAACCAGCTTAAACACCTGATGTCAGGTGCAGACGCATGGCAGTTAACTGAGCAAGAAAATACCTGTGTTCACCACTATGCGAACGTACTGTTTAATAATATGCGTGGTGGTGTATTTGCCGATGGTTACCAACTTGAAAAGCACGACGTTGTTGCCACATTTGAAGCGACTAACTGCGCTGTGGTGAGCCGTAATCAAGCTTTCATTGAGCAATTGCCAGAAAAGTTCTCACACACCGAACTGGTCGCCAAAGCAAAAGAGGTGGGTGATGAGCAACTGATCCGCCTGTGTTACGAGTATCTTCCACTTACCTTTGGCCGTCGTCATGGTGACCCAAGTCGTCCTTGGAACCATTACGAAATTAAGGTGAAAAATGAACGTGGCGAACCTCTGCTTTCTTACCAAGGCAACTGGCGCGATATCTTCCAGAACTGGGAAGCCAGTGCCCTAAGTTATCCGCATTACCTAACGGCGTTTATTGCCAAGTTCACCAATGCTTCAACGGCAGATGGTTACAACCCTTATCGCATTACTAAGCAAGGCATTGATTGGGAAATCTTGGATCTTGATGACCCATGGAGCAACATTGGTTACTGGGGTGATCACCAGATCATCTACTTGCTTAAGTTCTTGGAGCTGGCAAATCGCTACCAGCAAAGTGAGCTAATTGAGCTGCTCAGCCGTGAGTGTTTTAGCTACGCAAACGTGCCTTATGAATTGTGTGACGAAGTTGCCCTGTTTGAAAACCCGAAAGATACCGTGGGCTTTGATACCGAGCTTCAAGAGCGTATTGAGCAGCAAGTGAAAGAGCTTGGCAGTGATGGTCGATTGATGCTGGATGAAAACGGTGAGGTTTACCAAGTGAACCTGACGGAGAAAATCCTAGTTCCACTGCTGGCTAAGATGAGCAACTTCATTCTCGATGGCGGCATTTGGCTAAACACCCAGCGCCCAGAATGGAACGACGCCAATAATGCGATTGTGGGTAACGGCTTATCTATGGTGACGCTATATTACATTCGTCGCTACCTTGCCTTTATGCAGGAGCTACTGTGCAAAGCCCCAGCCAACCTAGACCTGTCGGTGGAGATCGTTGAGTGGCTACAATCGACGGTTCAAATCTTGGAAGCGGCTGGCAAAGAGATCCGCCAGAAGACAGTAACGCGCCAAACACGTCGTGCGCTAGTGACTCAACTGGCTAAAGCTGGTGCTGACTACCGCAGTAAACTATACAGAACTCGCCAGTTCAGCGGCAAAACCCAAGTAGACCTTGGCGCTTTGCATAAGCTGGTGGAAGTTAGCCTAGTTGTTGTGGATGAGACCATCAGCAATAACTTGCGAGAAGATGGGCTGTTTAACGCTTATAACATCCTTAACTACTCGTCTGAAAACTTAGAAGTGAGCGAGCTGTACCCAATGCTTGAAGGGCAGGTCGCAGTGCTGAGCTCTGGCGTGCTGACGCCAAAACAAGCGGTGCAATTGCTTGAAAACTTGTTTGCTAGCGAGATGTACCGAGAAGACCAACACAGCTTCATGCTCTACCCAGACCGAGAGCTAAGCCGTTTTGTCGAGAAGAACCAAATTCCGGCAGACCTTGTCTCGAACAATGAATGGCTACAGCGCATGCTGGCTCGTGATGATCAACGTATTATCAACTTGGATTTGCACGGAAATTATCACTTCCACCCAGATTTTGATAACGCAGATGCCCTTAAGAGTGTGATGGCTCAGGTGGAGCAAGACTATTCTGAAGTTAGCAACGAGGACCGCAGTCAGTTGCTTGCAACTTATGAAGAGGTCTTTAATCACAAACAGTTCACTGGTCGCTCTGGCACCATGTTTGGCTATGAAGGGTTAGGCTGTATCTACTGGCACATGGTATCTAAGCTGCTACTGGCAGTTCAAGAGAACTACCAAGCGTCGTTTGAGTTAAACCCAACTAGCTCAGAAACGAAGCGTTTAGCGGAGTTTTACTACCAAGTACGTGATGGCATTGGCTTCAATAAAACGCCTGAAAACTACGGTGCTTTCCCAACCGACCCATACTCGCACACACCAAAACAGGCGGGTGCACAGCAGCCAGGTATGACAGGTCAAGTAAAAGAAGAGGTGATCACTCGCTTTGGTGAGCTGGGCATAGGGGTGAAAGATGGAGTCATTACCGTGATGCCAACCCTGCTCAAAAAAGAAGAGTTCTTGAGCCAATCAGCAATGTTCAATTTCGAGAACTTGCACGGTAAGCCACAAGGTGTCTGGGTCAACAGCGATGAATTAGCCTTCACCTACTGCCAAGTACCATTTGTTTACCAGCTAACTGATAGCGAGAGTCAGTCTATCGCTGTGAAACTGGCAGACGGTAGCCTAGAAGAGCGCAAAGGACAGGAGTTACCTCACTCCTTGAGCCAGATGATTTTTGCTCGCAGTGGCGATGTGGTTGAAGTTAGAGTGAAAGTACCGGTTAGTACGGTAATGTAAGTGTGGAAGGGCTGATGACTTATCAGCCCTTTTTTCTATTTAGCAAATTAGTCCTGACTATCGCCCGCTAGTTGCTAGTATTAAAGTTGTAAAACCCTTTTTATAAACTAGGTTGCAGCGCTAAAGCCGTTTTGCCGGAGAAGATATGCATCGACTGATTAACACTTTGATTTGTTGCCTGCTGCTGGCGTTTTCGTCAGCTACTCTTGCTGCAAGTGAGTTGGCAGACAAGCGAGTTTTACTGCTTTTTTCTTATCATCCTAGTTTTCCATCTAGCCCAAAAGTTTTAAATGGGGTTGATCTCGCCTTTGGTGAAGATTCGCCAGTGATCGACATTGAGTATATGGATAGCAAAAGACTCAATGACAGCCAAAGCCAGCAAAATTTCCTTGCCATGTTTGGCTATAAGTTGAGTAAACGTAGTCCCTATGATGTGGTCATGACTGCTGACGACAATGCACTTCATTTTGCGCTAGAGCACCGTGCCTCTTTATTCCCCAATACACCAGTGGTGTTTCTTGGAGTAAATAATCTCCAGTTGGCTGCTAGCCTCGAAGCTACCCCTTGGATAACTGGCGTGGTTGAGGCCGCTTCTTTCGCTGAGACGATTTCTCTTGCTAGCACTTTGATGCCAAAGCGCAACAACATACATGTGGTGGTTGATGATCGTGTTAGTGGTCAGTCCGATTTAGCCACTGTTCAGTCGCTGTATGAGCAGTTTCCAATGCTTAAGTTTCACGAATTACCGCTCGCTGACCTCACTTGGCAGGAGTTCGCTAATAATCTAAACAGGCTGGGTGAGAATGATGCTCTATTACTGCTGTCGGCATTCCAAGATAGCCTCAAGGTTGAAAAGTCATTTTATGAAGCTCTCGCACTTATGGTTAACGGTACTGACGTGCCTATCTTGCATACTTGGGAACACGGCATCGGAGAAGGTGTCTTGGGCGGAGTGACGGTAAGTCACCTCGAACAGGGTCGGCAAGCGGCATTGATGGTAAAAACAATCCTGTCTGGTACCTCACCTGCCAATATCCCGATCATGGATAAAAGCCCTAATGTGCCGACATTCGATTATCGAGAACTTGAGCGCTACCAACTGAGTCAAAGCGTATTACCACCAAATTCGCTGGTGTTATTTGAACCTCAGTCTTTTATGCGCACCTACTTGATGGAACTTAGTGCTGTCGCCCTAGTATTTACCATATTGGTGATATCGGCTCTCTATCTTGTGCGCAAGAACTATCTGATGAAGCAGTTGAGTAACAAGCTCAAAGAAAAGTCGAGCTTTTTGCGCTTGTTAATGGATACCCTGCCAGATCTTGTTTGGATTAAGGATCGAGATGGGGTTTACCTGACTTGCAATAAGCGCTTTGAAGAGTTTTTTGGTGCCACAGAAAGTGAAATCAAGGGCAAAACCGATTACGACTTCGTCGATAAAGAACTGGCGGACTTTTTCCGTGAAAAAGATCTGCTGGCGATGGAAGCTGGTGGCTTGTCTGTCAATGAAGAGACCATCTCTTTTAGCTCTGATGGCCATCAAGAAGTACTTGAGACCGTCAAATCCCCGGTTTATGAAAAGCACTCAAACCAACTGTTAGGTGTGTTAGGCGTTGGACGAGATATTACCGAGCGTAAACGTTCAGAAGACAGGCTACGCCTATCTGCTAGCGTGTTTGAAAGCAGTGCGGAAGGGGTAGTGATAACAAATGCGGACACCGAAATCGTTGAAATCAACAAGGCATTCACTGAGCTTACTGGCTATAGCAGAAAAGATGTCATCGGACGAACACCAAAAATGTTTCAATCCGGTAAACATGACAAACCTTTTTATGCACAGATGTGGCAATCTATATTGGAGCAGGGTTCGTGGAGTGGTGAACTGATTAATCGTAAAAAAGATGGAGGTGAGCTATCGATTTGGCAAACCATATCTGCCGTAAAAGACAGCCACAATGTCACTACCCATTACGTTTCGGTGTTTTCTGATATCAGTGAATTGAAAGCTTCGCAGCAGGAAGCACAATACCTTGCATTTCATGATCCTCTTACCGATCTACCCAATCGCCGTATGATGAAAGAGTATCTCGCAGATCTTGTCGAATATGCCTCACTACACCACCAATCATTTACGGTGATGTACATGGATTTGGATAATTTCAAAAACGTTAACGATAGCTTTGGTCATCCAGAGGGGGACTCCTTGTTAACTGTTGTCTCCAAATACCTGTCTGATAAGTTGCGCGATGAAGACATTGTTGCCCGCATTGGCGGCGATGAGTTCGTATTAATTTTCCAAGATGTTAGTGAACTATCAAAGGCTGAGATGATAGCTGACAAGATACTGCACTTGTTGAGAGATCTAACGCCGTTGGAATCTCACGCCATTGGCGTCACTGCAAGTATCGGCGTGTGTATTTACCCGCAAGATGGAGACAATGTTGATGACCTGCTACGAAATGCAGATACAGCGATGTATCAGGCCAAAAACGCTGGCAAAAACACCTATCGATTCTACTCTCAAGAATCTACGACCTATGTGAAGGAAAGAACTGAGCTTGAAACTGATCTGAGAAACTCAGTACACCTTGAACAACTCTTGCTGCACTATCAGCCGCAGTTCCACCTCAGTACCCATCAAGTCACTGGTATCGAGGCACTGGTGCGTTGGAATCATCCAATCCACGGCATGATTGGCCCTGACAAGTTTATACCGATTGCTGAAGAGTCGGGTTTTATTGATGAACTGGGCGAGTGGGTGCTAAATGCCGCTTTAGCTCAAGCCAAGGTATGGTTAGATATGGGAGTGGACTTTGGTAAGGTTGCAGTTAATCTATCGACAAAACAGCTAGAGAAAATTGATTTAATCCAAGTGGTTAAGTTAGCACTTACTCGCTCACAGTTTCCTGCAGAAAAGCTCACTCTTGAAGTTACCGAGTCGAGTATTATGGAAAATAAAGCATCCGCTGTTTCCATTTTGACTACGTTGGAATCTTGGGGCATTGAAATAGCCATTGACGATTTTGGGACGGGGTACTCGTCCTTGAGTTACCTCAAGCAATTACCGATTCAAAAATTGAAGCTGGATAAATCTTTTATTTTCGGTATTCCACAAGACTCCGATGCAATGGTCATTTGTAAAACCGTGATGGCCTTGGGCGATAGTTTGAAAGTACGAGTTATTGCTGAAGGGGTAGAGAGCTTAGAGCAAGCCAAATTTTTAACTCAAATTGGCTGCCAAGAAGTGCAAGGTTTTTATTACAGCAGGCCACTCACGGTTGAGCAATTTGAAGCGGATTATTGTCAGCCAGAAGAGAAAAAGGCTTGATAGATAAAACAAAGCCCTCATAAGGAGGGCTTAAGTATCATTACTGTTGCTTGTCTAGCTGCTCTTTGGCTGCTTCTACTTTGGATAAGTCTAGACCGAGCTCTTCGACAGCTTCTTTGATCAGTACTGGGTTAGCCATGACCTGTCCCATCAGCGCTTGAAGCTTATCTTGCGGCAGACCCAGTTGGCTGATTGTCGCCATTGCCGCTAGAGGGTTTTGGGTCAATACTTCGAAGATTTCATGGATCTTTTCATCACTGATGTTGTTCTCTTTAAGCAGAGCAATAATCGGGTTCATTGTTTTTCCTTTGTTTTCTCTCAATGAAATTGCTTGCTAGTCTAACACCCTCAATGCGCAGTGGGTATAGCCAGATACTCCCGTAGCTTATTGAGTTTTAGCGAGCGACAGTGGCTGGCTTGAAAAGCTATGTAAAACTAGAGCTTCTTTACTGGTATCGATAAAAACCGAAGCAACAACGGTTTGATCATTGACTATCCAATTTTCGTGTTGATGGCTATTGAGTGATACTGCGATTTGATTGATCTTGCCCTCAAGTAAGTGAGATGGAATGTGTAGGCTTTGTGCGTAAAGTCGCATTACCCTCTTCCCATTGATGAATAGATGAGCATGCCCTTGCAACACAGAAGCGCACTCAATCTCTGATTCTGGTGGTCCTAGTGCATAGTTACTGAGCTGTAAGTTCACGTTGACTCCATCCACTGCGTCGCGAGTAACGGATACCGCTATCTGAGGGACGGGCATATCACCAATCTCTTTAGCGGCATGCTGATGAACTTCTGCGCTGTGAACCCAAAAAGAGCAAGTCCATACTAAGCTCACTATGAAGCGTAATAAGTCTTTCATTATGAACGCCCCGGTGGACCACTTGGCCCGCTATTGCCAGATCTACACCTAGCTAAAGCGTTAGAGTCAAGTTCGCCTGCAAAACGAGTTCCTACAATGTATGGAAAAGCGGGAACGAGCTTGCCATTGATCTCTTCGACCGTGACATGATAGTGATAACCACGTTCTTGATCATAGTGACCATTATATTGATCAAGATAAGCCCCACCTTGGTCGGTCAGGTCGCTATTCCAATAAAAATCTTGCATATAATAGCCGTTATAGGCGATCAGAGAGTTTCCTGAAAGTGTCGTGACTGTATCACTAAAATCTGGCCCAGAACTGACGGTTTGTGTGCCTTTGGATGGGTCGAACTGGTCAATTAGAACGCAGCTTCGATTGCCATCAGAACATCCGGTTTCAGATGAGTTGTAGTCTCTCACCACCCAAGCACTTTTGGCGTAAACACCGGATGATTCCATAGGCCCGTAAATAGGAAAGCCATCGGCGGCATAGCCATAGAGTGGAGAATGACCATCAAAATTGTCCCCTACCATGTTGGCTAGGCAACTAGAGTAGAAATGGTGATGATAATCGCTATTGGCAGCATGGCCACCACAGATATCGACATCGTATTGCTCAGCGACAGGGGCTAAGTTGTACCAAACACCCCCATTGTTGTAACTTTGACCATCTCCCCAGTTGTAAACCGATGTGCCATTGACCCATAGACCGACTTGTCCAAGTCCCGTATCGCACTCACTGCTGGTGGCGACAGGGGATTTAGGTAAGTAACCTGTGCGAGTACTGTCGCTTGGGCATTCGGGTCCCGGCGGCCAATAACCATATCCGTAATTTACGCTGCAATTGTTGTTGCTTACAAAACCGATGTCTTCTCCAAACTCCACGGTATCACCGACTTGTACGTTAGTTGCACCGTTTACAAAGTCAGAATTGGCTCTTGGGCGTTGGTTTAAACTGTCTACCATTTCTTGTGTCATGGTGACTTGATAGTCAGGGACACCATCGGAGGTGACGATTGTGTAGTTTGCGTTTTCAGAGACACTTTGAACATTGACTTCGACCCCAAGACCACTGCTGCTATCTAAGATGTGAATTGATCGTTGACCTTCGCCATTGACTAGCCAAACTGTGTCTGTGTCTGTGTCTGTGTCTGTGTCTGTGTCTGTGTCTGTGTCTGTGTCTGTGTCTGTGTCTGTGTCTGTGTCTGTGTCGACTTCTACACTCACTCCGGTGGAGCTTTCGGAACTAGAACCGCCACAGCCAAGCAGAGCAACAGATGCAAAAACTAAGGCGATGTATAACCGCAAAGGATTGCTTGTAGTGGCATGGTTGAGCTGCGACATGATTCCTTTCCCTATCAACTTGTTTGTACTTTTAATCTTAGGGAAGCTAACTGAGGGAAATGTGAGTTAATTATGGAGATTGAGAACGTAACTAAGTTGCTAAACTGGCATGCTTAAATAGAGAAAACAGTGTTAATCTCTTTTCATCGCTCAAGAATATGGAGAGAAAAATGATTCGGGAGATGACGCTTGACGATTTCAAATCTTTTTGGCCGACATTTACAACCGTAGTGCAAGCGCAACAGACTTATGCATTTGACCCAGAGATGACCTTTGAGCAAGCGTACGCTCTATGGTGTGAGGCGACGTTAAAAACCTTTGTTTTTATCCAAGATGGTAACGTCTTAGGTAGCTATTACATCAAGCCCAATGGTATGGGGCCTAGTGCCCATATTTGCAATTGCGGTTATATGGTTTCAGAACAAGCTAGAGGAAAAGGGGTTGCTCGGCAGCTTTGTGTGCACTCGCAATCTCAGGCGCTAGCACTAGGTTTTAAGGCGATGCAGTTTAATAGCGTTGTCTCAACCAATACGGTCGCTGTGGAACTATGGAAACGGCTGGGCTTTAGTGTGGTAGGCCAAGTGCCAAACGCATACAAGCACGCTCAATTAGGCTATGTGGACACTTTGGTCATGTATAAATGGCTTGAGCGTGAGTAATAGGGAACAGCTATGACTCTAGTTATCCGAGAGTATCAACCACAAGACAGCGATGCCCTGTGGAACATCTACTTCCACACCATACGTACGATTAATCGTAAAGATTACTCTCAAGCGCAAGTTGAAGCGTGGGTGCCCGAAGGCTTTGAGCGTGCTATCTGGTGCAACAAGTTGGCCAAAATACGCCCTTTTGTCATCACCAATACCAAGGGCTGGGTGTTGGCAGAGCACTGATGTCACACATCTTTGCGCTAGCTAAGAAGCAGCGCTTTATCAGGCTCTATTCTGAAGTGAGCATCACAGCTCGTCCGTTTTACGAGAGATTTGGTTTTGAAGTGGTGGGAGAGCAACGAGTAGAGGTGCGTGGTGAAAGGTTAAAGAACTTCGTAATGGAAAAACGGATCTAAAAAGCGCCGAGATACGGCGCTTTCTTTTTGCAGTGCAAGTATTATTTACACAGTGCGATCATAGCCTTGAGCGGTTTTTTATCTTCGCTCAACTGTATAGACCAAACGTACTTGCCATCTTGTGGGATAGCAACTTTTGTATCTGCACCGTAACCGCCAGTTCGTAGCGTATTTTCTTGACCTACCATGAGCTTCTTACCACCAGCAGTGAATTGCGGCGCCCAACTTGAAGCGGCGAACTGTAAGCTGACATTACCAGCTTTTTCCTCGATAACTGCTTGGTAGATACCGTCACCCTTGTATGACATTACTCGGCTATCTTTATGTTGCCAATCGGCATCAGGAAATGAGCCAACAACATACAGTTTTGCAGATACTGGCCCTTCCTTAGTGGAATCTGCGATGGTGCAGTCACTAAAGCGAGCATCAGCAGGTGCTGCGGCAACAGGTTCAGCTACGACAGCTTCAGTCGCAGAATCATCCGTGCTTGCACAACCAGTAACTAGGGCAGCAAATAAAGTAGAGGCGATCAGTTTGTATTTCATATTCAAACCTATATAGATGGTAGATAAAAGAGTCGTGTTTGGCTCGAATAGTTTGGAACACGGTGAACTGCCTTTGCCAAGGTCCTAACTAATCTTGCCCCTTCAGATTACCAAGCTTTCTCCCTTCATTTTCCCCTTCAATTTATAGATGTTAATAGTGGTCACTGTTTGTACGGCTTAGTCTTATTGAGTTTTGACTTTGTTTAAGTTTTGTAGGTCTACAAAAAGTGACTCAGGTGTTGGGAGGACTTCTCCTAAGTGCTAATGGCTTAAGTTCCATTTAAATGACAAAAGGATCAAATAATGTGATCAAAAACGTAAGCAAGCGCTTTCTTTGTGATCTAAGGTGCGTTTTGCCAGCATTTTAGTGTGTAACCTAGCTCTACCCCAACAAGCAACGGCCGAAATTGAGTCTATTACTATACTTATTGCTCAATTTTAGACTTCTTTGCGAGTGCTCTCTATTGCTGTTGGGAATTTTTATATACATAAAAGAAAGCGCTTTCTTTGGCGTTATTTCCAATAAAACATGGAGTTATTATGAAACTGTCTAAGCTAACCCTTGCGTTTTTAGCTGCTTCTGCAGGAATGGCCTCTTTACCAACATTCGCTGAAAAATCAGATGGATTTGAGTTCCACGGATATTTCCGAGCGGGTGCTCTTTACAGCAAAAATGATGATTTTAAACGTTCAAAGTTCCCAGCATCTAAAGAGCGTCTTGGTCGTTTGGGTATCGAATCAGATAACCATTTTGAACTTGCGCTACAGAAAAACTTTGAAAATGATGACGGCCAGAAAATTCGCATTAAAACTCGCGTTGGTGCGGACAATGCTCAGTCAGAAGGTGAAAACCAACTTGGTCTAAATGCAGATGCGGCAAACAGTAGCATTGGTATGGTGGAAACTTTCGTTGAGTTTGAAGGCGTGACGGAAACAGGCGTACTGTGGGGTGGTAAGCGTTTCTACGGTAAAGATAACTACATCTTCATGACCGACTTCTTTTACACCGACATGTCAGGTACTGGTGTGGGTATCGAAGGTGTCGAAATTGGTGACAATAAGTGGGATTTTGCTTACGTAGCCAGTGATAACGCTGAAGGTGGCTTCTGGGGTACAGATACGAACAACCCAATGCACGCATTCCACGTGGGCGTTAACTTTGGCAGCGTCGAGCTTCACACAATGGGTAAGTACTTACCTGATAACTACGTTGATGGTGTGAAATATGCCTCTGACGGTATCGAAGCAACGGCTATCGTGAACACGGATTCGGTATTCGGTTTATCCGATAAAGGCTTCACCAAATACATCGCACAGGTGGGTAAAGGTCTAGGTTCGGGTCAGTTGCTTGGCGGTACAATCACCACTTACAACGCTTGGAAACCAGGTAACGGTGCTCTTGAAGGACCAAGCAAGATGAAAAAAGTTGAGAGTGGTGATGTGTCAACTCGTGCTTTAGTCTGGGGTGGTTACTTCTTTGAAAATGGTGTGAGCATTTTCCACTCTATCCAAGGTCAACATAACAACCTAGACGCAGGTGGTAAGGACAGCTGGGCATCGGCAATGATCCGTCCAAGCTTCCCAATTTCACAAAACTTCTTCATCGCAACTGAAGCGGGCTACCAATACAACAAGTGGGAAGATGCTGCGGGTGTCGGTGACGACCAGACAAACTACAAACTTACTCTTGCACCAACAGTGATTGTTCCATCAGGTTTTGGTCCAGCTCCTGAAATTCGTTTCTTGGCGACATACCTAGATGGTTCAGCTCGTGACAAAGCGGATCTACTGGTAGGTATTCAAGCAGATATGTGGTGGTAATCACCAACTTGGACTGAGCTAAGGGTGGAGGACACTTAGCTCGGTTAATCACTGCTTTTAAGAGTTTTGAGCAACATGCGAATGGAATTACGGGGGATTCGTTTTTGTTGCGAAGAAGATTTGCTCAGGAGCAATTTTCTCTTCTCTAGCCGCTCATTGAGCGGCTTTTTTTATATTCTCTGGGGCTAACTCCTAGCTCGGTCTTAAAACACTTCGAGAAATAGTTACTGTCACTAAAGCCACATTCGTCCGCAACTTGCTGGATAGTGAACTCTTGCGCTAATAGTTGTTTGGCTTTTTCAATACGACTTTTTCTGATGTGCTGGTTGGGTGTTAATCCAAGATGTCGTTTAAAAAGACGCTCTAATTGACGAGTGCTAACAAACGCCTGTTCTGCGATGTGTTCAATACGCAGTGATGGCGAGTTTATATGCCCTTCTAGATAAGCAAGTGCTCGACCCAATATCAAAGATGTCGTGCCTTTGTTCATCGCTAACTCAGGTGCTTGATAGACGCGCGCTAGATTAATCACTAACTGCTGCATCAAGGCGACCACCATCAGCTCAAAGCCTTCTTTCGCGTAGTGGTACTCCGCTTCAATCTTTTTAACCGTGACTAAAACTTCATCTAACTGACTGCGAGTTAGATTGAGTTTTGCCGTGTAGTCTGAAGTTTGACGCGCAATCGGCTCAATATTAAACAGTGCCTGATAACCGGGCATCATCTTCAATTGAGGTGTTTCGAATAAAGGCTGATGAGGTTCAAACATTAGGTTAACCAGTTTGAGGTCTTTAACCTTGCGAAAACCGTGTTCCACCTGCCCATTGATGACAAATACATCACCCGGAGAGAGTGAATATTGAAAGTCGGCAACCGTATGTTCACCACTGCCTTCCGTGACAATAAATAGTTCTGAAAACGCATGTTTATGTTTGGGAAAGTCGCAATAGTGATTGCCGTGCAGTACAGCAAAGGGCAGGTGGTGGTGTCGCTGGTGGGTATGTAGCTGAAAGGTGATGCTCATGACGAAAACTTACGAAAAACGCTCTCTAACGATGGATAATTACGACATCACTGGCCGCTGGCACGATTCTATTTAAATCATTGGGCAAGATTAATAGTACAAGGCGCTAAGTGTGACATGTCTCTATCGTTAATATGGGGGGTTAGGGTGAACCCAAGTAATCCCCCGTATTTGATAGCATTCTATTGACGAGGCTTAGGTGGCTCGGGAATTTCTTGAGCGGATAATCCACCGCTGTTGTCAGTATCGAGTTGGTCAAACTGGTCAGCCAAAGGCCCACGGAGTTCATCCATTTGTAGCTCACCATCACCATTGGTATCCATCTCTTCGAAGCTCGGTGGCTCTCCCATTGGTGGGCGGTCTTGAGCATAAGGTTGGAGCGATACGCAAGTCAGCATAAATCCTACAAAGATGATCAGTTTGTTCATGGGAAAGTCCTTGTGGTTGAGAAACTGAAAAATAGGTTATTTCCTAATTGCGCAGGGATTATGGAGAAAATTTGAATCCTGTAATCACACTGTTTCGCTCAATGCCTTTCACTTCAATGTAAATCCATTTTTCCTTCACATTTTGCACAAGGTTACGTCCTATTTTGGCTTTGGCGTGAAAACGCAGGGTCTAAACATTGGTTTAATCTCGACGTTAACTCGCCATCATAAATAAGAAAAGCAGTGGTACCGCCCCTCATTGGAGGGGCATTTTCAAGTTTTGGTGCAGCCATTGTTGCTGTGATGGAATAGTGTAATAAGGGAATTTTTGATGACTTACCTTCCCCATATGGTGTTATCGTTTTTTATCGTCTTGACCTTGGTGTTTGATGCCCATGCCGCTCTGTATCAAGTGGTCGTCTCCCAGGCAGACAACTCTTCTGGTCAAACGTATGGAGTCGCTGTCGCACCGGATAGCGATATAAACTGCTTTTCAAATCAATGTATAGATTCTGACTTTTCTTTAGCGGTTGAGGCTGTCTATTCGACTCAAGAGCTCTCGTTTATACAAGAAGTCATGCTCGGTGTGGATCATCAGTTCTACTATTTAGACTGGGACGATCTTAACGATTACTGTTATTCAGATTTAGGCTATGAAACATGTGATTCCTGGACAGACCGAGCTTGGTATGGAGATAGCGATCTAGGGATTGGCGGACTGGAGAATGAGCGCAACGCATTCTACAACTTAATTTATCAAGCGAACCAATCCAGTTATGTAGATGATACTAAAATCAGTGATGTGCCAGATAGCGGTAGTCGAGCGCCTTCGACAGAGGACTACAGCTATACATTTGTCGAAGATTCAGTCGAACGAGTAATTACTCGAATAGACGAACAGCAACGCACTATTGGTGTGACCAGTAGTGGTTATTACAGCTACGACAACCAGTACGTGCAGCTCTATCGTCAGCGCGGATATGTCTATCAAAATGGAGAGATGCTCCTACTGGAACCAAAGGCAGATGACAGCCTTGGGTTGGCGGATGCTGATAGCGAACAAAATGTAGTCGAGCAAATGGGACGAACCATGGCGTTTGACAGTTTTGAATACGACAATCAGAGCTATGTGGTTGGCAGTGCTTCAGTTTCACCGTTTTATTACGATGACGATAGCAAAGATTACTACGACGATGTTACTGCTTGTGTAGGGTATGACGAACCTGCGTTTTATGCCGCTTGTCAAAACTTTGGCTTTGCAAATAGAGCGTTTGTTTGGAATATCTCAGATACAACTAATGCCAACGATGATATTAACCAATATGCCGTTACCGATTGGGACACGGACAGTAGTGGCTATCATGAGTACGATGAAGACCTAGCATCTGCTCAAGCGAGTGCTAAGGCAGCAGCCATTGCCAGTAGTGGATATTATCAAGGTTTGCCTGTGCTGGCAGGGTATAACACGACCATTGGGGATGATAATGATTTCTTAATGCAGGCTGCGGTATTTCGACCAAGCTCTGTCAGCGACTTTACGGTGAGCGAAAATGCTTGGGAGACAACCTTCATCTCTAATGCGACGGTAGAAGTTAGTGATGAATACATTCACACTTACTCTACTGCTACCGATGTGAATCAAAATCTACTTGTGATTGGGTATGCCAAACGAGACGGAGACTATCCATCGGATGGAGTGACTGACCGAAGAATGTTTATTGCTGATGCGAGTGATAGTACGCCAAGTGCCAGCTTTTTTACCAGCCATGGAGAAGCCATTTTCTTTGATAGTGCGGAGGGAGTCCCACATGCTATCAATAATTACAACGAAATTGTCGGTGAGGTGGATGCAGAAACGCATCGAGAAGTGGAAGGAAAGATTCGTGACCACCGTGGCTACATCTACCCATACAATGGTGATGGTAGTGACGATACACGCTTAGCACGATTGGCTAACCAAGCGTGGTGGTTAGATGATCTTACTCACGGTGGGGATTACAGCTCAGCAAACAATCATTTCCGAATTATTGCCGCAAGAGATATTAATGATGCTGGGGTGATCGCCGCAACGGCAATTCAATGTTTTGCCGACCAAAGCGCTACAGAGTCGATGGAATATGATTCATCGGATCACTTTTCTTACTGCAACCAAGGCGTGGGTGATGAGCGAGTTGTGGCCGTGACATTACTGCCAATTGCTGGTGCAACGAGCGCAGATATTAGCGCTCGTGAAGAAGATACCTCAACGGTCACTCGGTCTGGTGCGGCACTGGGGCTAATTTGGTTATTGATAGGGCTTTTCGCAACACGCTTACGTTGGTCGGTGGCCCAAGTGCACGATATTTAACCGTTAACGGCATCGAGGTAACTCACAAATTTTGCCTTGGTGTCGTTTTATTCCTTTTTTTCGTCGCATTATTAGCAGTAAGAGTCGATTTCACCCTCTATGATGAATGACATAGTCACTAAACATCATTAGGAACATCGATGAAAACGCCCCCATATTTTAGCGATTGGCCAAAAATCAAAACGCACACCGATCACGAAATGGAATCGCAAATTGCCGCCATTGTGGACCAAATGACCTTAGAAGAAAAAGTCGGTCAAATGATCCAACCCAATCTTCGTGACGTGACGGCAGAAGAAATAAAACAGTACAAATTGGGCTCAATCCTCAATGGTGGTGGAGCGTGGCCAAATGAGGACAAACACGCCAGTGCCAAAGAGTGGGCGTTAACTGCCGATGCGTTTTGGAACGCAACCGAAGAAGCTTTTGCGGATCGTCCGTTTCGTATTCCATTCATGTGGGCAACGGATGCTGTGCATGGACACAACAATGTCTTTGGCTCGACGGTTTTCCCACACAATATCGGACTTGGCGCCGCTCAAGACCCAGCACTTATCCGACAGATCGGTGAGATCACCGCAAGAGAAATTGTTGCGACAGGCTTAGACTGGACGTTTGCGCCCACCGTTGCCGTACCGAGAAATCTGCGCTGGGGACGAGTTTATGAAGGTTATTCAGAAGATCCTGTTATCACTTGGAATTATGCCGAACAAATGGTGCTTGGGCTTCAAGGCGATGCTGAAGAACTTAAAGGTGACCTTAAAGTGGTCTCCAACGTCAAACACTGGCTTGGGGATGGCGGTACCATGCAAGGTATCGATCGCGGCGTTAATAGCTACAGTGAGCAGGAGCTTATTAATATTCACGGTCTAGGTTATTTTAGCGGCCTTGATGCTGGTGCTCAGGTAGTCATGTCTTCGTTTAATAGTTGGCAAAACCCTGCGAATTATGATCATCAGCCTGCAGAAGATGCCTACAACCAAAAAATTCATGGCAGTAAATACCTGCTAACCGATGTGCTCAAAGATAAAATGGGTTTTGATGGCTTGGTGGTGACTGATTGGCATGGTCATGCTGAAGTTAATCGCTGTACCAATGATGATGCGACTTATGCGATCAATGCGGGCAATGACGTGCTGATGATCCCAGTACGTGAACACTGGCAAGCGGTATATCAAAAGACTTTGGAAGATATACAATCTGGTGCCATTGAAATGCACCGAATTGACGATGCGGTGAGCCGTATTTTACGAGTCAAAATGCGTGCAGGCATGTGGAGCAAGCCCAAGCCAAGTGAACGAGCGTTAGCGGGGCAGCAGTCAATTTTAGGGGCGCCAGAGCATCGAGCAGTCGCTAGGGAAGCAGTGCGTAAGTCTTTAGTGTTACTAAAAAATGATAACCAGTTATTGCCGATAAACCCATCGAACAAGCTATGGTTAACTGGCAGCGCTGCAAATGATTTGCAAAAGCAGTCCGGTGGATGGAACCTCACTTGGCAAGGTGATGAAAACACATTAGCCGACTTTCCGGGCGCAACCACACTCAAGATGGCACTAGAGCAGGAAGTCGAGGATCTACATTTTGACCCAGATTTGGCGGGCGATTACCAAGCAGGAGATATCGCCATTGTCGCCTTTGGCGAAGACCCTTATGCAGAGATGATGGGTGATATCAAAAGCTGGCAAAGTTTAGAATTTTCGCAGCTAAAACGTAGCTATGGTAAGGATTGTAGTGCAATCAAAGCACTCAAAGATAAGGGTGTAAAGGTGATTGGACTGTTCTTTAGTGGCCGTCCATTATACCTAAACCAAGAAATCATGTTGTGTGATGCTTTCGTCGCTGCATGGTTACCGGGTAGTGAAGGACTGGGTCTATCTGACGTGTTAGTAGCAGATGACAAGGGTCAACCAAGGTTCGACTTTGTCGGTCAGTTGCCATTTAGTTGGCCAAACCGAAAACGCAGCGATAGCGTCTCTTCACCGTCCATGCATATTAAGAACTATCAAGTGCCAGCTATGGAGCAAGACCCGAATGGACACCATAAGCCGTTATTTGAGCGTGGCTATGGGCTTAGTTATGGTGACTTGATGACGATTGAGGTCACCCTAGATGATGACGCACCATCTGAGCAAGAAATGGCTGCTCATGCGCTTGATATGTTTGGTATCCGAGCCAATATTGGCGATTACCAGCTTAAAGCGGTAGATCCTGCCCATATCATGGGTCGTGAGGTGTCACGCAATAACCCAATGGCGTTAAAAAACATTCAAACCAAACCTTACAACTATCAGCAGCAGCAAGACGCTGTTGAGGTAGTATTCAGTGGTGGTCCAGCGAGCTTGTATCTAACTACCACCGATGGTGGAGTTGAGGATGTGAGTGCTTACGCCAAAGGGCTAGCTTTTGATATTAAGTTACTTGACGATAAGGTGCAAAACCCAGTCTGGGTTAGCCTACAGCAAGAAAACCCGCAGAGTGTCGATATTCATCAGCAGTTAGTGTCTAACGAATTCGTTAGCATTGAAATCGAACCTAAACAGTTAGGTGAAATAGATTTAAGATTTATTGAGACACCTTTTGTTTTATCTTCAGAGTTTGAACTTAATTGTGTGATTGCTAATATTCGTTGGCAGTAAATAATAGCCCCCGTATTTTTATGGGGGCTGATTTTATAGTGGTCTAATCTCATGATTATATAAATAAGATCTTCATTCCATAACAGTAATTGGCACTTTTCTCTTCAAAGCTATTATTTGACTCAACCTCAAGTTTTATCGTTTTAAATATCGTATTTCTGTTTCAAAAGGTGAACATTATCCCTGATATCGACGCAGGTTAATTTATAAAAATCAACGATCTGAATTGATTGCGTACACCTAGGTGTACGAGTAGAAGATAATAGTCAAATGGAGACAGACATGAAAAAGGGCACAAAGAAAACCTTATTAGCAGCCTCTATCGCAACACTATTACTCTCAGCGGCCTCTACTCAAGCAGCACCAACACATGATAAAGCAGTGATTGGTTATCTCACTCAGTGGGAAGCGTGGAAAGGCAGTGATGCAGGGTTTAGTGTTAAAGGCGAAGCCACCCATTTAAATGTAGATATGGATAAATATTCCATTCTAAACTTCTCATTTTTTGGTGTCGCTAAAGATGGTTCATTACATAGTGGTGACTATCGAAATAAACAAATATATCAATCGGGTTCAGTTCAAGAACCTGCACCACTTTTACATACCGATGTATATTCGAGCTGGGACCTTCATATTCTCTGGGGTGAATTAGAGTATCTTTGGGAATATCCGGGAGACGAAGCATGGCAAGCGGAAAAATTAGCTAAGGTTAGAGCACAAGGCTTTGTACCTCATGCGGATGGCTGGGAGCACCAACCAACAGGTATTACTGGCGGCTTTCCTATCCCATTGAAAAAAGAAGGTGGTGCACCAGGGTTGATTGATTTAGCGCATCAGAAAGGCGTGAAAGTCATGGCGTCACTTGGTGGTTGGAGTATGTCCAAACACTTCCCTGAAATGGCGGCCGATCCGGTGAAGAAAGCACGCTTTCTTGCCGACATTGATCGTTTAATGGCGCTTGGATTTGACGGCATAGATATTGATTGGGAATACCCAGGATTTGGTGGTATGAACTTCGGTGGCTCACCTGAAGACTATGATAACTTCGAGCAGTTGATGGAAGATATCCGTAGTCGCATCGGAGATGATAAATTGCTTACCGCCGCATTTTCAGCCTCTACTGCTAAACTTGAAGGTTATGATTGGGCGAGGCTGTCTCGTTCCATGGACTACTTCAATATGATGACTTACGACTTAAATGGTGGTTGGTCTAATGTTGCGGGTCATAATGCGCCGCTCTACCCGTATCCAGAGGAAGAATATCAAGGTCTCAATCTGGATCACCTTCGCCAGTGGATGGCCGATAAAGGCATCGCTTCTGAAAAAATTAATTTTGGTGCAGCTTTTTACGGTCGTGGCGTACAAACAACGGAATCGACTGCCTACGTTGGTGCGCCAACAGATAAACGTAGTGTGAACTTCTCTGTGGATGGTCCAACGATGTCGGCAGTAGATTTGGTCAATTGGTCCAAGTTTGAAGGGCAGCCAAGTTACAACTACATCATTCAACAAACCGGTTGGAGCCACGAATGGGATGCTAACGCACAAGTGCCTTATGCTGTTAACGGTAAGTACTTCTTGAGCTATGACGATCCTGCATCGATTGAGAAGAAAGCTCAGTACGTTATGGACCATAATCTGGGCGGTATCATAGTGTGGCAAGTGGCGGGTGATATTAAGTGTGAAGGCTCGTTTGTTAGCTATGGCAGCAAACTTAAGCAGTGTACTAACCTCAAATCTCCGCTTGCCGAAAAAATTGATCAAGTATTTAGCCAAAATGTCGTACCAAATACTGCACCGACGTTAACAGTGCCGAGTGCACAGCAAGTAGACTCTGGTCAATCCATTAGCTTTGATGTTTCCGCAACTGATGCTGATGGCGATGCAGTGAGCTTTAGTGCATCAGAGGCTACTGTCACCGATTTAGGTAATGGCCAGGCACGCATTACTTATATGGCACCTTTAACAACGACGGATGTAACCAAGAGTATTCTAATTACAGTATCTGATGGTCGAGCCCAGACCAGTAAGTCGGTAATAGTTAACGTGAAGGGGAGTGGGCAGGTTACCAACTCAGCACCAGAGTTGACAGTGCCAAGTACTCAACAAGTTAACTCAGGAGAGTCTATCGCTATTTCGGTGTCAGCGACCGATGCGGATGGTGATGCGCTTACTTTTACTTCCTCACAGGGAACACTTACCCAAAGCGGTAATAGTGCTGTGATTCACTACACAGCGCCACAAGTGGCGCAAGATAGTACTGAAAGCATTGTCATTACTGTCTCCGATGGCACTGATAGCGTTAGCAAAACCGTCACGGTGAGTATTAAAGCCCAGAGCAGTGGCGGAGATTCTACTTGGGATCCGACCAAGGTTTATTTAGGTGGCGATGAAGTGATTCACAATGGTACTAAGTACACCGCCAAATGGTGGACGCAGGGCAACGAGCCGGGCACCAATGCTGTTTGGGAAGAGTTTGACGACGGCAGTACCAAAGAGTGGGAGGCATCTAAAGTCTATACAGGGGGTAAGCTTGTGACATACCAAGGCGATACCTATAAAGCCAAGTGGTGGACTAAAGGCGATCAGCCGGGTACAAGTGATGTTTGGCAGAAAATCTAAACGCTTGATTTAGCGCTTATGCACCCCGCACTGCGGGGTGCTTATTTTGGTGCTTGGTGGTATCTTTGGTAAAACCCTAATTAAGAGATACTTAACGTGCAGATCCGCACCGCCATTGGTACCGATTTAGAACAGCTACAATCACTTTTTTGCGAGCAAAATGCTCATAATCACAATATCGCCCCAGACCGGGTTGCACTGACCTCGGATTTATTAACCGTAGCAGAGCTCGATGAAATCATTAAAGATCAGGACACTTCGTTATTGGTTGCAGAAGTCGATGGCAATATCCTAGGCCTGATTTTGGGGGACTGTCAGCGACAAATGGCAAATCGCTGGCGACCAGAACGTTGCTTTGTCTATTTGCAAGAGCTGTATGTGAAACCACAAGCGAGGCAACAAGGCATTGCTCGCCGGTTGTTTGATCAATTTGAAGATTGGGCAATGGAACTAGGAGCAACCTGCATCGACTTGCACGTGTGGCATCACAACACCGCTGCAACCGAGTGTTATCAAAAACTGGGTTTTTACCAAGAACAACGACTATTGACCAAAAACTTAGAGTAAGTATTCGTGCTACATGAAATGCCTGTTAAGTGGTTTTGAAATATTGCTGACCGCTATCTATGCTTAACTTAGTTATTGGCTAAATAACAGGCACAAAAATAATGGCTTACCTCCCTATGGTTACGAAATTGTCTTGGCTTCGCTTGGTGTGGCTCCAAGCGGTCTTGTTGGTTATAACATCCAGTGCTTTCGCAGCGCAATCCGTTATCGTCTATGGAGACATGGATTATCCTCCTTATTCCTACCAAGTAGACGGCAAGCCTGAGGGTATTTACGTAGAGATTCTGACAGAAGCCTTCTCTCGTATGCCTGAGTATGAAGTGTCGATACGTATGACCCCATGGAAACGAGGTTTAAAGAATCTTAAAGATGGTCGGGTGTTTGCTCTGTTTCCTCCTTATTACACCGAATTGCGCGACCCGTGGATGAAATTTTCAGCGCCTATTTTAAGAGAACAGGTCGTGGTGTTTGGTAAGCGGGAGATATTTGAAGATCGTTACCAGTGGCCAGTCGATTATTACGGACTGAAAATAGGTCTCAACCGAGGTTTTAACCCCTTTTCGATGGGCGGGAATGCCTTTGGGGATGCGGTAGAGGCTGGGCGAATTCGGGTGGATGAGTCGGCTAACAATGACAGCAACTTGGCTAAATTGGTCTCAGGGCGAATTGACGCATATATCAATGATCAGTTCATTGATATATCAGATTATCCTGAAATTGTGATTGGTGGGGTTGCGAATGTTAACCATGGTCATTTAGGCTACACCCGCAAAACCGACAAGTACCCATACAGTGCTGACTTTCAACAACAGTTTGATACGGCTATCGGTCAGATGATAGAAGAAAATCAGATTGAAGAAATCGTAAATGCGCATTTAGCCAAACTTAAAGCCCAGCGAGACTAATTCATTTGAAGACCAACGACACTATTTTGCCTATCCACACACCAAGATTAATCTTGCGAAACTTCAGTATCAACGATGGTGACGCCTACGTAAAATTCACTCAGCAGAGTAAGTATCAACGCTTTTACAGTGAAACAGACGCAAGCCCAGAGCACAATTTGCAACTGATAACAAAGTTTGTCGCTCAGACTCATCAAACGCCTCGTCAGGCATATCAATTGGCCATCGAAGACAAAGAGACTGGTAAACTGATAGGAACTTGCGGTTTACGCTTAGAAACAGACCATCAGGCATCGGTTGGCTGTGGAGTGGCTCGTGAGGCTCAGGGGAGCGGTGTTGCTGTAGAAGCGATGGCAGCCATGGTTAATTTCGGTTTTGATAACTTAGGTGTACACCGTATTTACGCAGAGACGATCTCCAATAACATTGCCGCTGTGCGTCTTTGTGAACAATTTGGGATGCGTAAAGAAGCCCACTTTGTAGAGCATCGCTATTTTAAGTACCGTTGGTGGGATACTGTTATATATGCGATGCGTCGGGATGAGTGGGCTCAGTTAATCGAAGAGGATGATAGAGTAAAATCATTTCTGCGCATACAAGAGGAGGACTAGTCCTCCTTCCCGTATCTCGCCATAAACATGTCGACACTCTCTTCGATCAGTTGATCCATCTCTTGCTCGTTTAACGGCGCTTTAAAACCCAGCAACTGCGGGTAGAAACAGCTGCCTTTGAGCAAGCTATGGAGTTGTATGTTAACGGTTTCTACGTCTAATGGCTTGAGCCGGTTAGATGCTTGGGCTTCTTTCAACCAACGTACTATTGCCGTTTCCTGGCTGCCAACTTTTTCCATCTCTTGCTTAAGTGCTTCTGGATGAAACAGTAGGTGACCAAAGGCTACTCTCGCCAAGTCGATGTAGTGACTCCCGCCAACAAATTCCGCTTCAATTTTGGCCAGCGCCACCACTTGCTCTCGAATAGGTAGGTCGGGTTGGTAAGGATATTGTGCATTCACCATTGCTTGTTCCCAAAGGTCGGATAGTAAGTGCATCACCAACGCTTCTTTGGTTTTGAAGTGGTTGTATACGGTACGTTTGGATACTTGCGCCAGCTGTGCCAGCCTATCCATACTGGTGTTTGCCACACCATCTTGCTTAAAAGCTTGTAGAGCAGCATTGATGATAGCTTCTCGTTTTAGCTCGCTGCGAGATTTCTTATTACTGTCCATTTTATGTCTTAGAACTGTCATTTGAGTCTTGCACCATTGTACATGAATAGGGGAATTACACTAGGTAGTTTACTTTTCAAATTCGTTAAAGTAAACTGCACTGTATAGTTTACTTTTGAGTGTGAAAACATGACGAGATGGTTAATCTTAGGAGCAATAGCAATGACGGTAGCAGCAGGTACAGTTCTAATGAGCCAAAAATCTGAAAAAGGTAAGTTCATTAATTCGGAAAAAACCTACGACAATGACGTCACTAGCATCTTTCAAATCGCAAAAGCGTACCTAACCACCAAACGAGCAGCACCTACTCCTAAGACGGAAGTGCCACTTGAAATGATTTCTGCCCAAGAATTAGTGACGGGCGCAGATGATCGCTTGTACCGTATTGGTCACTCTTCAGTATTGCTGCGCTTAGATGGCAAACTAGTGATGACTGACCCAGTGATGAGTGAACGTGCGTCTCCAGTGCAATGGGCTGGCCCTAAGCGTTTTCACCCAAACCCTATTGAGGTAGAAGCTTTGCCAGAAATCGATGTCGTGGTAATAAGCCATGACCACTATGACCATTTGGACAAAGGCACTATCAAAAAACTCGAACACAAAGTGAAGCACTTTGTGGTGCCTCTCAACGTCGGTGACCACTTGCGAAATTGGGGTGTTGCTGAAGATAAAATCCATCAAATGGATTGGTGGCAAGAAATTGAGCTTGAAGGCTTAAAGTTAGTTGCAACTCCGACCCAGCACTTCTCTGGTCGAGGCCTTACCGATAGCAATGAAACCTTGTGGGCAAGCTGGGTTATCCAAAGTCGTGAGCGCAACATTTTCTTTAGTGGTGATAGTGGCTATTTTAAAGGCTTTAAACAGATCGGTGACAAATATGGTCCTTTTGATCTGACGATGGTTGAAACAGGCGCTTATAACGAGCTTTGGCGTGATATTCATATGATGCCAGAAGAGAGTATGCAGGCCCACTTAGACTTACGTGGTGGCGTGATGATGCCAATCCACAATGGCACTTTCGACCTATCTTTGCACGATTGGTATGAGCCATTGGAGCGTATTAGCGAGCTGGCAAAACTGCACGACGTGGAAGTGTTAACACCAGTATTTGGTCAATCGGTTAAGCTTGAACAAGCACATGCGAGCAGCTATGCGTGGTGGCAAGAAATGATGGAAGTTGGCGAGCGTACGGAACTTGCGATGCAACCTCAGCAGTAAGCTAAAATAGCAGTAAAAACTCATCGAAACGGTGTACCATTGGTGCGCCGTTTTTTTATGCATATGGTTTTACAGTCGAGGTCACACATGCAAGAGATCCAACAAGTATTAGATTTTATGATTGAAATTGAGAAGCTGAAAAATGTTATTCGTAAAACCAAACCCGTCGGGCTGGATAGGTACGAAAATTCAGCTGAGCATAGTTGGCATGTTTGCTTGAGCGCTTTGATGCTTAAAGATTATGCCAATCGTCCGGTAAACATTGACCGAGTGATCAAAATGTTACTGATCCATGATTTAGGTGAAATTGATGCCGGAGATAAAATCATCTACGCCAGCGAAACAGAACAACAAAAAGGTGAAGAGTACCAAGGTCTCGCACGGATTATTGGGATGCTTCCGGGCGAGCAAAATGAATATTTAGAGTTGTGGTTAGAGTTTGAACAAGGCGAGTCCGATGATGCACAGTTTGCTAAATCAATCGATCGAGTGCCGCCACTGCTGCATAACTTAAATGGGGATGGGCACAGTTGGAAAACCCACAACGTTAGTCGAGAAAAGGTGCTTTCGTTTAATGGGGAGCGAATCTCGGCAGGCAGTAAAGCACTATGGAACGCAGTTGAGCAAAGAATACTGGATGCTGACGAGAGCAAACTGTTTAACTGATATGTTTGCTGAGTAAATAAACACTGCAATGTTCTTGTAAGCCAGCGATGAGTGGTAGGGTTGATAAAAATTGCAATTCAAAAGTGATTTAGATCACAAAATGATGCAATATTTGTCTGTCAGCTAAGTGTTAAATTGTGACTCTTGGCATGTGGTTTGTTGTTAAATCGAGTGCTTTGTTACTATGGGCGTTAAATACATAGTTATGAGTTATTTCTTTCTTGGATGGTGATTGGTTGGGCTTATTTGGTTGGTTTTTTAGTCGATGTGTAGGGGCTGTACATCGCGCAAACGTTTTATATAAAATCTGCTCACCCTTTTTATAGACCTGTTTTGATGAGCATCCGCATCAAGATTCGGTCGCATCTATTTAGAAAGCAGACTATGAACCAATTTACCAAAGCGTTGCTTGCTAGCAGCATTGCGTTCGCTGTTGCTGGCTGTAACAGCAGCAACGAAGAGCAGCAAGTTCAAACCAATGAGCGTGCCATCCAAGAGTGTCAAACATTTATCACTGCGCCTGACGTTATCGTGAAAGGCGATGCTAATGCCCAGCTTGACGAGTTAACCATCACGCTTGCCGCTACTGGTGACATGCACGGTCGCATTTTCTCGCACGACTATGCTACCAACAACGTTGACAACAACGCTGGTTACACCAAAATTGCCTCAATTTTAAACAGTGAGCGCAAACAAGATCCTAACCTGATCTTGATAGACCTTGGTGATGCGGTTCAAGGTAACTCTGCAGAGCTATTTAACGACTTACCCGTCCACCCAGTAGTAGAAACGCTAAACAGCATGAACTACGACGTATGGGTTCCGGGTAACCACGAGTTTGATTTTGAGCGTTCTTTCCTAGATCGCAACCTAACTAACTTCAACGGCTCTGTGATCTCTTCAAACATCGTTTGGGACCAGCACTCAGATGCGTGTAAGACCAATGGTAAAGAGATCCCATTCCTACGCGGTTTCCAAATCTTCAACGTTAACGGTGCAAAAGTCGCTGTTGTTGGCCTAACACCTTCAATGGTGACTAGCTGGCAGGCATCTTCGCCACAAAACTTCCGCAACTTAGATTTTAAAGAAGAGATCGACGCAGTACGTGATGCGGTGGATGCAGCGATTGACCAATATCAACCAGATGTAGTGATCGGTGCGCTTCACTACGGTCGTAAAGACTTTGGTAAAGGCGTTCACATGATCGCTGAGCAGCTTGGTGATCGTTTCGACGTAATTTTCAACGGCCACGAGCACTCGAAGCATATCGAACGTGTATATGCTGACCGTGTAGATAACATCTCTGTTGAAGCTCAAAATGAACAAGAAAACACCGACCGAGACTTCAACCCAATTTACAACCACGAAAACCGTGCGCAAAGCGTGAAAGTTATCGAGCCAGGCAACTGGGGTTGGGCGTTGGCAAAAGCACAAATTAAATTGAGCAAAAACGACGCTGGTGAGTGGCAGATCCAAGATACAACGTTAAGCAACGTTAAAGTGGCTGACGTAGAGCAAGACGAAAACCTTGCAGACAAGATGAAGTGGGTTCACGAAGCATCGTACAACGCTGCGGAAAGTGAGATTGGTAAAGTTCAAGGCAACTTCACTTTGAGTGGTGTTGAGCGCGGTGAACTTAGCGGTGGCGCTGATACAGCAACGGCTGAAGATGTTGTCCAGACTGAAGATGGTGGCCGCCTTTACTCGACCATCCACATTGCTAAGACGGCAGATATGCCAGTTGTTAACCTTATCAACCAAATTCAGATCATGAATGTGGAAGAGAAGGCTGTGGATGACAACAATAAGCCACTTAACCTTAAAGTAGATGTTTCAGCAGCTTCTCTTTTTGCGAATCACTCTAACCTAAAAGATGGTGAGGATTACCGTAGTAAGGACAGTGCTAAGCTGTACATGTACGACAACCAGCTAGTTGCGGTTAAGATCCGTGGCGACAAGCTCAAAGAGTACATGGAGTGGTCATACTCTTACCTAAACCAATGGAAAGAGGGTGATATCACCGTATCTTTCAATACCAATGCTCGTGCATACAACTACGATCATTTTGCAGGGAACATCAACTACTCAGTAGATATCTCTAAGCCAGTCGGTGAGCGTATTGATATCGAGCAACTTTCTGGTGCTGCGTTTGATCCTGCGAAGAAATACGTGATGGCAGTGAATGACTACCGTTATGCTTCGACGCTACTGACAAACCATTGGGTAACGCCAGAAGATCAGCTGTGGATTTCTGCTAATGAACAAACCTACGCAGTACGCGACATGCTGACTGAGTACGTTGCCAAGAATAAGACGCTGAAAGCGGAAGATTTCTACTCTTCTAACTGGTACATCAAGCAAGTGGGCAAGATGGACAAGTCTGGTCTTTGGATTGAAGAGTCGAAAGGTGAAATCCTAAAAGCTCGTGAAGGCGAAGGTAAAGCACTTTGGACTGCGCTACAGAACAAAGAAGTTTGTGTTGTTCGAGGCGACAACCGCGACAAAGCGATTGACCGAGCGGTGAACTACAAAGACCAAAGCACTTACTTTGCTAACCCAGAGCAAAGCTACGAAGGCTGTTCTTACGACAACCAGCGTAAAGCGCTTTAATATCAGTTATCTATAATCAGGGCAGCTTCGGCTGCCCTTGTCGATCCAAATATATGAAACGATTTATTTTTCCTAGCATAGTGTTTGCTATCGCTACAGCAATCTTTGTCATGTCTCCCCTTTGGTCAGAGAGTTTTCGCCCTGCAAAAGTGTATAAACAGGAGTTTGTTGCAGCGACAGTAACTGATGTGCCAGCACAAAATGTACGACCTGATCCAAAAGTGCCTTCGGTGATGACAGGGACTCAGACGGTGATTGCTTCCATTGACGGTCAAGAGTCGCAGCGAGTTCAAGTTGAAAACAGCCTTAGCCGCTTGCACAACACTTACCTCGAACCAGGCGACGAATTTATCCTGTTAGTGAGAGAGAGTGGTAAAGAGCTACTGTATTGGGTGTATAACCATGACCGTGCCCCAGCCATTTATTTGATGCTCACGTTATTGATTGTATTGGTGGTGGTGTTTGGTGGTCTGCAAGGGGTTAATTCTTTAATTTCGTTGTACTTTACCGCCGCACTGATCATCGGAGTGTTGATTCCGGGTCTGTTTGCAGGCTGGAATCCTGTGCTACTGGCGCTTGGGCTGATATCGCTCAAAGTGATTGTTAGCTTTGCACTGATCACTGGTTGGAACAAAAAATCTTTGGTATCAATTCTCGGTACGATCTTAGGCTTAGTCGCCGCTGGAATTTGTGCTCAGCTGTTTGGAGAAATGGCTCATCTCAATGGGCTCTATCTAGAAAAGGGTGAAGACCTTTTATATCTCGGAGGTTCGCATCAAATCCAAGTTCGATGGTTGCTGTTTGTCGCAATTATGATTTCAGCGCTGGGCGCTGTGATGGATGTAGCAGTGTCGATAGCATCGTCTTATCAAGAGTTAATTGAGGCCAACCCAACACAGTCGGTAAAAGAGCGTATGTTTGCCACGATGCGCATTGGCAGAGACATTCTTGGCACTATGACCAACACTCTGATACTGGCGTTTGTTGGTTCATCCTTAACGACCATGATGATGATATGGGGTTTTCAAATGCCTCACGAGCAGTTTATCAATATCCCGACCATTGGCTTGTCAATCATCCATGGGCTTGCTGGTAGCATTGGCTTGACACTGACCATTCCGATGACCGTACTCTTGTGTAAGTGGGTTTACGAGCGCAATAGCTAGGTCAAAACACCCTTAAGAACTCAGGCCGCGTAATCATGCGGCCTGAGTTTTTTAGGGTCATATCGCTGCTATTAAGGCAGCAATACTCGGCATTTACCAAGCGGGTCGATGACCGCCAACATGTCTCGCGTCGTATAGTCACTGGTGAACTCACAGCGTTTTACTTGCGCTAGAGTCTCGGAAACGTTCCACTCTACATTTATCTGACTGGCAGTTTCAAAGGTTTGCGGGCTGCTAAGCACATCGGCTTGAATCTGGTTAAACACTTGACGGTCATTGATAGAAACCGATGTGGTTTCACTTGACATGAAGTTACCAAATTGAACCTGTATTTTATTTGGCTCTGTCGCCTCAGACGGTGCTTTCTTGTGGACTTTTATTCTCAAATCTTGCGCTTTTTGATCACCAACCAGAAAAACATGATAGTGCCCGTTGGCTTCAAAGCTTGCCATCACGGAGGCAAGTGTCTGCTGTGAGTTAGTGTTTCTTAGCTCTAAAACCATCGCTTGTTCGGCTTTTTGCAGTGATACCTGACCGTTTTGCGCTTCGCCATATAGCTCGCTAGTAATGATGGATTGGCTGTTTTCACCTGCTGGAATAGCAACAAGCTCTACGCTGGCAAGCGTGGATTCTGAGTCAATCTTAGCCATGTTGTAGACTTTTAATGAGGCGCTTGAAGAGACTTCTTTGACTGTGGTGGTTACGGGTGTTGAAGCACTACCGCCGCCACAAGCTGTGAGGAGTAAGGTGATAATTGCAGGAAAAATAAGTTTCATTAAGAGTAACCTTTACAGATATGAGATTTACTGGCTTTGACTACTCCTTCAGCACCGGCGCTATGATACATAAAAATATTTATCACGCAAATCTATGGGTCGCTATTGCGGGTTAGCTTACTTAGATACTACCCCTTGCACAAGGATGTGAAATTAGGCGCACTAAAATAGTGCTAATAATTAGTCACTTAGCAATTTTGTTACACAGACTTACATTTAAGAGTTTGTTTTATAAGCAATTTAATTTTCTGGCACGGTACTGGCTTTATTCCAATTAGCAATTAAAACTAAGGAGAGTATTGCTATGTCTTATATAGAGCCGAAAGAGTTTGCGACCAAGATGGTCGATGCAGGTGAACAAAAAATATTCATGTCGACCAAAGATACTTTGGTACGAGCCTTTATGGCAGGCGCAATTTTGGCACTGGCCGCTTTCTTCGCCATTACCGTAATCGTCAAAACTGGTAACCCACTCGTTGGAGCAATATTGTTCCCAGTGGGCTTTATTATGCTTTACTTAATGAAGTTCGACCTGTTAACCGGGGTATTTACCTTGGTGCCACTCGCAGTGATTGATAAGCGTTCAGGATGTAGCGTAAATCAGATGCTTCGAAACTGGGGATTGGTATTTGTAGGTAACTTCGCTGGTGCTTTGACCGTCGCCTTTTTTGCTTCTTTCATTTTGACCTACGGATACAACACGGATGGCGGTACGCTCGCAGCCAAAGTAAGTACCATAGGTGAATCGAGAACACTCGGTTACCAAGAGCATGGGCTAGCAGGTTGGTTTACGATATTTATTCGCGGCATGTTGTGTAACTGGATGGTATCTATGGGCGTGGTTGGTGCAATGATTTCAACTCATGCAAGCGGCAAGATGGTCGCAATGTGGATGCCAATCATGCTGTTCTTCTTCATGGGCTTTGAACATTCAATTGTAAACATGTTCCTATTCCCATTCTCAATGATCATGGGTGGTGACTTTACAGTAATGGATTACTTAATTTGGAACGAAATCCCAACAGCATTGGGTAACCTAGTAGGTGGCTTCCTATTAGTTGGCTTACCACTGTATCTTACTCACGTAAGGACCAGTCCTGAGCGTAAAGCTTCTATTGGTGCTCAACTAGCGACAGATAAATAATCAGGTATTCCCCGTTGGCAACAACGGGGGGCATTTATGCTAGTTGAACTGAAAGTCGATATTGCTCAAATCACCAGTGCTGGTATTAAGCAAGTAAACCAAGACGCCATCGGTGCCAAAACTCCATCAGGTCATGTGCTTGAAAGTAAAGGAGTAGTGGTGGCAATGGCTGACGGTATCAGCTCGAGTCAAGTGAGTCAGGTCGCCAGCGAAACTGCAATCAAGAGCTTTATCAGTGATTATTTTTCAACGTCTAATGCTTGGTCAGTAAAGCATTCCGCCACGAAAGTGCTTCAAGCACTTAATTACTGGCTCTATGCTCAAGGGCAGCAGAGCATAGAACGTTTTAACCCTGATAAGGGTTATGTATGTACGTTCAGCGCACTCATTCTTAAGTCTCATACCGCTCATCTTGTTAGTACGGGTGATACTCGTATCTATCGCTTTAGCGCTGATCAGTTAGAGCAACTTTCCGAAGATCACCGTAGGGTGGTTGATGCTTCCACCAGTTATCTCACCAAAGCACTCGGTATAGGTCCACATTTAGAAGCTGATTACCGGGAATTGACGATCGAGAAAGATGATATATTTGTCATCGCAACTGACGGTATATATGAGTTTGTCTCGACTAAATCTGTGGTTGAGATATTGCAGCTACAAAACGTCGACTTGGAGCAAAAAGCACAAAAAATAGAAGCGCTAGCGCTTGAAAATGGCAGTGACGATAACTTGTCCCTGCAACTGGTTAAGATTGAGCAGCTGCCAAGCCGAAAGTTTAACGAGGTATCGAGTCAACTTGATACTCTACAGATGCCGCCTTCGTTAAGTGCAAGACAAGTATTTGATGGCTATGTTATTGAACGGGCACTATCAGTCACTAGCCGCAGTCATATTTATCTAGCTAAGCATGAAAAAACAGGCCGTAGAGTTGCTCTAAAAATCCCTTCTGCTGAAATGCGAACGGAACAAAGCTTTCTAGAGAGTATTTTGATGGAAGAGTGGGTAGGGCAGAAGCTAAATAGCCCTTACCTTTTGGAAGTGCTCCCTTCTGAGAAGCGCTATTTATATGTCGTCGCTGAGTATTTGGAAGGACAACCCCTTGCCGCTTGGCTTCAAGACAACCCCAACCCTCCGCTCGCAAAAGTTAGAGATATCATCACTCAAGTCGCCAAAGGCTTGCAGGCGATGCACCGCCAACAGATGATCCATCAAGATCTACGCCCAAATAACGTAATGATCGATGCCAATGGCAGTGTCAAGATCATCGATTACGGCGCCGTGCATGTTGCTGGCATTGGGGAGATCAAAGGAAGAAGTTTTGCAATTCCCGGCACCGCTCAGTTTAGTGCGCCAGAGTATTTTATTGGCGAGCTAGCAACTCAACAGGCGGATGTGTTCTCTTTGGGCGCATTAACTTATTTCTTACTTACTCAGAAACTGCCCTACGGGGCTCAACTGTCCAATTGCCATAACAAACAAGCACTTGCGAAACTAAAATATCAATCTGTACGAACTTTTCGACCAGATATACCACAATGGGTTGATTATGCTTTAAAGAAAGCCACTCACCTTGAAACGGGGAAAAGGTATCAAGAAGTGAGTGAGTTTGTTTATGATTTTACTCATGAGAGTTCTCAAGCTAAACCTATGAACGCTTTGCCATTAATAGAGCGTGATCCGGTGAAGTTTTGGCAGGTGTTGTCGCTGGGGTTATTTGTGATGCTCTGTATCACATTACTTGGTTAAGTTAGGGGATGAAACACTTTCTATATTGACAAGCAATACAACAATTACATTTCAAATGTGACCTGCGATGCGTTTTTCTTTGACTAGATTACCCCTTGCTTTTTATTTGACTACAACTTAATTGAGAGAAATGTGAATAACGTTAAGTTGCTAAATATATTAAAGGTTATAGGTGATTGGCTGGATTTTTCTGAGGCTCTTATAGCTAATTAATTCCCTTAATATTTCGTGGGTATAACATACTGTAATCCATGTGGATCGAAAATTAATGCAATTGATATGTTAATAGGTCTCATGATTGAGAAGCGGAGATAAAGCTGATATTTGTCTTTGTTGATGAAGTTGTCATGCTTTAGTATGAACTTACAAAAATAAATGTAACAGCAAGTTTGTCAGTAATTTTTAAAGAAATAGTCAATGGAATAGGCTATTTCGCACTAATTTAGTGCAATAAATGAGAGTTAATCAGTGTATTAACTAACAAAGAGAATCTCATAAGAAGTAGAAATGGTTCTCTGAAAATCGCTAGGTGGCTAAGTTGAGATACGGAAATCGAATTAAGCACTATGCAGAAGATATAGTGCTCGTCTATCGTTTGATAGATATAGTCTATATTACGGCAGTATTGGTGGTGACATCATTACTTTACCTTGGGAGCTTTTCCCCGCAGTATCAGATGATACTTTGCGTGGTAATTATTGCCTACATGCTTACTACCGAGCTGTCTGGCACTTATCATCCGCATAAGTATAACTCATTTGAACAAGTCATCATGACGGTATTAACCTCTTGGTTTTTATGTGTTGTATCTGCACTTATTCTAGGCTTCTTCCTCAAAATATCTGAATCATACTCGCGGGTAGCACTAGGAGTTTGGTTTACCGTGACTCCCTTTTGCTTAGTTGGTTGGCGATGGGTGAGTTGCCAGGTTAGAAAGAAAATTCTACATCTAAATGACGAGGGTAAATCCGTAATCGTTGGTGCAACAGAATCGGGTTTAGCGTTGGCATGGGAACTTGAAAGCAATAGTAATCTTGAAGAAAAACTTGTTGGTTTTTATGATGATAGACCAGTCGAAAGGCTAGATGAAAGCATTAGAAGTAACCTCCCAGCAGAAATCTGTGGCAACATTGACGATGCATTAAATCTTGCCAAAAATCGCCAAGTTAAAAACGTCTATGTGGCGCTTCCAATGGAAGCGAGCAAACGTATCAAAAATATTCTTTCTGAGTTTTCCGACTCCAACGTTCATGTCCATTTCGTTCCTGACTTCTTTACGTTTGATCTAATGCACTCACGATGGAAAAACGTAGGCAATTTAGCCGTAGTAAGTATTCATGATACGCCATTTAGAGGACTAAGTTCCATATTAAAACGTTTTGAAGATATCGTATTCTCTTTAATCATTTTAGCCCTAATAAGCCCAGTGCTTCTGGCGGTTGCTATTGGTGTTAAATTATCGTCGCCAGGGCCTGTAATATTCAAACAAGACAGGTATGGCTTAGATGGCAAACCAATTAAAGTTTGGAAGTTCCGATCGATGTCTACTTGTGATAATGGCTCGGTGGTGAAACAAGCAACAAAGAATGACCCTCGTGTGACTAAGTTTGGTGCATTTATTCGCCGAACATCATTAGATGAACTGCCACAATTCTTTAACGTCTTGCAAGGCAGAATGTCTATTGTTGGTCCTCGCCCACATGCGGTTGCTCACAACGAAGAATATCGAACACAAGTCAAAAAATATATGCTTCGTCACCATGTTAAGCCTGGTATTACAGGTCTAGCACAGGTGAATGGCTACCGTGGTGAAACCGATACCCTCTATAAAATGGAAAAACGCGTAGAATATGATCTCAAGTATATTCATCACTGGTCTTTATGGCTTGATGTGAAGATCATTTTCTTAACAGTATTTAAAGGCTTTGTTGGCAAAACGGCATATTAGCCGCCTTTCCATAATCATTATATGAAACTAATAGTGTGCCTATCACTCGCTTGCTACGAGTGATGGCGTAGTCATGCTTTGCGGCTTTTAAGGCAGTCCAGTATGGCTGAGAAACAATATATTTATGTTGTTTTTGGACATCCTTCCTTATCTAGGAAGAAAAATCTAACAACTGACTATTTAGTCAGCAAACAACTTATGGGATTTAGGTATGCCCAATGGAAACTACAACCTAGGGGCGGTAGCGTGCCTAAACGAAAATCAATCATTCAAGTATGAGGTTCATAACAAGATGAATACTCGCCATAAATCACTACTTACGATCGGTACATTAATCGTTTCTTCACAAGTACACTCACTTGAAAGTACCGGTTATATCATGGAATCTGGCTTAGAGGTTTTACCTCTGTTTGAAGCGGGTTACTCTTATGATGACAATATCGGTCGTTATTCGAACAGTCTTAAAGCTGATTCATCTTCTCTATTTGTAGCTAAACCAGGGGTAGTGCTTAAATCAGATAAGAATGGCAATGAGTACCAAGTTGCCTACCAGTTAGATACTGGTCGATATACTAGTAGCAGTGATGACAACTATACTGACCATGCATTCACTACCAACAATTTTATCCGTTTTAGTCGACGTCATGGCTTAGGGCTTGATTATGCTTTTCTAAAAGAGCATGAAGCTCGAGGCACAGGTGTGGCCTCTGGTGATGCAATCGCTTCGGCAATTAACTCTCCAGTAAAATATAAGATGCATGACGCAAGAGCTGTGTATGTGTACGGTGCTGAAGGTGCAAAAGCTCGAATTGAAGCAGCGATAGATTATCGAAACCTTAAGTACACTAATTTCCGTGATGGTACTACGTTTGGTGGCAGTGTCGTAAACACAAGGTTTAAAGACTATACACAGACAGGCCTTGATCTTGCTTTTTACTATCAAATGTTTCCGGCGACTAAAGTTTTAGTCCAGGCCGACTTAAATGATAGAAAATTTGAACTATCGGATACATCGGGTAACTCACAAGACTATACCGATAACTTCCTGTACCTAGGTGCTGACTGGGATATCTCTGGTAAAACGACGGGTAAACTACGTTTTGGTATCCAAGATAAAAACTACGATAGTAGTACACGCAAAGACTTCAATGGTTTTAGTTGGGATCTGAACTTAGAATGGAAGCCTACCTATCACTCAATAGTTAATGTCACTGGTGGTCAGAACACTACGGATGCGGACCAAGGTTTTACTGATATCAAACAAACCTCGGCTAAAGTAAGTTGGAAGCACTACTGGTTAACAAATGTGTACTCTGATTTGTCGTATAGCTATCTACAAAAAGATTACTCTGAGAGTACTCGTGAAGATGAACTCACCAACTCTGTGTTCAATTTAGGTTATGAAATCTACGACCGAGTTGAACTCGTTGCTGGTTGGAGTCATAGAAAGAATGACTCTCCACTTTCTACCTATTCATATGATCAAAACATTTGGTCAATCAACGCAAACGTAGTTTTCTAAGGTTAAGTATGTATCGTTACTTCCTAAAGTTAATATCTCTTGTAAGTTTAGTGCTTTCTTGGCAATTACTTGCTTCTAGTTATGACAACACCTACATCATTGGTGCTGGAGACAAAATTCAAATTTCAGTTTACGGAGAAGAAGACCTATCCATTGAAGACCTTTATATTAGTGGTGATGGTCACTTTGATTACCCTTACTTGGGCAAAATTAAAGCATTAAATAAAACACCAGAACAACTTAAGCAAGAATTGAGTGCTGGCTTAAAGAATGGCTACCTAATATCACCTAAGGTACGTGTGAGCATTGTCGGTTTTAGAAACATCTACGTGAATGGGGAAGTAAAAAAGCCCGGTGGGTATGAGTTTCAGCCTGGGCTAACAGTAGATAAAGCAATCGCTTTAGCTGGTGGCTTTACGGACCGCGCTTCTCGCAATGGAGTATACCTTTCCAAATCAGGTTCTGACACCAAGAAAAGCAAAGTAAAACTCTCAAGCAAGATTATGCCTGGCGATATCATCGTTATCGAACAGAGTCTTTTTTAAGCTTTGATGCAATATCTAAATAAATTCGGAAGTTAACATGTCGCTAACTCTAAACCAAGATAAACCAGCTCAAGAGCAGATGATAGACTTGGGCTACTATTATCACTTGATTAAAACCCGTTGGGCTTCTATTTTTCTTTTTGCTTTCTTATGTACGGCGATCTCAGTACTTGTAGTGTTATCAATAACGCCGACTTACAAAGCAACTGCGACTTTGTTGATTGAAGCTAGTCAGAAAAAAGCAGTTTCGATTGAAGAAGTTGTTGGTATTGATACTAGGGCTGCAGAATACTACCTTACACAGTTTGAAATCTTGAAGTCTAACCAGGTAGCACAACGAGTAATTGATAAGCTAAATCTAGAGCAATTGGAAGAGTTCAACCCTAGCTTAATCCAATCAGAACCAAGTCTTCTATCAGAAATTAAGCAGCAACTTAAATCACATCCCCTTATTGCAGCGTATTTTTCCAATAAAGAGGTATTGGTGGATGAAAGCACAGCAGATGAAGCGCTAAATCGAACTGTCTTAAAACTGTTTAAGTCAAAGCTAACAATCTCACCTATTCGCAAAACTCAGCTTGTCTATATCTCGTTTGAGTCGCAAGACCCTAAACTAGCCGCTACTATCGCTAACGAAGTAGGTCAGGCGTTCATAGATAACAACCTAGAATCGAAGTTATTGGTAACAGCTCAAGCTACGGGCTGGATTAACCAACGCCTAGAGGAGTTGAAGCAGAACCTTGATGCATCTGAGGAGGCACTTTTGGCGTTTTTGCAAAAGCAAAAATTGATCGATGATAGTGGCATTTCGGCTCTAACGAGTTCAGAGCTTTCAAACCTTACTGAACGTCTGTCAAAAGCAACGGATAAACGTATTGAAACCCAGGCTCTATACAATGCGTTAAAGAACAATAAAAACGCGGACATTAAGACGTTAACATCTATCTCATTAATATCTAATCACCCTCAAGTTCGAGACATCAGGCTTGCAGAAGCAAATGCAGAGAAAGAGGTTAGCGAATTATCTAAGCGATATGGTCCCAAACATGACAGGATGATTCGGGCAAATGCTCAACTTGCTTCCATTCAGAAGCGTGCGAATGAGTTGGTAGCAAAGCTTATTAATGGGATAGGGAAAGAATTAAGTAGTGCAAGAGAGCAAGAACGCTTGCTCGAAGCAGAGTTATTAGACAAAAAAGGTGAATTCCAAGCGCTAAGTGTAGTCAAGCGTGAATATGATGCGCTTAAGCGAGAAGTTGATACAAATGCTAATTTATACGATCTGTTTTTAACTAGACAAAAAGAAACATCTGCAACAAGTGATTTTAATGCTACCAATGCACGTATTACAGACTATGCGTTAATACCAGAATTACCAAGTAAACCCAACAAAAAATTAATTATTTCATTGGCCTTTGTAGGTAGTTTTGGGTTGTACATAGTGTTGTTAGTATTACAGGATATGTTTAATAGCACCATTGACTCAATGAGAGACTTTGAAAAAACATTTGGCTTATTGCCTACAGGATCTTTACCAAAAATTAACTGTAAGGCTAATGTGATAGACTCAAACGTTTTTAACAATAAAAATTACCTTTCTTTTTCTGAGTCAGTAGATTCATTGAGAACATCTTTATTGATTAATTTTCATGGTAAAAATCGAAAGATGTTTGCGATTTCTTCATCTGTCCCAGGAGAAGGTAAAACAACATGTGCAATTACACTCGCACATTCGTTCTCAAAATTAGAAAAAGTACTAATTGTTGATTGCGACTTAAGAAAACCATCGGTTGCTCCTCGATTGAATATCGATAGCTCTCGACCTGGGGTAGGTCAGATTTTATTGATGGGAACATCTGTGGATGATTGTATTTGCGAGTTAAAAGAATCTCGCTTACATGTGCTGCCTGCTGGCATGTTAGTTCCTAACCCTCAGCAACTGCTGAGTGGCGATTCGTTCGATAGACTAATATCAACCCTCGAGAAGAAATATGATAGAATAATATTTGATACGCCTCCAATATTACCAGTTAAAGATGCGTTTATTATAGGTAAAAAAGCCGGTGGTATAATGTTAGTATTAAAAGCTAATAGCACAACCAAATCCGTATATAGACATGCAACAGAGTTATTTTCTCATCATGAAATATACATTGATGGTGTTGTAATTAATCAGGCATCTATTCCCAAGAAGGGAGTGCATACATACAGTGCATACTCGCAAATGGCCCAAGAACAAGCAAGTGTGATTGGGAAAAGTTGATATGTTATCCGTAATTATCCCTGCATATAATGAGGAGAAAAACATCAAAAAGGTACTGAATGAATATCTAGAACTTCTTGATGATATTCAGATAATTGTAGTTCCTAATGGTTGTAGTGATAATACAGCTAAAGTGGCAAAGAATATTAGTGATGTTATTGAAGTAGTATCACTAGAATTAGGGAATAAATCTAACGCAATTAACGAAGCTCTGCGTTACATCAAATACGACCATTTGTTGGTCCAGGATGCTGATGTGATAATTAGTGAAAATTCAATTATTAATATTCTTAAGTTTATTGATAACACTGAGTATGTTTATGCTTCATTAAAACCAGAGACTAAAACGGTTGATTCTAGTGTTATTGTGCGGGAATATTATAAATTCCTAGAAAAGACGCCTGAGTTTAGTAATGGCATGGTTGGAAGTGGTTGTTACTTACTGTCTAAAACTGCAATGACAAAGTGTTTTCCCCTTCCTTTGCTAATAGGAGATGATGGCTATGTAAAATCTATCTTAGGAAAAGATAGGTTAAAGTTGGTTCCTAATGCAACTAGTGTAGTATTTGCACCTAAAGATACATCTTCATTGGTGAAAATAAAAACAAGAAGTAAACTAGGTAATTATCAAATAAATAAGTCAATTGCTAATATTTCTGGTGATACTAATACCCCTGGAACATTGATTAACTTAATGATTAAAAGTGAATCTTATATCAGTGGGATTATATACATATGCGTTTCATGCCTCTGTAAATTTAGAGCGAAAATGCTTTATAAAACAAATAGCACGCATAAATGGGAAAGGGATGAAACTAGGCGATGAAGAGATTTTTACATGTACATGTTAGGCAATTTATTCTTGGTTGTTTTACACAATATTACAGAATGTTTTTTAAAATGAACATTCATCATACAGCGAGAATATCTCTAAAGGCAAATTTGGATAAAACTAACCCTAAGGGAATAACAATAGGGGCTGGTTCATATGTTGCTTTTAATGCAACAATATTAACTCATGATATGTGTAGAAATTTACACACATCAACTAAAATCGGCAATAAATGCTTTGTTGGTTGTAATTCCTTAATTATGCCCGGTGTTACTATTGGCGATGAGTGTATTGTCGCAGCTGGTTCAGTTGTAACTAAATCAGTACCCTCTAACTCTATGGTTGCTGGGAACCCTGCTAAAATAATCAAATTTGGTATCCACACTAAATATCTAGGTATTATACATGAAGAAGAGAAAGGTATTAACAATAGCTTCTAGTGGGGGGCATAACGTGCAGTTATGTCGCCTGTTTAATAAAATTAAACATGTTGATGTAAAACACTTTCACGTAAGAACTCGTGTTGGAAGCTCTGATATTGTTAACAATGATAATGAGTTTTTAATAGATGATATCTCTCGAGACTCTTTAATTCGAACTTTTAAGGTGGTTTATCAGTTATATAAAGTGATATCCAAAACCAACCCAGATTTAATTGTTACAACTGGGGCTTTACCAGGTTTATTAGGTCTTATTTTAGGACGTGTTTTTAGACTAGACACTATATGGATTGATAGTATCGCAAATACTCAAAAGTTGTCGCTGTCTGGCCGTATTGCAAAGCATATAGCAGGTGAAACTATTACACAGTGGGAACATTTAGAAGAAAAACATGTTAGTTATTACGGGAATGTAATATGAAAAAGATATTTGTAACAGTCGGAGCACAACTTCCATTTGATAGGCTAATACATTTCTTAGATAACAATGAATACTTGAAAAAATTTGAAGTTTTTGCCCAGATAGGAAATGGCAATTATAAGCCTAAAAATATCAATTATGTCGATTTTCTTGATGATAAAAAGTACAAAGAGCTGGTAAACAATTCAGATATATTAATATCTCACGCTGGAATGGGGACCATAATTAGTAGTATGGATTATAATAAACCACTTATAGTTCTTCCAAGACTTAGTAAGTTTAATGAACACAGGAATGATCATCAAATAGATACTGTAAAGTTGTTTGGAAATAGAGATAATAAAAATGACTTACTTAGAGTTTGTTCAGATACAGTAGATATAATAGAAGCAGTAAGAAAAATAGCGAATGAACCACTTAAAATGAGTGCTTTATATTCACCGAAGAGTGACGGCCTTGTCAAATATATGGTGAGTAGAGTCGCATCGTGAAAGAGAAAATATTGCAAGCATTGGACTCTACAGTATTGTCTATATTTAATTTTTTAGTTACTTTTGCATCCTTAAAGTATCTTGGTCAGGATTATGTTGTGTATTACGGTATATCTATGACGGTTACATTGATTTTTCTTTCTCTATATAGGTGTGTTTTTTTAATACCCATAAATAACCAGACAATTATAAGTGTATCTAGTGATATATTAAGCACTGTGTCTTTGTATATTTCCTCTGTTGCCATTGTTATCGGTTTATTGATTATTGTTTTATGTGAGACATATAGTTTCGTGACATATATGTTAGTTTTTTTGTATATTTTCTTGCATGAAAACCTTAAGTATATTTCTCCTGTTATAAGTAATAAGTCAACAATTAATATTTCAAGTTTTACGGTTCTATTCTTTACGTTTTTGTTGATTTTATTTAGCGCGTTTTCTTTCGATAATTTATTTTTCGTATTAATGTTATGCATCACTATCGATGTTATTGTTATGTGTAAGTACTGTAGTGTTTATAGTTTTAGGAACGTTTTAGAAACCTTTTTTACTGATAAAATAGCAGTTGTTCATAGGATATACCAGTCTACCTCCCAACTTTTTATTGTCCATGTTCCTTTTCTTATTTCGCCTTATCTTTATTCATCATCTATAGTTAGCTCGATGTTTGTTGCAAGATCTATATATCAGCCTACTCAGATAATAATTAAGTCGCTGGAATTGGTTGATCAGCGTGATCTTAGTCTATGTAAACTAAAAAATTCCTATAAGTTAGTTGGTTTTAGGTATTTACTTATATCTTTATTATTAACTACTACTTGTTTTTGGTTTGGGTCATTAATTATGGGCGTTTTCTATTTACCTAGTGAGATTCCAACTAAGTTGACTCTTGCTGTTTGGGGAGGGGTATTTATTATGTTGTCGGTTTGTCGATCTCGAGAGTTGGTTTTACTTAAACTAGGTAGTTTGAATCTAATTAATAGATCTTATTTTTTAGGGACTCTTAGTTTGCTTGTTAGTTTCTCTTTAGTGTTTATTGGTGACAGTTTTATAATGATTAATCCATCAATAGTTGTTTTGATAAGCTGGGTTGTAGTTGCAGTAAGTCTCACTTTTCAGCAAGCTAGAATAGTAAATGAACAGTTTCAGTAAATTAGACTACTCGATTTATTTGTTGTTTACTGTGTTTTCTATTTTCGTTTTTAGAATCAGAGAATATGGAAGTGAAACAGTAGATTTTCAAATTTTATTTAGGTTGATGTCTTGGGGTGGGAGTTTTTTATTCGCATTTTATGTGTTTAGTAGGAATGCTATTGAATTAAATAGACATGAAAAACTATTAGTTTTGTTCTTTGTTTTGGGTTTTTTATTGTTACCTTTCTCTATAGCCCCGGCTCGAAGTTTTATCAATCTGTTATCCTACATAGCTTTTTATTTAATGCTAAAATCACTAGATACTAGGCTCGGAACATTTGGCATGCTCAAAGTAGTGTTGTATTCATTTGCATTCTGTACCATCTGCTCAATTGTTTATTACTATTTAATTCCAACCCTTGGTAGGCATATATACTGGCTCAGCGGTATGTTATATGTTAGTCCGAGGATGAGTGGGGTTTTTTCTACATCTAATGCTATGGGGGGGTTCAGCGCAGTATATTTGATTCTATTATACTACTCTCGACAGGTTGGAATTTTGGAAAATAAGTGGCTATTAATAATGGTCACTATATCTTCTTTCTGTCTCCTAAAAAGTGATAGTAAAACTGCCTTAGTCTCACTATTGATAGCAATCTTCTTCATTGCTCCTAATACTAAATATAAAGCAGTAATAATTAGCCTGATATTATATGTGATTTCTATGGTCGTGGTTTTTCTCTGTTTAGAACCTGATACATTATTGAGAGCTATTTCTAGACATGGAGACCCGAACGAAGTATTGACATTTACTGGAAGGACACATATATGGCCCGCTGTTATAAGTAAAATTATAGATAATCCATTGGTGGGTTACGGTATTGGTGTTACGTCAATTGCACTGCCAGAGTTAAGTTATATAATTGGTTATACTCCAGCACATGCCCACAACTTAGTATTGCAAGCTACATTTAGCATGGGTGTTATTGGAGGGGGGTTGAGTATTTTAATAGTGCTCTACAATTTCTTTGTGGTTGATAATGATAGATTAGCAGTGGGGTTATCTGTTTACGTGCTTGTTACATCACTTTTAGAATCATCTTTTTTAAATGGCATTGCTGGTTATTCGATAATTCCATTTATACTTATGTGTATGGTGAAAAAGTCAAAGAAGGTACTGCTTTAGATGTTTTTAGGAGATGATGTTGATTATATTTTGTAACAGAAGTTTACTTTGGATTGCACACGTGTTGATCTGTTTTCTACTTTTGCTGCTTTCCTCTTTTCAACTCAGAACTAGTTTGTACGAAGAGGCTTTGGGAAAAGTAGTGGGTAGTTTAGCAAAACAAACTTATGAACCTAAGTCGGAAGATTATCGTATGATCAATGATATAGTTGAGGATATTGTTGGCCTTGATAATTACTCTTCCAACACTGCTAATTCTCTATACGTTTTACAGAGTCATGTGAGATACTCTTTATTTAGCCAAGAAGAACTGAAATACATTCTTTTTCGTAGCAGGAATGTGCGGCCAACATGGTATAACACCCATCTATTAATAGCACACGCTACAACCGAAAATACATCAAAAATACAACACCTCAATTATGCTAAGATGTTTGGAAATTCAACTCCTAAAGTCGTAGCATTTGACTTTAATATGCGCTTTGATAAATGGGATATGCTTGATAAAGAAGAGAAGATCAATTTGATATTGCAGTTTTTGAGTTCTGTTCAGAACTACAATATACGCCTAATGATTAACCACACGATTGGGCTCTCTATTGGTAGTGCTAGGATGTGCAACCTATTGAAATTTAATGAAGTATACCTTCCTAATTGCAAGTTTATTTAGTTTATTATTGCGAGTTTTGTTAATTTAGTATTGTTAGAATAAAATGAAAATAGTTATAGTTGGTACAGGTTATGTCGGTTTATCAAATGCAGTGCTTCTGGCTCAAAAGCATGAGGTGGTTGCTTTAGATATTATCGATGATAGAGTTGATTTAATTAACGCTGGAATATCCCCTATTGTAGATAAGGAAATTGAGTTTTTTCTTTCTGATAAGGACATCAACCTAGTCGCAACGTTGGATAAAAATCTAGCATTTGCTAATGCTGCTTATATAATTATTGCTACACCGACAGATTATGATACTGAAACAAATTACTTCAACACTAGTTCAGTCGAGTCTGTAATCAAAGACGTAATGGAAATCAACCCTGAATCAGTAATGGTAATTAAATCTACCGTACCTGTTGGATATACAGAACGTATCAAAAAGGAATTGGGCTGTGAAAACTTGATTTTCTCCCCTGAGTTTTTGCGGGAAGGAAAAGCTCTTTACGACAACTTGTACCCTTCAAGAATCATAGTTGGTGAGCAAAGCGAACGAGCAAAAGTATTTGCCGCTCTGTTGGTTGAAGGTGCAGAGAAAGAAGATATCGAAGTTCTTTTCACTAACTCAACAGAAGCAGAAGCAGAAGCAGAAGCAGAAGCAGTTAAGCTCTTTTCAAATACGTATTTAGCAATGCGAGTTGCGTATTTTAATGAGTTAGATTCCTACGCCGAAACTCATGGTTTGGACTCTCGTCAAATCATTGAGGGTGTTGGGTTAGATCCGCGTATCGGTTCTCACTACAACAACACATCTTTTGGTTATGGTGGTTACTGTCTACCAAAAGATACAAAGCAACTACGAGCAAACTATGCAGACGTTCCTAATAGTATTATCGGTGCAATTGTAGATGCCAATACTACTCGTAAAGATTTCGTCGCTGAATCGATCTTAAAACGAAATCCAAAACGTATAGGTATCTACCGTTTAATCATGAAATCTGGCTCTGATAACTTTAGGGCTTCAAGTATTCAGGGCATCATGAAGCGCATTAAAGCGAAAGGTATTGAGGTAGTCGTTTACGAACCTGTACTAGAAGAAAAAGAGTTCTTCCATTCACAAGTAATAACTGATCTTGATGAGTTTAAAGCAAGCTGTGATGTAATCGTATCTAACCGAATGGTTGATGAGATTAAAGATGTTGCTGGCAAGGTTTACACTCGTGATCTGTTCGGTTGTGATTGAGTAATGGCAGGGGTCAATAGTTTGGCCCCTTTAAGAATTTACGCCTCCTGGCGTAAATGATTTAACTCATTAATTGAGTTAAACTGGTTTTCAAATTTGAAAACAAATCATTCTTTGTGCCGTAATTTCGTTACCAATCAAGGATAAGTAGTAACCAAAAGGATCGAATTAATGAAAATTAAGACATCCTCATTTGCGTTAGTATTGGCACTTTTTAGTACCAGCTCTTTCGCATTGACACAGCAGGAAGCACAAGGCTTTCTTCAGCAGATCGATCAGAACCCTGATTCAATTGTAACTCTGTTACAAGCTGATCAAGAGAACATGCTAGATCTTGTGGAAGCGGCTTTGGCTGATGGCTCGGTAGATGCACAAACCATCGTACAATCTGCAATTGAAGCCAATCCTGAGCTTCTTGATCAGATTGTTGAGCTTGCTCGTAAGTATGAAGTCAGTAATGAAGTCATCACTACAGCAGCATTGTTGGCTGGCATTGACCCTACGTTAGTTTCTGATGCTACTGCAGCGGGTAACGCCAATGCACTTGCTAATGCCATTGCTCCTCCAGCAACTCTTGCTGTTGGCGGCAATGGCGGCGGCGGTTCAGGCGTAGTTTCACCTAACTAATCGCACTTAAAATCAAGGCCCACACCATTCGTTTGTCTGGCTGTGGGCTTTTTCGTCTTTTTCATTTGAGTTCACATGCCAAGATTAGAGCGCATTTTATTTTTTAGTTTTTTAGCCTTGCTGGTTTGGTTACCTATTCCTTTAGGTAGCAACCGTCCTTGGGCATGGTCTATCGCAGAGATCTGGATCTCACTACAAAGCATCGGATTACTGTTTTGTTATGGCCGTAATCTTCCTTGGCAACATGTCTGGAAGTTCAAATTTCTATTGGTTCCGCTAGGGCTGTTTCAGTGTTGGGTATTATTGCAAACCACGGTATTACCCCAGTCACTGGTTGCGCTGTTGTCACCTAAAGCGGAATCAATCTACACCCTAGTAGGTGCACCAGATTACTCGGTCTCGCTAGACCGAGGTATGACGCTTACCTCTCTTTTACGAGGTGTCAGCTATTGGTTGTTTTTGTTTAATGCAATTTTACTAATCAATTGTGGCCGCCGCTTAAAGATAGCGATTATGGCATTAGTGATCAGTGGTTGTTTCCAAGCATTTTATGCTGCGGTAATGGTTCTTTTAGGAACAACAGAAAGCCTAGTTTTTGGCTATCCTGAAAAACATATCGCTACAGGGTCATTTGTTTATAAGAACCATTTAGCCAACTACTTGATGATGTGTTTATGTATGGGGCTTGGACTTATTGTTACTGAGCTACACACTAGCCCATCGGGTTCATGGTTTATTCGTATCAAACGTTGGTTATCAGGCATGCTTAGTGCCAAGATGATGGTGCGATTAGCGCTGATCATCATGGTTATTGCGTTGGTCATGACCCGCTCGCGTATGGGTAATACAGCATTTTTTGCAGCAACTACCATTGGCGGTTTGCTTGCACTAGTGATCTACAAAGATAAACCAAGGGCATTAACCGTTTTAGTGCTGTCTGTGCTTGCCATCGATACCTTTGTAGTAGGAACGCTATTTGGGCTAGAGAAAGTTAAGCAGCGTCTTGTTGAAACTTCAATCGAAGCCGAGTCGCGAGATCAGGTGGTGATCTGGAGTTTAGATATCATCAAAGATTATCCACTGACGGGCACTGGCTTGGCGTCGTTCTACACAGTATTTCCCGGTTACAGTAAAGCTTACATTGGCTTTTATGACCACGCCCATAACGATTACATTCAGTTCTTAGTGGAAGCAGGTATTCCAGCCACGCTGATGTTAGGAATGATGGTACTCTATGCACTGTTTACAAGCCTTAAAGTACAAAAGAAACGAAATAGTCGCACCATGAAAGGGCTGGCTCTTGGCTGTACTATGGCAATTATTGGTATGCTCATCCATATTTCTGTAGATTTTAACTTGCAGCCTATGGCAAATGCGTTGACCTTTATCTTCATTCTGTTTGTTGCCTTTGCTTGCTCAAAGCTACCAGCACAAAATCGCAAAGCCTTTGTGGTTGAGTAACCTTGTTTTAGGAACAATATGTTTAATTCGATATTGATTATCTGTACGGCAAATATCTGTCGTTCACCTTTGGCAGAAGCTATCTTTAAACGTCATTTGCCAAACAAACAGATTGGCTCTGCTGGTACTCAGGTTTCCTCGCTTGGTATTGCTGGTGCAAAGGCAGACCAAGGCTCTATCAATGTGGCAGAAACGAAGGGGCTAGATCTTAGCTCTCATACTTCTCAACCGTTAACCGCTGAGTTGGCAAAAGGATATGACCTTATCTTAGTAATGACAGAACAGCACAGACAAGAAGTGATGGAGATTGCCCCTGGCTCTGGTGGTAGGACGCTATTTATAGGACAATGGATTGGACAAGGACATATTGATGATCCGTATAAACAGTCTGATGATGCATTTGATGCTTGTTATGAGGTATTAGAGCGTGCCGCTGTTAGCTGGGCAGCACGGCTTGGAAGCACTGCAAAAAAGTTTAATTAATTGTGTAAGTGACTACGTATTATTTGTGATGAACCTTCTTAATTACGCGCGGGAGGGCTTAATTTTGAATCAAAATCAACTTAATATAAGCGTATAAATAATCACCTTCACTGGAGTTGCTATAAGTGACAGCGATCTGCACGGGCACCCCGCCGATATTATGGCACTGAGCGTAATCACGTTGAAGTTCTGTGTGAATTAGTACCTACCGCAAGACACAATAGCTTTCTTTATGTACACTGGATTGGTGTAAGCACAATAGAAGACCCTTACAAGAAGGGAGTGTAGTGGTCAACTAAAATTGGCCACAGTTTTGTAAGTTTCCCAGTAAAGTCTTTCCGACTCATTTGGTGTGAGACCGCCATTGTACTGATGCGGCCTGACTTGGCTGTAATATCTGATGATGTAGCCAACAATGCTGTTCCAGGCTTCCGTTAAGCTTCGATAGCCACAAGCTGGCACCTATTCTGTTTTTAGGCTTCTGAAGAAGCGTTCCATCGGGCTGTTATCCCAACAGTTTCCTCTACGCAATAAGCTTTGTTTAATCTGATAACGCCATAAAATCTGACGGAACTTACGGCTCGTGTAATGTGTTCCCTGATCGCTATGGAACATAACTCCTTTCGGCTTGCCACGGCTTTCATAAGCCATTTTTAAGGCTTTGACCGTCAACTGGCTATCGGGCGAAAAAGACATCGCCCAACCAATTGGTTTACGAGCAAACAAGTCCAGTACAACGGCTAGATAAGCCCAGCGGTTTCCCGTCCAGACATAAGTCACATCACCAACCCACACCTGATTTGGAGCCGTAACAGCGAGCTGGCGCTCAAGGTGATTCGGGATCTCCACATGCTCGGGAGACGGTTTCTTATATCGGTGCTTCGGTAGCTGTCGACTCACTATCCCAAGCTTTTTCATGATTTTAGTTGCTCGATAGCGACTCAAATTAACGCCAGCATTAGTTACGATGCCAGCAATCGTTCGAGCCCCAGCAGAGCCGTTGCTAGCACTATGAGCCTCTTGTACAAGCGCTCGAGTTTGAACTTCTAATGCAGGAATCGCTCTTGGTCGTCGCTTCCAATACTTATAACTACTTCGATGGATGCCGAAGACATTGCAAAGCGTTGTGATGCTGTAGCTCTGTTTGAGTCGATCGATTATCGAGAATTTTTCAGTGAGTCCGACATCAACAGAGCTGTAGCCTTTTTTATGATTTCATTGTGCTTTTCAAGCTCAGCGATCCGTTTCTTTAACTCTCGAATTTCAATCTGTTCTGGCGTTAACGGTGAGGCCTTTGGGGTAATGCCTTTCCGTTCTTGTTTGAGTTGCCTTACCCACTTATCCATAGCTGACTTGCTCACATTCATAGCTTTGGCAGCTTCATCAACGGAGTAGCCTTGTTCAACAACCAGTTGAGCTGCTTCAAGTTTGAATTCTGGACTGAAAGTTCTTCTCGTACGTTTTGTCATAGTTCCACCTGTTGTGTACGAGGTGCATCTTAACACCTCTAATCAGGTGGCCAAATTCACTATGCCACTACAATCCCTTCAAAAAATACAATATCTATGGTTATCAAACCATAGATATTGCCACCAACACCATCAAGCCAATATTGGCAAAATACCCCAAAATAAAGAAGTAGCTACGTGGGCTCGGGTTTTTCTCTGTGGCGATTTTGTAAAACAGGACCATGTGCGCAATACGAACCGTAGCATAAAACCAAACAAATCCCGCAAGCCATGCTGGATTGGCACCTACCACCATACCTAATGCCGCAGGCACGAGCAGTTGTACGATGTTTTCTAACGAGTTTTGATGGGTTCGGTGGCTACGGAAAACAAAAGACTCATGGCTCAAGTTTTGGTCAACAATACCAGGTACATAGTGACTTTGCTTGCGGTGGGCACGCATTGCGATAAAGCCCTGAACAATGATAGTAGCGATAATGAACCAAAGTCCCCAGATCGTTGCAGTGTACTCAGCGAACATACATCCTCTCGTAATTTAGTTGGTGTAACAGGAATAACTTGTCCATCACTATAAGGATAAATTTAATTATTGGCAATTAAATTGTGCGCAATGTTTAATTTGTGTCTTAGCTAATGCACTGTTTGATTCATTTATCAGAAGTTAAAATCGCGCGAGCATTTAGCCCTTTGTCTATGCCAACCTGTAATAGTTGCATTGGCTCTTCACACAGACGTTTTCCTGTCCAAAAATCATACCAGTAAACTGGATGATCAGAGGTCAATGTATGCTCTTTTTCATTTTGATCGAAGTTAAATAGACAATGTAAATCATTGTGTAGCGTGAGCTTTAAGAAAGCGTGGTTTAATGTCAGCGAAGTAAACTTGGCAGAATTTGGGTTGTGCTTTACTCGTTTGATAAGTTTGTTAAAACTGCTTCGGGCATAATCACTGATTTCAGGCAGTGGATCACCTGATAAGAGCATTCCCGAACTGGCTAACACGGCGGTGCGGTGAAAATCATATGCGCGCTGATCAGCGTGTTGATCGGCAAGAGAAGTCAGGGCTACACAATCAGGGTCAATTTGCCAAAGCTTGCGATGTTGCCATGATCGATAGAAGGTTTCTTTTGCGATTTGTTCAAATCGGTGGGCGTTGCGTTCCACATCATCCGATACTCGCATTGCGTCGACTAACCCAAGTGATGGCCACATGGGGGCGTTACAACCAAGAATGAGCGCTTTGCCTGCGCCTCGGGTGATAGCCTCCATGCCCATGCGGTAGGCTTCTACTCCCGTTACGCCTTCTCGATATCTTTTACCTTTTAATGTTCCCCAATAATTGGCGTCGAGTTTGAACATCTGCACACCCCATTGCTCAGCCATGATCTTAACCGTGGCCTCTAAGTGCTCTAGAACATCAGGGTGGGAAGTGTCTAATACATACCAAGGTGTGCACCGCCACCCACCATAGGTGACATCTTCGGCTTTAAGCGGTTCTCCCACATCATTGCGCACAAACCAGTCGGGATGGTTTTTGAAAAGCTCTGAGTTGGGCTCCGCTATAAAAGGTGCCATCCAGATAGCCGGTTTTTTACCTTGCTGTGCGATCCAGTGGATGAGTTCTTCAACTCCAGAGGAAAACTTTTCTGACGGAGTAAGCCAGTCTCCCATGTAAGCTTGGTAACCATCGTCAAGTAACACCCACTCAAGGTGCTCAAGTTTATCGCTCATTCTTGCCACGTTGGCGTGAACGTTGCGTTCATTGACTTCGGCATAGTAGGCATACCACGAGCACCAACCAATAGGTGTGTCTTTGAGTACACCTGAGCGAGTAGGGTGGTGGGCATTAACTAAGTGGGCATATTGGGTATAGAGGGTGGAGAGTGAATCTCCGGTGAGTACACAAACACTTTCCAACGTATTGGTGTCCCAGTGTTGAGGTAGTGTATGTTCACCGTCGATTCTTATCAAGATGTTGTAGCCAGTTTGAATGGCTTCTATTTCAAAATATCCAGCAAACCTCAAACAACTGGTAAAGCCAAACAGCACATAGCCGTCAGCGTGTTCTATCACCAGCGTATTGTAATATCGTTTAGCTGCGGTGCTTGAATAGATACGATAACTTTCGTTATTGTCGGGACAGCGGCCAATATCAATCGGGTTTTCTGGTGTGCCAGTGGTTTGAGCAAGCATTTGAAAGCCGTCGCCAATGATTTGCACGCCATGCTCAACATCTAAACTGACTTGAGCCATCAATAAGTCATTTGCTAGGGGTTCGTTATGAATGCCCTGAAATCTAAACTTTGCTTCGTTAGCAGCGAGTTCCGCTTTGATATCGGTTGCTAAGATATCAAGTTGAATTCCATTGTCTAATTTCACACTCATCACCTAAATTAATGATTTAGTCAATTAGATAAATTACAGCACGTTAGTTTAGAAGTGTCTAATTCGTTTGAGGAAATATTGCCAAAATTGAGTTTTCGGCCTCGATCTGCGTAATTAGACACAATGTCGTTATACAAAGTTGCTTTAGCAGTCAATTGTTCAATTGCACTAGTAAAACCAAATCGAGTTTCTCGTCACCATTATGCACTGTTTTCAATGGAATTTGGTGCATATGATCACAAATGATTAACATATGAAATGACGATCATTAGATTTGCCTCAACAATGAGAACACGATGAGAACTCATTTGGCATAAATGGAGATGCAACGATGAATTTGGCAGCAGCACTGGCTAGAAACGCACAACTCAAACCAAACAAGACCGCAATAATCTGTGGAGATGTTGAACTGACCTATGCGCAGTTTGATTTAATGGCAGGCAAAGTCGCATCGGCCTTAATTGATGCAGGTTTAAATACTGGAGATAAAGTTGCGTTAAGTTGTCCAAATCTACCCTTCTTCCCGATCATTTTTTACGGTGTGCTTAAGGCTGGTGGTGTGGTCGCACCGCTCAATGTATTACTCCGTGAGCGGGAAATTAAGTTCCACTTAGAAGACTCAGATGCGCGATTTTACTTCTGTTTTGAAGGAACGCCAGAACTGCCAATGGCGAAAATGGGTAAGGCAGCATTTGAGCAGGTTGGTCAGTGTGAAAAAATGATTGTAATGACCGCCGATCAGTCTCAATGCGAGTGGCAGGGGGAGCAAACATTAACGGCATTTATTGCTGAAAATGCACCGATCAGTGATTACGTTTCTCGTGATGATGGAGATACTGCGGTTATCTTGTACACCAGTGGTACGACAGGAATGCCAAAAGGTGCAGAGCTTACTCACAGTAATATCGTTTGTAATGCTATGGTTGCTCAATGTATATGTGCTATGCAAGGAGATGATAAGCAGCTGGTGACCCTGCCGCTATTTCATACTTTTGCCCAAACAGTGCAGATGAACTCATCCGTGTTAAATGGAGCAACGATGGTGTTGGTGCCAAGGTTTGAACCTCAACAGGTGCTTAAGTTGATCGAGAAGCATCAAGTGACAGTGTTCGCTGGCGTGCCAACCATGTTTATCGGCATTTTACATTGCCAAGATAGTAGTGATATTTCTTCTATTCGAATCGCCATTAGTGGTGGCTCAGCATTACCTACCGAAGTTATAAGTCAGTTTGAGCAGCGATTTGAAGTGCCAGTTTTAGAAGGTTATGGCCTGTCAGAAACCAGTCCGATTGCAAGCTTTAATCACCTAGATTATGAACGTATTCCTGGCTCAGTCGGTCAGCCAATTCAAGGGGTTGAAATTCGCCTCGTGGATGCGTTTGGTGAGCAAGTTGCCCAAGGAGAGCAGGGGGAGATTACCATTCGCGGTCACAATGTCATGAAAGGTTATTACAACCGACCAGAAGCGACTCAGCAAGCAATTAAAGATGGCTGGTTCTATACCGGTGATGTCGGGCAGTTTGATGAAATTGGCAACCTCTATATCGTCGATCGCGTTAAAGATATGATCATTCGTGGTGGTTTTAATGTCTACCCAAGAGAAATCGAAGAAGTGTTTATGACTCACCCGGCTGTGGCTATGGTCGCTGTCATCGGTGTTCCTCATCTGGAGTATGGAGAGGAGATAAAGGCTTATGTCGTACTAAAAGAGGGCGTAGTCGAGTCTGAGCAAAACCTGTTTGAGTGGGGTAAAGACCATGTTGCGGCATTTAAGTATCCACGTTCTGTCGAAATCAGACCGATTTTGCCAATGAGTGCGACAGGAAAAATCTTGAAGAAAGACCTACGAGCAGAGGTTATGGCTACTCAGACAGAGCCTGCATAGCTTGAATTACGGTATGTTTGCATTGCTTATTGATAACATACTAAAGAAGGAGTAACCTACGCCTCCACAACTACGCCGAGAAAAACATCAATGTGGAGGATGTAGAGCTTTTATCCTAAGGAGATACTAATAGCGTAGTAAATCACATTGAGGTTCTATCATGACTATCAACAAGTACTATGTATTTTTCCCACAAGAAGTGGGTTCCCAAACGGAATTACAAACCACTCAGGAAAGCCAAGTACCTTCAGACATTGAAGCTCAACGTCAGGCTCTAGTTAAGCAAGCCCAACAGCAGGGTGAAGTTTAACGACTCTACAGTAAGTCGGTGTTTTGGAAACACGATTTTCTCAGGCATTTATAAAAAGCACCTTTATGGTGCTTTTTTGTTTTAGCTCGTCTAATTGTTGATCTGGCTCAAGATTATTCAACAGGATGTCTTTTAACGGACATTAATTTGTTAACTGCTGCACAAAATTTTACCGAACGAATTAATTCTATGGAACGAGTTTGTTTTAATTGTGTCAATAACATGAACCCTGAATCTGATCTTGTATAAAAGGACCCAAGACGATGCCAAAAGTATATTGTGAAGTGTGCGACAAAGTGACTGACCATAAAGAAGTTATGAGAAAATCCCAGACACAATGTACGACGTTATTGGAGAAGATTCAGAATGCGAACCAGTTGGTGTTTAAGTTCCTGAGTGGGGAACACTACTATGAGATGGAACGCCACCTCTACTGCCGCACTTGCAACTGTCAAAATGTACCTGAGCCAAATATCAAACCAACGCCAGTTTCGGCTCAGCAGGCCGCTTAACCTCATTAAGCATAGCCTTCAAAACTCGCTAACAAATATACCCTTATCGACGACAAGGAGAGTCGGCAATAAGGGTATTTTTATGCGCGTACTTCAACGGCACAGTTGTCTTCAATAGTCTTAGATGAGGTATAACACTTGATATTGTCTCGACCAGACGCTTTGGCGAGGTAGAGGGCTTGGTCTGCATGACTAATGATAGAGTCTATTGGTAGTGCCTTATCCCATTCAGCAATGCCAAATGAGGCCGTGATTTTGAAAGTGTGGCCAGTTTTTGAAGTAAAGGTCTGGCTATTAATGTGGGAGCGCAAGATCTGCGCCATACTGACAGACTCGTTAAAACCGCTGTCAGGCATCATGATAATAAACTCTTCACCACCATAACGTGCACAAATATCTCCACTTTTTGTTAGCAGTTGAATGATTTTTGCGACTTCTTTAATTACGTTATCCCCACTATCATGACCATACTGGTCGTTGATGGCTTTAAAGAAATCTATGTCGAGCAATAAAATACTATAGGCTGAACGATTGCTTATCGCTTTGGCTTCCTCTTGTTTGCTTGCCGCTTTGAAACTTCGGCGGTTACACAATTCGGTGAGAGGATCAATGGATGCTAGGTAGCGTAATTGCTCTTCGACGGCTTTTCGTTTTTTAACCTCAGCATGGAGCTGCCGAGAGACGAGCAATAACACGGCGCATAGGCCACCCATCGAAGTAATCACCAAAGTAAGAAAAAGGATTCTATGGCTGGCAATATCAATCTCTTGTTGTGCTTCTTTGTAGACAAAGTCATCGAGTAGGGAGGTGTCAACGGCGTGGCCATGCTCAACAAATACTTGTGCCATACTCGCAATTCTTTCAGCGTTGATGTAACCAATTTCTACTAACTCTGGTCGAACCATGCCGCTCATTGCGAGTGCTTCATAGCGAAGTTCATCGAGCGATTTATGAGAACCCCATTTAAAGCGAATACTTTGAATGACCTCTTCAGGATGATCGAGTGCGTAGCGCCACCCGTCTAAAGTTGCACGTCGGAAAGCTTTTACTACTTCAGGCGAATACTGGCGCAATGCTTCACTGGTGAAAAGAATATCGCTATAGAAGTCAGAACCGCTTTTTGCTGGATTGAGCACATGATAACGAACATTGAGCTTATCAAGGAGGTAGGGTTCATTGGTTAAGTAGCCATTGAATGCATCAATTTTTCCATCAATTAGGTCACGGATCTGATAAGAGCTCGGCTTCATTTCGAGATCTTCGAGTGCGACGTTAGCGTGACTAAACATGGCCAAAAACTCAGGATAAGGCTGGCCGTTGAGGGTCATGATTGACTTGTTTTTTAGCTTCTTTGGCTTATCTATTCCAGAGGAAGCAAGGGTGAGTAACACAGAAGGGGAGTGTTGAAAAATTGCGGCTAATGCGACTAAAGGTCTACCTTTCATTCTTGCTAGCACCAGATCGCCATTGGCGACCCCAAAGTCATATTCCCCAGTTACAACCTTATCCATGACATTGATGCCTGGATGACCTTGGATCAAGGTGACATTAAGACCTTCTTGTTTGTAATACCCTTGGTCAACGGCGGCATAATAGCCGGCAAACTGATATTGATGTAGCCAGCGTAAACCGACGACAACGTCTTGATCTGCCCAACTATTGTAAGAAATGAAAACGACCACTAGATAGCCCAGCGTTCGCATGTTGCCTGCCAACCTCATTAGAATCCTTATGGTTAGGATGATTATAATTATCTATTTAGTCTATGTAGCTCATTGGATATGCGCCATGTTAAATATGACCATGAAGAGAATATTGTGGGCTGAAGCGCACTTCGGGTGCATACACTATGTAAATGTTTAGGTTATGCGCTACAGATATTTTATAAAATTAAGTCATGCGCTTATACATTAGGCTCACGACATTTCGATTGTTGCAATTTGCATTTGTTATATTTGCAAATTGCAAAGATGATCCGGCAAATATTGGTGGTTTTTGACAAAAAGCAGTGGTTTAGACGATTTAAAAGATGGCACGGTGGTTGCATTAGCATAAGTGACCCTTTTAAAGCCGAAGGGTCACCTAGCCAACTGACGTTGTTAGTGAATGAAATTGTTCACAACTATATATATGCCAATCGCCTGTTTTAGTGATTGGCTTTTTTTTGCCTAAAATCCGGCCACATTATCGGATAAACCGTTTAGCTTCTCGATGTGACTCTAATAATTTGATGTAATATTTTGCACTAATATTTAATTCTGATTAGAATGGGACTAATTATCATTAAGATTTTCTTTTTTTAGCAGCATGCCTCATTTACTTGTGATCGACCATGATCACCAATTATGCACTCAAGTATCTAATCAACTCCAAGAAAATGGTTACCAAGTCAGTTGCTGTCATAGCAGTGACTCTGCGCAATCAGTTATGCAATCGGAGCGCTTCGACCTCATCATTCTCGATTCCCAATTGCCTTGTGATTCCAGCTATCGAATTGCGCAAAAAATATGTCAGCGCTTTGCTACACCAATCCTAATGGTTTGCCCTCTTGGCAACAAAAATGCCTTGCTCAATAGCTTTCAATCTGGAGCAGATCATTACTTACCAAAACCATTCGATGTCGAAGTGTTAATAGCTAAGATCAGTGCGATCTTGCGAAGAGTAGGTCTCGAAAAGCAACGAAACCGCGATCCTGCCCAACAAAGCGATACGAGCAAAATGCTCGAGAAGGTGCCTCTTACCAATACAGAGACCGACCTGCTGCGGTACATGATGAAGCGAAACCAATCCGTAGTGACTAAAGCACAACTACAGAAAGAAGTGCTCAAAAAGGAGCTTACGCCTTTTGACCGCAACCTAGATATGCATATCAGCAACATCCGAAGAAAGCTCGTTGGCTGTGGTCTGCCAAAGACCTTGATTAAGACAGTTCGGGGTCAGGGTTATACGTATACCGAATAGTCGCTATTTACTTTTGCAAAGATTGTAAATTTTAGTGATAATGCAAACTGTTCTCAATAACATCTCTGCCGCTCTAAAGTTATTTTAGATAGATAAATATTATAAATTTTAAGTGGTTAAGTGCATTGGATGCACTTTTTGGAGATACAAATGTTTAAGAAAAAGCCCGTAGCGATACTGGTTGGCGCGGCACTTTTTGCCCCTGCACTATTAGCACAAGAGACTAAAGTTGACGAACACATGTTGGTGAGTGGTAAACAATCTGGCTATAAGGCGGATACCAACACCACAGCGATGAAAATCGAAGTGGGTCAACTAGAAACGGCAGGAACCGTAAGCGTTATCGACGAAACCATTATTGACGAGCAGCGTGCATCGAGCTTAGGTGACGTCCTTAAAAATGATGCGAGTGTTGCCGCTGGTGGTGATAGCCGAAACCGTGAACGCTTTACACTACGTGGCTTTGATTTAAACAGTAGCAACGGATTTTTGCGTGATGGTAAACAGCATTGGTCACATTACCGTCAGCCAATTGAGCTGCTGGATCGAGTGGAAGTGCTGAAAGGGCCATCAGGCCTACTATACGGTCAGTCGTCGCCAGCGGGTTTGGTTAACATGGTCGCTAAACGTCCAACGTATGATACCCAAGTATCTGTTAGCCAAGACTTAGGCTCTAACAACAATAGCCGTACTGTTGCAGACGTAAGTGGCGCACTTAATGATGATAAATCACTGCGTGCTAGGGCAGTTGTTGCAAAACAAACAAAACAATCTTGGCGCACCTATAGTGATGGTAGCAGCCATGATACTGAACGTTTTGTAGGCGGTCTATTCGTAGATTACGACATCAACGATGATGTTACTGTCTCGTTCCACGCAGATAAAACACGGGACCACGGTAGCGTTGATTCTGGCGCAGTAGTGGTTGATGGCAAGGTTTACGGCGGCGACAAGACCATCTGGGATGCACAATGGTCGAAGATTGAAAATGACGTAGAGAACTACGGATTTGATATTAAAGCGAACCTGAATAATAGCTGGACAATGGCGACGGGTTTCAACTACCAAGATTTTCGTCGTGTTGATGTAGAAAGCTCGCCTAAATACAGCAAATTGGTTTCAGAAGGTAAAGTGACGCACGGCGGCTTTGACCGCAGAGACCACTGGGTTTTCCAAACAGGTTATGTTGATTTTGTTGGCAACCATGAAGCCTTTGGTGCTAAACATCAGCTATTGATTGGAGCAAACTGGCTTGGCTATAGCTATGACAGGGAATATGCACGATTGTCTTACGATAATCCAGATGTAGAGGTTGGCAGCCCTACGCCAACACCTATTAAAGGTGATGTATCAAAAAGTCATTCTGGCTATGACTCCTACGGTGTTTATATCCAAGATATGATCACTTTTAATGAACAGTGGCAAGCGCTTGTTGGTGTACGTCTGGACGAACATAAGTCAAAGGGCTTAACTGAAAACGCAGTATCACCAAAGGCTGCGGTTATCTACAAACCTCGTGATAATGGTTCGATTTACCTGACGTATTCAGAGAGTTTCGAAGCGCAAGGGGAAGTTTCAGGCAATTACTCCAATGAAGGTGATAAGCTTGATCCATTACGTGGTAAACAGTACGAGCTAGGCACTAAATGGGAGTTGATGGACGGTCAATTGTTTGTTTCTGGTGCGCTATTCGATATCGTGCAAGAGAACTCTACTATTGTTGAACCGGGCAGTGGAAGTTCACTAGATTACTTGTCGCAAGCTGGAGAACGTCGTCACCGTGGTGCAGAAGTAGCTGCCCAAGGCTATGTAACTGACAAGTTGTCTCTAAGCGGTAACGCAATGTACCTAGACGCCGAGTACACTAAATATGAATCTCGCGGTGTTGACTACTCTGGCCACCGTCCAGCAGACGTACCAGAGTTTTCTGCAAGTGTCTGGAGTCGTTACCACGTAACGAATAGCACTGATGCTAACCTAGGTGCGATCTACGTAGGTGAGCGCTACGGTGATGTGCCAAATAAGTTCAAGAAAGATGGCTACGTACGTTTTGACCTAGGTTTAGCACACACTCATAAGTACGATCAAAACCTAGAAATGGTAGCTCGTCTGAATGTTGAAAACTTGTTTGATACTGATTACTGGGCGGGTGGTGACTCGGATAACCTAGTGATTGGCCAAGGTCGTAACTTTACGGCAACGCTACAAATTAAATACTAAGACTGAAACATAATCAGTTGGTTAGGTAAATTAAGGGAAGCTTTGCTTCCCTTTCATGCGATCTGAAAGATCGTGTTCTTAGACAAAAAAGTAAAGACAACGATATGAAAAATAGTGTCATTTCTTGTGTGATTTCAGCGGCAATTGCCAGCACTAGCGTGCATGCCAATACCATTGAGCAAAGTCGCAAGATAGAGCAAAGCACCAACGCAAATGCAGTTGCTAGCCAAAAGCGTATTGATAAGAGTGCGGAACAAGTACTCGATAAACGAGCTGAAATTGAGCAACTGGAAGAAGAGATTGCGAATTTGGAGCTCTATCGAGACCACTTGCAAGGCTTGGTTCACAATCAAGAACAAGAAATGGCGAGCTTGGATGCTCAAGTGAATGATATTAAAGACACACGTCAGGGGGTTGTGCCACTGATGTATCACATGATCGACGGGTTGAAAGGCTTGGTGGATCAAGATTTACCTATCAAGAAACCTCAGCGCCTAGCCCGAATTAGTAAGTTAGAAGACCTAATGCAACGCGCTGATGTCAGTGATGCTGAAAAATATCGCCAGATCTTAGAGGCCTACCAAATTGAAGTGGATTACGGCACTAAGTTGGCTGCTTACCATCAGGCAATCACTTTACCTCAGGGCAAAGTGATTGAAGCTGAGCTTTTAAACCTCGGTCGTCTGTCGTTAATCGCTCGCTCGTTGGATAATCAACACTTCTGGGCTTGGCAACAAAGTAACTCACAATGGGTCGCTTTAGAGCCTAGTCGAGCTGATTCTATCAATCGAGCTTATGCTCTCGCTAACAAGCAAGTTGCGCCGCAGCTTATCACTCTTCCACTTTCTGTTCAGCCAGAGGCTCTGCAATGAAACTAACACACCTACTGATCTTAGCGGCGGTAGTGATTTCACCTATTGCTCAGGCTAACAGCGAACTTCTCTCAGAGACCAAAGCAGAGAAATCTGTGCAGGCGAAACACAACAAGCAACGCGAGGCAGGCTTTAAGCTTACCGAAAAGCAGGTTGCTGAGAAACTTGCCAACCTTAAAGCTCAAAGGGACGCTTTGGAGGCAGAAACGGAAGCCCTTAGTGTGAATTTCTCTGAAAATGAGCAGACACTCGCACAGCTTGAAGAAAATCTTCGTTTAGAAGTTGGTAGTTTGGGAGAGCTTTTTGGCGTGGTTCGACAATCTGCCAAAGACTTGCAACTTGAAATGAGTGATTCAGTCACTCAGCTGGATCGACAAACCCACAACCAAATCGTCGACGCTATTGTTGATGCGAAAGCTTTACCATCGCTGACCCAGCTTCAGGGGTTCTGGAGTGCGATGCTAGAACAAATTCAAGCATCTTCTCAAGTTTCTACCGCGATGGTTCCTTACGTTAATGGCGCTGGTGAGCATGTAGAGCTAGAGGGAATGCGTATAGGTAGCTATGGCATCATTGCTAAGCAAGGTTACATCGATTGGAATACTAATCAGCAATTCGCAAAACCTTATCTAGTTCAGCCAAAAGGTGCTCCGACCTTAGATGCCATAGTGCAAGGCGAGCAATGGCTCACGTTAGACCCTTCTCGAGGACAGTTAATTGAGCAACTGGCACTAACACCAACGCTAAAAGACCGACTTGAGCAAGGTGGTCTAGTGGGCAAAATTATTCTTGGCTTGCTGGCGATTGGTCTTCTGATAGTGATGGTTCGAGGTCTAGTGCTACTCGTTACACGAGCGAAAGTAGCATCGCAACTTAAGTCAGATAAGGTATCGCAGAAGAATCCACTGGGACGAATTCTATCTGTTCATAGTCAAGGTAACTTCCATAATGCTGAAGCGTTGGAAATGCGCCTTTTGGAGTCTATTGTCGATGAGCAGCGCAGCCTAGAAAAAGGGCTTTCAATGCTTAAGTTAATGGCCGCTCTCGCACCAATGCTGGGTCTGCTTGGCACGGTAACGGGCATGATCGAGACCTTCCAAACTATTACTCAATTTGGTAACGGCGACCCGAAAATCATGGCGGGTGGTATTTCAATGGCGCTGGTTACGACGGTCTTGGGACTTGTCGCTGCGATACCACTGCTGATTGGTCATAACATTCTCTCAACTCAAGCTGAGACGATCCGCACTATTTTAGAGAAACACAGTATTGCTCTGGTTGCGACACAAATGGAGTCAGAGCAAGGTGAGGAACAAGCGATCTCTGACATTGCGCAAGAGCGAGTGGCTTAATGGAAATTAGCCTTACTGACTTGTCTCAACTCAATATATGGTGGCTGGCCTTAGAGCAGTTTATGGCTCGAGGTGGTGTACTGCTTTGGTGGTTGGCTGGTGCGGTAACGATTTGCTGGGTGCTTATTTTCGAACGAATCCTGTTTATCTGGGGTTCGTTTCCCAAGCTTAGCCGACAGTGGCAGCAAAAATGGGACGCCCGCCAAGACCATACCAGTTGGCGAGCGAAAGCTATCCGTAATGGCTGGGTTGCTACCGCAGAGATAAAGCTTAACCAATCCCTTAATCTTATAAAGGTGCTTGTCGCCATTTGTCCAATGCTTGGCCTACTAGGCACAGTCACGGGAATGATCTCAGTGTTTGATGTGATGGCGACTCAAGGCAGTAGTGAACCGAAACTTATGGCTGCGGGAATATCACTCGCCACCATACCAACATTAGCAGGCATGGTAGCAGCTCTATCAGGCATGTTTGCACATGCCCGCTTAGTAAAAGTGTGTCGCAATAAGCAGCACCAATTCGAAAAACAATTAAGGAGTCGACAGTGCGTTTAGGTCGTCGTTCTCAAGGACAAGATGAAGCTCAGGTCGATCTAACGTCGATGTTAGATATTGTCTTCATCATGTTGATCTTTTTTATCGTGACCAGTTCTTTTGTTCGCGAATCCGGTGTTGAGGTAAATCGACCTCAAGCTTCCCATTCTACGAGCCAAAAAGATGCCAGCATCTTTGTGGCAATTACCGCAAGTAACGATGTTTTTATTGATAAGCGACAAGTTGATGTCGAGCGTGTAGCGGCGACATTAGAGCATTTGACCTTAGATAAACCCGATGCTTCTCTGGTGATTCAAGCGGATAAGCATGCCTACAACGGTACAGTCGTACAGGTGATGGATGGTGCTAAAGAAGCCGGCATTGAGAAAATTTCGTTAGCAACGGAGAGCCCTTAAATGGTGCGTTTGTTGTTCGCAATGCCACTTGCACTTGCCAGCGTTTTTATGCTGTTTAGTCTTATGGCGTGGATGGTCGGTGGACAGGCAAAAATGGTGTCTGATTCCAAACCTCCTCTCGCGTTTGATATGGTGATGACTGAGCAAGAATCGGCGACACAGCGGAAAATCCGCCAAGCGCCGAAGAAGCCCGAAACTCCTCAAGCACCGTCGCCGCAATCACCAGTTGCTGCACAAAATGTATCGCAACCTGTCACACCTCAAACAATGGCGATGAGCCTAGATACGGCAGTGAGCGGCATTGAAATTGCGGCCCCTGAATTTGGTGAAATTGTTGCTAATCAGCAAGCGATGCCGCTTTATCGTGTGGAACCAAATTACCCGCAAAAAGCACTAAAGCGAGGGGCGGAAGGCTATGTTGTGATGTCTTTTACCATTGATCCACAAGGTCGCCCGGTCGATATTGAAATCATCGAGGCAAACCCTCGTCGATTGTTTGAGCGAGAAGCGAGAAAGGCACTTGCTCGCTGGAAATATCAAGCCAAGGTGATGGATGGTAAAGCCGTCGCTCAGCCAGGGCAGACGGTTAAATTGGAGTTTAAGATCGAGCGATGAAGATGATGAAAAGAATGTTGGTCTTGGGCGTTTGCCTTGGCATGGCATGCTCGGTCAGTGCAAACGAGCTAAGTCAGTTTGTCGCCGGGAAAATTCAACAGGCGCAGAAGTATCAACAAGAAGATAATCTTGTCGAGGCGGTTAGAGTGCTAGAAGCACTTGAGCCAAGTCGTAGTTATGACCAAGCCTTTGTCGCTCGTATGCTAGGTGTTTATTTTTGGCAACATGGTGATTCAAAAGGAGCAATTCTCCAACTGGAGAAAGCAGTCGCCTCTGGTGTGTTGGGTGATGAGTACGCTTGGAAGACCCAGCGAATGCTGGCTGACCTGTATCTTAATGAAAGAGAGTTCAAGTCGGCGCTAGGGCATTATGAAGCACTTTTAACCACTGCCCCTGAGTCTGAAAAAACCGAGCTTTATCTTAGGATCACTCAGTCAAACTTCCAGCTCAAGCAATGGTCGCACGTTATTTCAAATGCCAACCATTTCAAACGTTCGAATCGAGTATGGACGGTTCCTGTTTTATCACTCAAATTGGCGTCGGAACTGGAGCAAAAACAGTTTAAAGATGGTATCAAAACGCTTGACCAACTCTTATTGCTAGAGCCAGATAAGCTTGCTTGGTGGCAGCAGCAAGCCGGACTGTATATGCAGATTGGTGATCAGAAACGAGCTTTGCAAGTACTCGCCCTAGCACAGAGACAAGGGGTAGATCTGAGTGTAACTTACCTTCGTACCATGGCACAGTTGTACGCTAGCCAAGGTATGCCAGAGCGGGCGGCTCGCCAAATGAGAGCGGTGGTGGAGTCAGATACTAGCAATGTAAAATGGTTAGTTGAGCAAGCGACCTATTGGCAGATGGCCAAAGAGTGGCAGCAGTCTATTGAGGTGTGGAAAGTTGCCGCTAAGCTGGACAAGCAACATCAGTGGCCTTTGGCACAGTTGTTACTCCAACAAGGTGAGAACCAAGCTGCATTGGCTGTGCTAGAGAAAATAACAAAGCCAACGGCTGACCAGCAGTTAGCAAAAACACGAGCGTATTACAAACTCAAACAAAATCACCAAGCGTTGCGTTATGCTCAGTTAGCCTACAAACAGTCGCCATCTCAAGGTGCCAAAGCTTGGATTGACTACCTTTCTACGGTTACCCAATAGAACTTTTGGTGTTAGGGTGTGTTAGCCACGATAGGTCAATATACCCCAATCATTAATTGCCAAATTCAATGAGTTTGCTTAGCCTAACCTTTCATCAATAAGGAGCGATGAATGACTACGGATAATCAAACTCGTTTTACTCTTCTTCCCATCAAGCCCCAACATGATGCCGCGATGCGTCATATCATCAAAACTGTAGGTGCGGAATTTGGTGCCGTAGGTGAGGGCTTTGGCCCCTCAGACCCTGAAGTTGATGCTATGAGTCGACATTACCTACCTGAAAATAAGAGCCTCTATTTAGTTGCACTGTGTGATGAAGAGGTCATTGGTGGCTGCGGTATCGCCCCTTTTGGCCAAGACAGCAAAGTGTGTGAGCTAAAGAAACTATTTTTGTCGGAAAAAAGCCGAGGTTTAGGCGCGGGGAAAGCGCTGACATTGGCCTGTCTAAATTTCGCTCGAGAACAAGGTTTTGAATCCTGCTATCTGGATACTTTAAAGAGCATGACCGCAGCTATCACTATGTACGAAAAATTAGGGTTTGAGCATTTAAGTGCACCAATGGCTGAGACCGAGCATGGTGGTTGTGACGTTTGGATGCTGAAACAGTTCGGCTAGTCGTTGCTGCCTAATTTGCTGTGCTATCCAACGAATGAAAGGCATAGTTCTCTCGATAAAGAAAGCCTTGCTCCAAGACGGAACAAGGCTTTAGTTTGTAGTGTAATCTATTAGGTTATAGTGATGGGTTCAAAATCTGTTGCGTACGTTCGAACACATCTAGGCCTTGCTGTTTTAGCCAATAAGGAATATCGATCAATACCCAGTTTTCAGAGAGTTTGTCGTTGTTTCGGTAGTAAACATCGACAACTTGCATGTCTGCACGTACCTCTCCACCAGTCATACCTAAGAAGCCACCAATTGGTGTATTAGATAGGTTTGGCCAACCAAAGAAGCATGCAAAATTGCCCTCAGCAAAGCGGCAAACATGGCCGTTGAACTTCTTATCCTTGAGGTTATTGCGGAACGGCAACTGGTGCTGCTGTTGGTAACGAGGAATGGTGTAAGATGCGCCGATCCCACATGGACCGTACCAGATCATGTCTTTAGACCAGCTCTTTTCTAGAACTTCAGGAGGACAACCCATTGCACCACTGTCGTTAAGTGCTGAGAGGTCATCGACCATTTTATTGACCAAGGCAAGAGTCGCTACTCCTTCTTCAGGTGCGGCGTCATTGAACAACAGACCGTCGTGGTTGCGAGGACCAGGGTAGACAAAGTGTTTGCCCGTTGATGGAGGAAGTGGGTAGCAACCCGCCTGATCCATTGCGCCTAATAGGTCTAAGAACAAACCTGTCTTAGTGATTTTCCCATCGACGACACAGTTAAATTCTGCGTAGCGGATATTGATGATTTTTCCCGTTGGGCGCATACCAAGGTATTCAGCGTCAAATAGGCCCATGAAGTGACCCATGCTCATTACCCAGATTTCATCGGGTGAGATTTCGTTGTTACCACCGATGAAGATGTCTTGACGACGTTGCATGCGAGTCATCGATTTCATCAGTGGAGACCAAAATACATCTGCCGCAGCTTGCGCACCTTGCTGCTCACGAAATGGATAAACTCCGCGCCACAGGTAGTCTTCTGAAGTGTGCGCTTTTAATACATCAGCGACTGTTTCATGCGTCGCATTTTCTATTGCGTCGAAATATTCACGCACGATACGTTTAGCTTCTTGATACTTAGACATAACTTTCTCTCTATTAATGCCGAGCTGACATTGGGAACAGGACTTGGATAATAGGCCCAGAGAGTGACCTCTCTGGGCAAACTTGATTATGCGGTCGCTTTTTCAAGCTTTTTTTCTTTGCTGAAGATGCCGCCTTTTAGTGTTTCTGGCAGGGATAGCCATAGTAGACCAGCTACAATCCATACGATTGGTGAGCCCCACATTGCTGTTGCTAGGTCTGAGCGTTCTTTGATGAATACCAATACCATTGGTGCCCACATGCCGATAATACGACCACCGTGGAATAGCGCTGCACCAAAGCTACGTAGGTGCGCTGGGAACAATTCAGAGAAGTAACCACCCCAAACAGCCGATGCTGATAGACCGAAGTTATAAATAAGACCTAAGATGGCTAGCATGTTTAAGCTACCAATCATCACGTCGCTTGGCGCAACGAAGAATACTGAAGCCATGATGCCCGCAAGGATGAAACCGAATGCATTGACCTTACGACCAAACTTGTCGGCAATGGCACCCCAAATCCAAGCTCCGAAAAGTGAACCAAATGCAGAAATAGAGAAGATCACACCAATGGTCGTACCGTCGAACTCACGTACTTCTTTTAGGTAGGTAGTTACGAAACCCGAGAAGAACTGGTAACCATAAAAGTTAAGGCCGGCCAGCAACAGACAGGTGATTGTCAGCTTACGATATGGTGCGCTAAGCATTTCACCCCATGAGCCTTTTTTCACTGGCTCTTCAGCTTGGGCTTTAGTGGCTTGTTCTTCTTCACCGTAAGCAATAACTTTCTTGTCGCTAGGCAGGATGAACACCATTACAACGGCTGCTACCAACGGTGGAATGCCGCCAACCCACATTAGGCTTTCCCAAGGTGCGTTAATCTCTGATAGGAATGCTGCGTACGCACCCATTGCCATCAGAGCGACTGAGAACATGGATGAAGCGAAAGCTGTCAACTTGCCGCGTACTGTTGGGGTAAACAAGCCAATCATCAGGCTAACTGCAACGGTAAAGTAACCGCCAAGTGAAATACCGATGATAAAACGCATTGCAGCCCAAGTTGTGTAGTCGGTGAACATCATATTGATGATGGTTGCGCCGCCGTTCAGTGCTGTAATGGCAATCAGAGTAGATTTTTTACCGAAGTTAGTGGCAAACCACGCACAACTTAATGCACCAATCAGGGCACCAACGGATTGCCAAGTATAGAACTGAGCAGTATCTGCCAAGCTGATCCCGTCGTAAGCCTCAACGATATATGGGCGTACGTAGTCAATTATCACAAAGTTGTAACAGTAAAAGAAGTAACCGACTAGTATCGCTAAGTAAGCTGCCATGCGTTGCACCAAAGGCACTTCGCTCATGTGTTTTCTTGCTGTCATAGCTGCAATTCCATTGTTTGTATGAGTTTTTTCAGAAATATCTCTGTGCTGAGAATATTCTGGTGTCGTGTATTGATGGGATAAATCATATAAAAAAATACCCACAATTTTTTGTGATCAAATCCTGACTTTGATTGAGTGCGTACCCATTTATGCTCAATAAAGTGATCTAGGTCTAATTTTTAGCCTGGATGGCACGGTTATTAATCAAAATGACAGTTTTAGGTTGAGAAAGATCACGTTTGAAAGTTGTAAAGGCAACGAATGATGAATAAAAAAGGTACGATTGATTAGGTTGAAGCAGCAATCTAGGCGGGTTGGATTATTTGATGGTTACGTACTCAAGCTTTGTAGTAATAGGACTGTATGTGAGTTTTACCCTATTAATCAGCTACATGGTGAACAGGCGAGGCAGTGGTGGCGGCGACTTTTCAACAGGTAGTCGACAATTTGGCTGGTTTACTGCAGGCATTTCTATACTGGCGACTTATATCAGTGCGATGACATTTGTCGGTATGCCAGGCTGGGTTTATCACTCTGGTATGCAAGCGCTGGCGATTCATCTCAACTATCCGATAGTGATATTTTTTGCCGTAGTCTTGTTTGTCCCAGTGTTTTATAAACTTGGCTTGACCTCTATTTATGAGTATCTCGAATTGCGATTTGGCGTGTATGCAAGAACGATTAACTCTTTAGTCTTCATTTTGGTTCAATGCATCTCCGCCGGGGTCATTTTATATGCGGTTGCGCTTATTTTGGTGCAGGTGCTCCCAATATCGATATATGAATCAATAATTTATATCAGTCTTTTTACTGCGCTTTATACCTACTCTGGGGGCATCTCAACCGTTATCTGGACTGACATGCTGCAATCGGTGGTACTTGGTATCGGCAGTTTATCTATTTTTGTAATTTTGCTGGTTGATTTTCAATCAGGAAACCAAGTGGCGGTGGACCTGGGTCAGCATGTTGAAGTGTTTAACTTTTCTCTCGATCCTAAAGTGGATACTACCTTGTGGGCTGGTTTGTTTGCTGTGGCCTTTTTGCATCTAAGTGTTTACGGCTCGAACCAACTAATTATTCAGAGAACGCTTGCAACAAGAGATGTTGAGCATGCCCAAAAAGCGATGCTGGTATGCGGATATGGTTCGTTCGTCATTTATCTGTTCTTCTCCTTGATGGGAGTACTTCTGTATCTCTACTACGGAGGTAAGACGTTTGAAAACAGCAATAATGTTATTCTCGACTTCGTGTTTCATCACACCAATCCGATTGTGGTTGGCATGGTGATATCTGCACTGGCGGCAGCGGCAATGTCGACACTCGATTCGACATATAACTCAATGGCGACCGTCGCAACGTTTGATTTGTATAAGCGGTTTGTTGGTAAAGACAAACCCAAACAACACTATGAGAATGTGGCTCGTAAATTGAGTCTGGTGGCGGCAGTCTCGGTTGTTTTGCCTGCAATGTTCGCCGTGTCGAATGAATCCGTATTGAAAACCATCGCCAGTCTAACCTCTATCTTTGTGGGGATTCGTCTCGGGTCTTTTTTACTTGGGCTTTTGGTCAGCAAAGCAAATGAAGTGGGCGTTATCATCGGAAGTATCGCCAGTATTCTCGCCATTATCGTTTGTCGTTATTTAGAGTGGTCATGGCCATGGTATGCACCAGTTGGAACAATAGTATTTTTGTTAGTTGGGAGCTTGGTCAGTTTGCGCTGGGGCGAAAACAGCCCAACTCAACTAAAATTTATCCAGCAGCAAAAGCAGTTAATCGCCAAACCCAAACCTGTCCATTATGGCCTATTTTGGTTTGCCGCTCTCACGCTAGGCATCTGCGCTGCAATCCCAAATTGGCTTCAATCCGCAGTATAGAGAGAAGAGTATGTTATCCATCTTCGATATATTTAAAGTAGGCGTCGGCCCATCTAGCTCTCACACTAATGGTCCTATGCTTGCTGGTTTTTCTTTTGTGCAGGCGCTGGCACCCCAAGTGGAGCAAGTGGCAAGGGTGCAAGTAGATCTGTACGGTTCACTGTCGTTAACCGGTAAAGGCCACCATACCGACCGAGCTACCTTGTTGGGCTTGATGGGTAACAAACCTGACAGCATCGATATCTCAGCTGCGAATCATCAGATGCGTACAAGCCTTGAAAACCAAGTATTACCATTACGTGGTGAACACTCGATAGCTTTTGACCTAGACAGAGATCTGCTGTTTCATTCCTCAAACCTGCCATTACACGAAAATGGAATGACCATCAGTGCATTTGATGCCAATAAAGAGTTGCTTCTGAGCGAGACATATTACTCGACAGGTGGCGGCTTTATTGCGACCGAATCCGAGCTAAAAAATAGCGGTGACAGTAAAATCGTTGACGTGGAGTTTCCCTTCAATTCTGCTGAAGACATTCTCAATCAAGCCGATCAGAATGGACTTAGCATTGGTGGAATGATTTTGCGTAACGAGCTCTCCTTTAATAGTGATGAAGCCATATCGGCTCGTGCGGAAAAGGTTTGGCAGGTGATGTCTTCAGGCATTGAACGAGGATTTAATACCGAAGGTATTCTTGAAGGTGGGCTGAAAGTAACTCGTCGTGCCCCTGCACTGGTGAAAAAGCTCCAAGCTAATGCAGCCATAGAAAATGACCCCATGGAGGTGATGGACTGGATAAACGCCTTTGCATTTGCAATGAGTGAAGAAAATGCTGCAGGCGGACAAGTTGTCACGTCACCTACCAATGGTGCAGCAGGGGTTATTCCTGCGGTGTTGATGTACTACCATCGTTTTATCCAACCGCTAGATACGCCGCAGCTTAGAGATTTTATGGCTGTCGCCGGAGCTATTGGTATGCTTTACAAAATGAATGCGTCAATCTCGGGGGCGGAAGTAGGGTGCCAGGGTGAAATTGGTGTTTCGTCTTCGATGGCTGCTGCGGGCCTTACCGCACTTAGAGGTGGTAGCAACGAGCAGATCTGCATGGCAGCCGAGATTGCAATGGAGCACTCGCTGGGCATGACGTGTGATCCAATTGGCGGTTTGGTTCAGGTGCCATGTATAGAGCGCAATGCAATGGGTGCGATGAAAGCGATCAATGCATCTCGCATGGCATTGAAAAGAAACAGCAAGTGTCTAATCTCACTCGATAAAGTGATCGAAACCATGTATCAAACTGGTAAAGACATGAATAAAAAATATCGAGAGACGTCGCTCGGTGGTCTAGCGGTGATTCATATCACGCCATGTGAGTAGCTGGATATGTGAGTAGGGATATCGGCGCCCCGGTAGGCGATCGAAAAGATATCGAGTCCCAATTTAAGAGCACCTAGGTTTGGTGCTCTTTTTATTTACCCAAAATGCTTCAATAGATAGTCAATAAAGACCCTAACTCGTTTAACTTTTTGGCTGTTACGATTGAAATAGACGTAAATGCCCGGATAGGTTGACCAACGAGTTTCCAAGATAGGCAGTAAGCTTTTATCTTTTAGATGCGGTTCTAGTGCAGGATAGACTAAACGCCCAATGCCAAGCCCTTCTTTGGCGGCATCGACCATGAGATCGGTATCGTTGACGATCATACTGATAGGGATTTCAACCTGTGTTTCTTGACCATTCTCAACGAGATTCAATCGAGCTAATTTATTCGAAGTCATGAAGCGATATTGAATCAATCGATGTTGCTTCAGATCATCAAGTGACTTAGGTTGGCCATTTTTTTCAATATAGCTAGGAGAAGCGAACAGAGCTTCTTTCATTGGTGGTGTCAGCTGTTTCGCAACCATGTCTTCATCTACGATACTGCCAAATCGTAGCCCGAGATCGAATCCTTCTTTCGCAATATCAATCGCCGCATCAGAGATAGAGACCTCCAGTTGTATCTGCGGATAGAGACGACAGAAATCGGCGTAAACTTTTTGGAAATAGGTGTTGTAAACAAACCTAGGAATGGTCACCCGAAGTGGTCCACTTGGCTCATCACTGAGCTCTTGCACACTTTCCAGTGCATAGTTAAGGGAGTCCATCGCCGACATCGTTCGCTCGTGCAGCAATCTTCCTGCTTCGGTAAGTTCAATCTTACGGGTAGTGCGGTGAAAGAGGGTCAGGCCAATATTCGCCTCTAACAGCTTCAAGGACTGGCTAACAGAGGGGGCAGCCATTTCTAATTTTCGTGCGGCACCTCGAATACTGCCTTCACGCACAATCGCTTGAAACACCTGCAACTGATTGTAAGTCGTTCCTTTCACGCTTTATCCTTAGTTTGTTAGTTTTTACCTAATTAAATAATAGGTTTTAAGTGGCTACAAGCGAATAATTCGAAAAGTTAACATAGCGGCCATCAAATCAAGTTAACTGATAGCATTTGCTAGGAGCACAGCATGAGCAACGTCGTAGTGATCTCTGGTCATCCGAATCTAGAGTCTTCTTTCACTAACAAAGTCATTTTGAATCAACTGGACGAGGCACTTGATAGTGTTGATATTCGTAGACTCGACCTCCTTTATCCAAATTTTGATATCGACGTAGAGGCGGAACAGCGAGCACTGGTGGATGCACAAGTGGTCGTGTTTCAGTTTCCATTTTACTGGTACTCAGTACCAGCCTTGATGAAAAAATGGATTGATGACGTATTTAGTTTCAATTTTGCTTACGGTCCAGAAGGGGACAAGTTAAAAGGTAAAGATTTCATCATCTCAACCACGGTTGGCGGGCCAAAAGAGTCTTACGATCCTTTGGGTTATAACCACTTCACGATAGAGCAGTTGTTGTACCCGATTCAGCAGACAGCGTATTTAGCTGGTATGCACTATCACTCGCCGATATTTACTAATGGCATGGTCTATATTCCGGGCGTTTACAACACTCAAGAGGGTGTTGAAGACAAAGCTAAAGAGCACGCGGGTCGATTGCTAGTAAGCATCAACGAGTTACTGGAGTCCCCACAAGTGAAAATTCACAAACTTGTTCAGACTTGGTTTGAGCAAATGGACCAATTAGACGGAAACTCCGGAGCCTTCCATGCGATGCTTAATAACGACGTTGTGATTACAGCGCCAGAAGGCACCTTTAATGGCATCGCAGGGTTTAATGATTGGTATGAGTTGTTACGTCAGAGTTTCAAACCCAATTGCGAACACGATATCGAACAATTAGAGGTTGAAGATCGTGGCGAGCAATTTCTTGCCAAGTTGCGCATTCGTTTGAAGGCTGAGACTTTGGCAGGGGAGCCGGTCAACGTGCTAGTGAACGAAGAGTGGCTGCTTAGTACTAACGCTGAACAACTAGTCATAGATGATTATAAAGTAGAGCCTGTGGTCTCATAATACTGCCTAGACCCGCTTGCAGTTCATTCGCTGTAAGCGGGTCTAATCGTTTATCGGTATAACCAGCGATAAAACGGCGTTTTCTCAATCCCTCGGATGAGTAGATATGAGAAGACCAAAGTACCAGACAGCATGACTACATCTCGCATCCCATAGGTCAGCCCAAGATAACCTGCCAGGTTCGTCATTAAAATCGCCACAGGAAGGTGAGTGACATACATAGGTAATACATATCTTGATTGTTTAGTTAGCCATTGCGTTTGCCCTAGCTCAGGTTGCGCTAGCAACCACATAAAGCAACCAGCGCCCCATAAAACCGTGCCAAACAAGAAGTCGTTCATGTTGAAGGTATAACCGTACTGATGAACAATGAAGGCTTCGCTTAAATGCATTGCGCAACCTACTATGGTTAAAATTGTGGCTTGTTTGCGAGTGGCTTGTATGGACTCTTGGCGAATTGTGAAACCAATAGCGAACAGAAGCGTGCTAAAGAAAGGGCCATTGCGCGTAAAAATAAACGACTCTAGTCCTGTAAATGTGTGGTAGCTGCCTGCAAGTACCCCATAGACGTACAATGCGATCCCGAGTGGAATAAGCAGCTCCAGCTTACGAAACTTGGCAAGCAAAGCGGTGATCAATACGGAGCAAAGCAAGGCTGGGATAAACCAAAGGTGAACCAGTCCACCTTCAAATAAGCTGTTAATAGGGGACGAGAGCAAGTAGTCCCAATAACTTTGCCTTTCCGCCAAATAACCCCACTTGGCAACCTCTTCCAGATTAAACGGCATTAGCAGACAGATAACGCTCCAGACGACAAAAATGCGCAGTAGCGGCACACTGTAGCGTTTGAGCGTTGCGATTGGTGCATCCGTTAATCTTGGTGCGATGAGATAGCCAGATATCAAGAAAAACAACGGTACCGCAAATCGGGTCAATTGATTGAAAATATAGGCGACCCATGGCTCCTCATTAATATGCCAGTATGAAAGAAACATTTGGCAATGCATGGCGACGATAGCAAGAATGGCGATGACTCGACCGAATTCAAAACTGTGGATTTTATCTTGGCTCATAAATACCTACTGTGAACAATGACCCTAAAGGTCAGTAAGCTCTAGATATCAATCAATGGTTGTGAGTTCAATTGCATAAAACTGCGAATGTCTAGACGATCGCAAAAGCAACTGTATCTAAATATGAGTTGAAACCTTTCCATAACAGCTAAGCAATATTACCTAGATGATGGCTGGTAGGTCCCATCATTAATGGACTCGTCAAACAAGCGTGTTAGACTGATTTTTTAAGTTGTTTAAGGAAATACAATGTCAGTGGATTACTCAAAGTATCAGGGGCTTATCTTTGATATGGATGGGACACTTATCGACACCATGCCAGCCCATCTCGACGCTTGGGAAGAGACCGCAAAAGCGTTTGATATCCCGTACGATCGAGCGTGGATAAATAGCATGGGTGGAATGCCAAGCGCCAAGATTACAGTGGAAGTCAACCGCCGTTTCGGGCTGGATCTAGACCCACAGACAGTGGCGAAGCATAAAATGGCAAATTTCCTCAAGATTGAGCATCACGGTGATTTGATCCCGATTACTAACCAAGTGTTTGATCGATACAGACAGCAAAAGAAAGTCGCCGTTGGCACGGGAAGTTTAAGAGAAAATGCCCAGATGCTATTAACGAAAACAGGGCTGATAGATAAGCTGGATGCCTTGGTCACTGCAAGCGATGTCGAGAATCATAAGCCTAATCCAGATACTTTCCTGCAAGCGGCTGAGCTTATTGGAGTTGCACCTGAGTTGTGCTTGGTGTTTGAGGACACAGAACTCGGTAAAAAAGCGGCCCATGCGGGCGGTATGGACTGCATGATGGTGGAAGGTGACGAACTGGTGTTCTATCCACTAGAGCGCTAAACGCTGAATAAACGTTCAAGGCCACTGCAATGCAGTGGCCTTGTTAAATCCTTATAAAACACCTGCCCAGTAAAGAGCATTCGTTAATGTCATCCCAAACATAACGGTTAGCATTGCGAGAAAGCCCGCGGCCATTTTTACTTTTTCCATCGTTATGAGTTCTTGGTGTGGATTGGGGCGTGGATTTTGACCTAAAGTTCTACGTTGAACAAGTTATGAACACTGATTTGACAAAAAATTGACTAAGCCGATTCTGCACTTCTATTGAGAGCGACATATGGTCGCAGAGTTCAAATAATAAGTGCGAGCTTTCCCGTGTTATCAGAAATGTTTACGCTAACAAGTTGAAAAAAGGAAGCGTAGGCGATATGTTTCGTCGTTGATTAGCCCGTTGTAAAAAAGGACGCCCTAATGGACTCGGTTAAAGTCTGTCGTGAATCTTGGTATTTCTTCAAACAAAACATCACCCTGATTATTTCTATCTTGTTTCCATTCTTCATCTTGACGGAGTTGGTATACGCCATGTTCCCCGAAAGTTCTTTGGGACAAGTCTTGCTACCAATTTTCTTACTACCAATCTCCCAAGCGGCACTGATCATGGGCTTCCAGTCAAGAATTACTGGTGAAACCTTATCGGCGATTCAATGTTATATGAAGGGGTTACCTTATTTTCCGGTGCTTTTAGGGGTATTCATTCTTAGTGGTATAGCGATGGTAGTGGGTTTGATCGCCTTCATCATTCCGGGCTTTCTTTTTATGTCCCGACTGATGATTGCTCAATTTGAGGCGGTGATTGGCGGCAAAGGGGTCTACGAGTCACTATCGGACAGTTGGAATGTGGTTAAGCCTGTCACTTGGCCAGTGCTATCTGGCTATTTAATGATTACCATTTTGTCTATCGTGCCAATGCTACTTTTCGGCTTACTTACGTCTGGCGCAGAATCGCCTGTACTGGCATTGGAGCTGATTGGAGGCGCAATTGGAACACTTCTTAGTGCGTTGCCGACCATTTACGCATTTAGAATATACTCGAAACTGGTCGCAAGTCCACAAAGTGCATAACCAGCAGGGCTTAGCAGCCTGACTACCTAATTAGTATGAAACGAACGAAAGAATGCAGCCAAATGGCTGCATTCTTTCGTTTAAAGGTCGCTTAATTTTTAATCGATTCTACACTTTTAGAATAACGATATAAAAGCTAGGTAGATTTATGCAATGGATAAAAGATCAAACCATTAGCCGTAAAGTGCTTGCGTTAGTTGCCGCTCTGGTTTTGATGCTAGTGATCTGTGCGGGCTATGCAATCAACAAAATGAACATTATTGGTTACGAAATTACGGGGATTGCTGAAGAAAACATGCCACTGGTACAACTGACCAGTGAGATCACTATCAACCAACTAGAATCTGCAATTCTGGTTGAAAAAGCCATGCGGTATGCCGGCCTAACGGGTCAACATACCGATCAAGAGATCGTTATGCTGCAAGATGAAGCACACTCAATTGGCTTGAGAATTGATGAGAAATTACTTATTGCTAAGCAGTTGCTTTCTACAGCCATTACCCATGCATTTACGGAAGAGATGCGCCGTGAAGAGGAAGAGTTGTTACGTCAGCTAGACGTAATTATTTCCCACCACAAGACATATGAAGAGCATGCAATGGCTCTGCTCAATGAAAGTCGCTCTGGCTTATCGATGCAATTATTAGATAAGAAAGTGACAGAGCTCGAAAAAGAACAAGCAAATTTCAACCATGAACTGGAAGCTTTCTTGCTTGCCTTAGAGGAACTCACGCACAAAGCTTTACTCTATACTCAGGCAGAAGAGCAAAATGCCCTGGAAGGCATGATTTTCCTAACGCTGATCTCAGCTTTATTTGGTATGGGGTTTGGCGTTGCGTTTAGCCGCAATGTAGTGATACCACTCAAGCGTGCGGCGAAACTGGCGAATTCAATGGCTAATGGAGACTTTAGCAAGCAGATCACTGCGGATAGCAAAGATGAAGTCGGGCAATTGGTTCAAGCTATGGGGAGCATGAGCGAGAAACTGAACCAAACTATTACTGAAGTGTTGAGCAGTTCCCAAGATATCCATCAGTTAACATTACAACTCGCTCAAGCAGCACAAACCAATCAAAGTGCGATGGAAGAGCAGCAAATGAACACCGAGCAAGTCGCAACAGCGATGAGTGAGATGGCAGCAACCGTGACTCAAGTAGCAAGCAGTGCAAACAGCGCTTCTGATGTGACCGATAGCGCCGAGAAGACCGTACAGCAGGGGCATCAGGTAGTGTCAGCTAGCGAAAGTAGTAATGATAGCCTGAACCAGATCTCTCATGAGTCTGCTCAAAAAATGGCCCAAGTAAATACCAGCAGCCAAGAGATCGGTGGCATCATACAAGTAATTAACGGCATTGCCGAGCAAACTAACCTTTTGGCACTCAACGCGGCAATCGAAGCTGCACGTGCAGGTGAACAAGGACGTGGGTTTGCGGTTGTTGCTGACGAAGTGAGGGCGCTAGCGAGTCGAACTCAGGAGGCTACCGGTCAAATCGACAGCCTGATAACTGGCTTGCAACAGCATACCGAAGCCGCTGTTCAGACCGTACAGCAGAGCCAACAGTATGTTGAGCAAAGTATTCAGCAAGCAGGCGAGACCAAAGAGTCATTTAACCTGATCAGAGATTTAGTGGATGAGATCAGCCAGATGAACAGCCAGATCGCTGCGGCAAGTGAGGAGCAATCAGTAGTGGCAGAGCAAATAAGTCAGAATTTAGAAGGCATTAAAGAATCAGGTTTTGAGGTAACAAAGGGGGCAAATGTTACTGCGGAAAGCAGTCGAGCGTTGGAGTCTCAGTCACAGCGTTTAAATGCCTTAATGGCTCAATTCAAGGTATGATTCTGGTAACGTTTACACTTGGTTGTCTTAGTGGGTAGTTGAGCCAATGTTGGGTCTGAATATTCATTTTTGGATAGATTCTAGCCAATAAAAAAAGAGCCTAACGGCTCTTTTTTTATTACTTTAGCAATAGCTCCCTGATTACTGATTGCTAGTAATGCAAACACCATTGCTATCAAACAAATGACAGTCGTCTTTAGCACAACTGATCGTGACTTGTTGATAACGTTGAATTTCTTTGTCACCTGGTAGATGAACTTTAAAGCTATCCACACCAGAAGATTGACCGAACATATAGGTACTGTTACCCAAACGTTCTACCACTTCAGTGTGGAATTCAAGTTTAATGTCGCCTTCATCGTGAACTTCAATATGTTCTGGTCGAATACCTAGTTTAAGCGCATCTCCCACAGCTGGAAGCTGCTTGGTTTTAGGTACAAGAACCACTTGATTATCCATAGTTTTTAGCTCAATCGCAGTATCATGGATAGCCGTCACTGTGGTTGGGATAAAGTTCATTTTTGGTGACCCGATAAAGCCTGCAACAAACTCATTCGCTGGGCGATGGTATAGCTCAAGCGGCGAACCTACTTGCTCTACATCACCGTCGCGCAACACAACGATTTTGTCTGCTAGCGTCATTGCTTCTACCTGATCGTGCGTTACATAGATCATGGTGTTTTTAAGCTCTTGATGCAGCTTAGCAATTTGTAGTCGCATCTCGACGCGAAGTTCTGCATCGAGGTTGGAAAGCGGCTCATCAAAAAGGAAAACTTTCGGGTTACGTACAATCGCACGGCCAATCGCCACACGCTGTCGTTGACCACCAGAAAGCTCTTTTGGTTTACGGTTCAATAAGTGGTCAAGCTGCAAGGTTTTTGCCGCCATATGCACTTGTTTTTGAATGCTTTCCTTAGGATGGCCGTTCATTTTAAGGCCAAAACCCATGTTCTCTTCAACCGTCATATGTGGGTATAGAGCGTAGGATTGGAATACCATCGCAACCCCACGTTCTGCAGGGTCTACCTCATTGACGAGCTCAGAGCCGATGTGAATTTCCCCTTCGGTGATCTCTTCTAAACCCGCAACTAAGCGTAGAAGGGTTGATTTACCACAGCCTGACGGCCCGACAAATACAACGAACTCGCCGTTATTGATTTCCAGATCAACTCCGTGGATGGTTTCAACATCTCCAAAGCGTTTGATAACTTTTTTCAGTGTAATGTCTGCCATGTTTCACTCCCACACATGTCCAGCAGCGTTTCTTACTATAAACATACTGACTTCCCCTATTAATGTTAGCCAACATTCGGCGAACCTTGAGCTTGATCATACTTATTCACCAATTTTATTAAAAAAGTGTGGTAACGTTTACACAAAATGTCATTTGTCCTGCGACGGATGAATTTTCGACCTATGATAAAGATGTACTAAGTCATCACCTCAAAGGCGAAATCGCTAAAAACAAATTAGGGATGACTTGAGTTGGGTACAACCCGGAACTAAGGGCTCGTTGTAATATGGAACCGAACGTGAAACCTCTCTACCCAGAGAACCGAATGCCATCGGCAAGATCTAAAAAACGTGTTAGCACTAAACTAACGCCTTGGTTATTTCTTGCGCCAGCAATGGCAATTTTTGCTGTCTATGTCATCTATCCAATCGCCGATAGTATCTGGCTCAGTTTTTATGAGTGGGATGGTCTTGGTGAGAAAGAGTGGGTAGGTCTGGATAACTATCGTGAGCTATTTGACTCAGAAGCTTTCTATACCTCGCTGAAAAATAATTTCTTGTGGCTAGTGTTCTTTATGCTCGCTCCGCCGCTAGGGTTAGCCATCGCACTGTTCCTCAACCAACAGGTTGTCGGAATTCGACTCGTGAAGTCACTTTTCTTCTTTCCATTTGTTATTTCACAAGTTGTTGTTGGTCTAGTATTTGCGTGGTTTTATGACCCAAGCTTTGGTCTGTTCAACATTGTGTTAGAAGCATTTGGGGGATCTCCGATTGCTATTCTATCCAATGAAGAATTCGTTACTTACGGAATCATCGCTGCTGGTTTGTGGCCTCAGATCTCATACTGCATGATCTTGTATCTCACGGGTCTAAATAACCTCGATCCAGAGCAGATTGAAGCGGCGCGTCTTGATGGAGCGAAGAAATGGCGCATGCTTTGGTATGTAGTATTGCCACAGCTTCGTCCAGCGACCTTCATCGCTATTGTTGTTACCGTTATCGGCGCACTTCGTTCATTCGACTTGGTGGCAACCATGACATCAGGTGGTCCGTGGGGCAGTTCGACCGTACTTGCCTACCAAATGTATGAAGAATCTATTTTTAACTACCGTATGGGTTACGGTGCCGCAGTATCAGTGATGTTATTCCTCATCATGGACATTTATATCGCTTACTTCCTATGGCGTATGATTAGGAGTGAAAAATAATGTTTCCACAACCGATTCAAAAAGCAGGTCGATTTGCCAACATCAGTTATCGTACTGCATTGCCAATCGCAATCATTATGTGGTTGTTACCACTGATTGCAGTGATGATGACATCGATTCGCTCGATGGAAGATATCAACAAGGGTAACTACTGGGGATGGCCGAGCTCGTTCAACTTCCTAGAGAACTACACTGAGGTATTTACTGCGACATCTATGGGTCAATACCTGATGAACAGTTTGATCATTACACTTCCAGCAGTTGCCGGTTGTGTAGCGCTATCAACATTGGGTGGCTATGCGTTAGCTAAGTACAAGTTCAAGGCCAATATCTGGATCTTTGCAACCTTTATTGCTGGTAACTTTGTACCTTTCCAAATCCTGATGATCCCGGTACGTGATATCACGATCACCTTTGGGCTTTACGATACGCATATTGGTTTGATTCTGTTCCATGTCGCGTTCCAAACAGGTTTCTGTACCCTGTTTATGCGTAACTTCATCGTCGGCATCCCTGATGCATTGATTGAAGCGGCTCGTGTTGAAGGCGTTAACGAATGGAAGATTTTCTGGCACGTGGTGCTGCCGCTGGTTCGTCCTGCATTAGCTGCGCTGTCGGTATTGGTATTTACCTTTATATGGAATGACTTTTTCTGGGCATTGGTACTGGTTCAAAGTGACGAAGTTCGTCCAGTAACCGCTGGTATCAGTGCGTTGAAAGGGCAGTGGCTAGCGTCTTGGCAGTTCATGTCAGCGGGCGCTATCGTCGCGGCAATTCCTCCTGTGGTGCTGTTCTTTACTATGCAGCGTCACTTTATTGCCGGACTCACTTTAGGGGCAACGAAAGGGTAGCAGCAGTATCGCGCCTTTTCCGCTCCACTAAAAAAGCGCCCGATTTGACGGGCGCACATTAAAACAAAAATTGGACCAAATGAGCATAAGCTCTTGTATAAGGACCTAACTATGAAATACGTGAAACACCTAGCTGCGGCAATTACCCTCTCCGCAACTATGAGTGCAACTGCTGGTACTCTTGTGATTAACTCTGACCAAGCTGACCCAGCGCCAAAAGCGACTTGGGAGTCGATTGTTAAGCAATTCGAAGCGGCTAACCCAGATATCACAGTGGAATATAACCTGTACGATAAAGAAGCTTACAAAACAACCATTCGTAACTGGTTGGTAACTTCACCACCGGATGTTGTTTTCTGGTATGCAGGTAACCGTATGAAAACGTTCGTTGATCGTGGTCTGTTTGAAGACGTAAGCGACGTTTGGTCTGCAAACAACATGAACCAAGATTTCAAATCAGCTGCACCTGCGATGACTATCGATGGTAAGCAATGGGGTGTTCCATACACCTTCTACCAGTGGGGCGTTTACTACCGTAAAGATCTGTTCGAGAAATTCGGTATTGCTGAACCAAAAACTTGGGAAGAGCTAAAAGCTGCTGCGGCGACTCTTAAGAAAAATGAAGTTGCACCGTTTGCTATCGGTACTAAGTACCTATGGACAGCAGCAGGTTGGTTCGATTACTTGAACCTTCGTACTAATGGTCTAGATTTTCACATCGACCTAATGGACGGTAAAGTTCCTTACACTGATGATCGTGTGAAGAAAACTTTCGCAAACTGGGCAGAGCTAGTTGAGCCAGGTTATTTCCTAGAAAACCACGCCTCTTACTCTTGGCAGGAAGCTCAACCGTTCCTATACAACGGTGAAGCGGCGATGTACCTAATTGGTAACTTCATCACGCCAAACTTCCCAGCAGAACTTGATGGCAAAATGGGCTTCTTCCAGTTCCCAGTAATCGATCCAAGTGTTGCGATGGCAGAAGATGCACCAATGGATACTATCCATATCCCATCTAAAGCGAAGAACAAAGAAGATGCTCGCAAGTTCCTAGCGTTTGTTGCTCAGCCTGAAATTCAGCAAATGATCAATGAAACCTTGCTGCAAATTCCAACTAACAGCAAAGCGAAACCTGCTGACGACCCGTTCTTGAACAAAGGCGTGAAAATGCTAGCAGAAGCGGAAGGTACTGCGCAGTTCTATGACCGCGATACTGATCCTGCAATGGCGAAAGAAGGTATGAAAGGATTCCAAGAGTTCATGGTTCACCCAGATCGCTTAGACAAAATCCTAAAACGTCTTGAGCGTGTACGTAAGCGCACATTCAAGTAATAAAACAGCAAACTGCGGCGTGAAAACGTCGCAGTTTTTTATTTGGCAGTGCTCACGTTGAGCTTGTCACTGTTTTGTTGTGCTAGGGAGAGGTTATGAGTGAAGGAAACTTTGAAACTAAAACCGTTGTACTAAAAAATCGCACAGGGATGACGATTGAGTTGTTAAACCTTGGAGCGACTTGGACCAGTTGTAAAATACCGCACGGCGATGCGCTTAGAGAAGTTTTGCTATCGCCGGGCTCTATTGAGAACATTCAAAAACACACCGCCTACATGGGTACCAGTGTTGGCCGTTATGCAAATCGCATCAAAGGCGGTCAATATCAATTTAAGGGCGAGTCAGTTCAACTAAAGACTAACCAAGCGGGTAATACCCTACATGGTGGGCCGCTGGGTTTCGACAGGCGCATTTGGGACGTTAAAGAACAGTCTGCTAACCGAGTGGTGTTTGAACTCATTTCCGAAGATGGTGATCAAGGCTTCCCCGGCCGTGTCATTGCCCGCACTGTGTATGCTCTTGGTGAAGACAACTCCGTAAATATCGAGTATCGAGCGACAACCGATAAACCAACAGCAATAGGGCTGACTAATCATGCCTATTTTAATCTCGACGGTGAAGGCTCAATACTTGAGCACCAGTTAACGGTCGATGCTAGGCAGTATCTACCGACCAACGAAGTTGGTATCCCTTTAGGAGAGCTAGAAGCGGTGTCGGGCACAGGTTTTGATTTCCGACAAGCAAAAGCGCTGGGACGTGATCTCTTGTGTGATGATCAACAAAGAAGTGCTAAAGGTTATGATCATGCCTTCTTTTTCGCATTGGAGCGAGATGTGCGAGAACCCGTGGCGACCTTGGCATCTAGTGATGGCCGAGTCACCATGGACGTGCTGACCAACCAACCAGCCATGCAGGTGTATACAGGGAACTGGCTTGCGGGCAATCCTAAGCGAGAAGGCGGTGAGTACCAAGATTACGCGGGTGTCGCATTAGAAACTCAGCTGCTACCGGATTCGCCAAATCATCCTCATTGGCCTCAGCCGAGTGCGATGTTACTGCCTAATGAAGAGTATCTTCATAAAACCAGCTACTTATTTCGTAGCGATGACTGATATCAATAGGTAAAGAATAAGCCCCCAACTGCAATGCAGTTTGGGGGCTTTTAAATTGTTACTTGTATAGGTCGCTAATATCTCTAGCTTTGTTTAGAGAAGCGGTAAGTCTGTACCTTTTGTTCTTGTCCATCAGCATAAACATAGCTCTCAAGCATCCAAATGTTGTTGCCGATAAAGGCAAGCTCAACACGAACATTGCCGCTGTCTACGTTCTCGTAAATCACTGCATTCGTGTCAGTTGCGTAGAAGTTGTATCGAGTGCTGTTTGGCATCGCTTCGCCAGCAAACTCGACCTGCGTATCGGTGGCGTTGTTGGTGATCACCATTTGATAGCCGTTTTCTGGGCTGAAGTGGAAACCTGCCGACATATCTAAGCCGTCGGGATTAGATAGCTCGACACGAGCCTGTTGGGTAGACTCTAGCTTGCCAGTGGCTGAAATCGCATTTGCGGTTGCAAGGTCTTGGTCGTAGTTTTGAATATTGACTTGCCACTCGCCAATAAAGTTATCAAGCTGCTGCCAGTGTTGTGGTTGATTGGCTTGCGTTTGGCCACCGATACCAGCAATAGCATCATCTCGACTACTGCTGCGTATAGTCTCGCGATTATTTTGAATATCAACACTTGCACCACTCACGCCGCCAGCAACGCCACCCGCAATTGCACCTTTAGCTGCGAGTTCAGCATCCCCCGTCAGTGCACCTAAGGTTAATCCAAGCAGAGCACCACCAGCAGCACCTTGTTTCGTGGCGGCATTAGGGTCGTCTTCACCTGGTGTTACACAGGCGGTTAAAAGAGGAATTGAAGCCGCAACGGCCAGCAAATGAAGTTTATTAACGGTCATAGAAGAGTGCTCCTTAACGCCGGATATCAAAATGTCTGCAAGTAATCTATCAATCCAATGTCAGGGAATATTCAGCGGTTCAATTGCATGTGTTTCTAGTTATTTCAAATGTAAATGGTTGGAAATAGTGTAAGGCATATGGAGAAAACGGTAACCTAGTGGTCACTGTTTAGCTTCTGGGAATTTAAATGTGCGCAGTCGTGTTAAGAAGTCCTCCTTGGAGATGTCGAGGTGTAGGGTTCGAAAGGCATCTTTAGTGTCGAACAGGTATAACAAGTCGTGCTCAATTTGTCGTAGCCTAGGTTTGCCTAAAGATACTTCTAACTGTGTTCCGAGTTTATCAGTTTTTTCTGAAGCTTCTCCTTCCAAACACAAATCAAGGGTTTTGCTAGAGAGATAGAACACTACATAGTATTGAAGCTCTGGAGATACTTGATGGAGCCAGTGGTTATCTGCTAGCGAAAACGGTTTTTCAGTGGAGCAGTTGATGGCTTTTGCTTGCGCACTTAGTGACAGCCCTAAGAGTAAGGCTATAATGAGCTTACAGATTTTCATAAACACACTGCCAGAATTTAAGTTCATCACCTGTCTTGTTCGTAAAATGAGCGAGCGCTTCATTCTTTATAATTTTTCTCGTTATTACTGGAATTGAAGTCGCTGCTCTAGCAAATGTTTCCCAATCTGACGTTGAGATATTGTAGGTAGCAGTTGCAAAAGAGTTTTTGAAGAATACTTGGTAAATCGCTGTTGTACCAATCAATCCAGATATAAGTTTCATGTTTTGTACCTTTCGATTTATCTCTCGAATGCTCTCCTGTGAGCTTTCTGACAAAATTAGTCCTTGAATCATACATTTTTTAGTTGCCATAAATTCCCTTACCTTTGTTATGGGACTAAATGCATTTTACTCTCCATATTGTTCATTGGTTGTTGCTTTACGATAGTTTGGGATTGATTACATAGAAAATGGGTCGTTTCTCATTCTTTTCGAGTTTGAAAGTAGGGCTGAAAATAGTGAGGTATAATTCAGTGACTAAGGTAGCTACAAAGAGTTAAATGAGAGTGGAAATAAATAAGTTAGTACTAGATAGTAAAACTTGCCCCATATGCGGAAAAAGCAACCAATGCGGCAACAAAAGTAGCCAAGCCTTCGCATGTTGGTGCGGCGATCCTTCTATTCGATTTACTGAGTCACTATTAGCGAAAGTACCTCAGCACTTGCGTGGCAAAGCGTGTATTTGCAAATCTTGTGCACTCAAGTATCAATCGTAATAGGCATGCGTCCTTACCCCTAATATCAATCCTACTTAAGTTATCACGCCCAAGTTACAAATGATCGCTTTTCTGTCGTGAGCGTACTTAATCAGTATGTCCATTTGCGAGTAGCGATTATGAACCATAATGCGATCATCAATATTACCAACCTGAGACTGCGTACCTACATTGGCTTTAACGATGAGGAAAAACAGAAGCAGCAGGATATCGTCATTAACGCTGAAATCCATTATCCCGCCAGCAAGCTTTGCTTGAGTGACGATGTAGAAAGTGCGCTCAATTACAAAACGATCTGCAAAAAGGTTATTCATCATGTGGAATCTGGACGCTTTTTGTTACTAGAGAAGTTGACCAGTGATGTGCTCGGTTTATGCATCGATCACCCTTGGGTTTCCTATGCCAAAGTCACGATAGATAAACCTCATGCGCTGAGGTTTGCAGACTCAGTTTCTCTCACCCTTAGTTATTCCGCTAACTCACAAGAAAAGTAGTAGGAGACGCATATGATCAGTAACGAAGCCAAAAAGGTAAGAGACGCACTTACCGAGCGTAGCCTAGAGACACCGCTTATCCCTAACGAAATGACATCAGAGCAGAAATATCAGCGCATTAAAGGTCTGCTGACTGAGATGGTCGGGGTGTTAGGGTTAGATTTGACCGACGACAGCTTAGCCGAGACGCCACATCGAATTGCAAAAATGTATGTAAACGAGATCTTCTCGGGCTTGGATTACGCCAATTTTCCTAAAATCAGTGTGATTGAAAACAAGATGGGTGTGGATGAGATGGTTAAGGTCTCAGACATCAATCTTACTTCTACTTGCGAGCATCACTTTGTCACTATTGATGGCATGGCGAAAGTGGCTTATCTGCCAGATAGCAAAGTCATTGGACTGTCTAAGATTAATCGCATTGTGCGATTTTTTGCTCAGCGCCCGCAAGTTCAGGAAAGACTGACCCAGCAGATCCTGGTGGCCATTCAAACTTTGACCGAAACCCAAAATGTGGCGGTGACCATCGATGCAACTCACTATTGCGTTAAGTCGCGTGGGGTGATGGACGTCAACTCAAGCACCTCGACTACTGCGCTTGGCGGTGTATTTAAAACGGATGCTCAAACAAGAGCGGAGTTTTTACAATGAGTCAGACAGTATTGATTACGGGGGTTGGCAAACGTCTAGGGTTAGCGACGACAAAAGCGTTGCTGGAAGAGGGATATCATGTGGTCGGTACTTACCGAACCGAGTATCCAAGTATTGCAGAGCTAAGAGAACAGGGTGCTGACCTCTATCGAGTAGATTTTTATCGTCAATCAGAAGTTGATGAGTTTATTTATACTTTGGGTCGACGCTATTCTAGCCTTCGTGCCATCATTCATAATGCCTCGGATTGGTCACCTGACCCCTCTTCTGATACAGCATCCTCTAGTGCTGCCGAGACTTTGCACAAGATGATGACTATTCACGCTGCTATTCCTTATCAACTTAACTTAGCTCTTCAGCATCAGCTCAAGGAAAATCAGGTCGCAGATATTATTCATATTGGGGATTTTGTGGCAGAAAAAGGAAGCAAAAAGCATATTGCTTACGCCGCAAGTAAGGCGGCGATGAACAATTTAACCTTGTCCTTTGCGTCACTGTTAGCGCCTCATGTGGCGGTCAATTCCATATCCCCTGCGATGATCAAGTTCAATCATGGCGATAGTGACGAATATAAGAAAAAGGCATTAGCGAAAGCTTTATTGCCCCGAGAGGCAGGTTATACCGAGGTGACCAAAGCGATTAAGTGGCTGCTTGACAGTCAATTTATGACAGGGAGAAACTTTCAGCTTGACGGTGGGCGTCATTTGAAATGACGCCCAATGATGTCGAGGAATAGGGTGGTTTAGACTTCTACTTTCTTCTTATCAGCAAGGGCCATGGCGATATGGCTTTTGAAGTAAGCCGCTTCGTTGATAAAGTGCGGGTAAGTGTCTTGGGCCTGCTGCCAACAAATCTCTTCACCATCAAATGTAGTTAAAAGAGGCTGTCCCTGTGCTACGGCTTGGAAGTCTTTACCGCATACATCAGGGTGCACCATCGCACGTCGCATTCCATCTTCATCCATTGGGATGTAGACTTCTTCCGTGTAGTAATAAGCATCGTAGTCACTCAGCGCCCCAACTTGGTCGAGATTATGTTTTTCTACATAATCAAACACCGCCGTTACCATCTTTTTCATCAGCGCTAAGGTTTCTGATTTCAGAGAACCGTGTGCTTGCGCTCCAACCTCGATCATTACGCCATACTGACCAGCGGTACACAAATACGCTTGTTCTTGCCAAGGCTTTCTATCTTCAAACAGGATATTAGCCTCTGGCATTTGCTGTTTAACGTACGCCCCCATTTTGGTGTAGAAAGGGTCGTTGGTCAGTAAGATGAGTGTTGCGCCCATATTGCTGGTGGTGTTGTGAAGATCGATGATTAGTTGGTTGTTTACATCGCCATATTTTTCAATGAACTCACGAGCAAGAGTCTGTTCATGGTTTGTAGGTTCGTTTGCTTGAACTTCAGGGGAGAATTGACGATTAAGATCGACATCTAAATAACGTACGTTGTTCTCGATCGCTTTATGATTGGCTAAGACGGTGTGAGTGTCGAAAGATGAGCGAGTGGCGTTAAATAGCCCATCGCTGATCAGCTTGTTTAGGTAGATCCCCGACAGTTCATTACCGTGGGTGCCGGCGACGAGTAAGATGCTATTTAGTTTGTCCATCTCTTTAATCCTTGCTGAATTCGAAGCATGCATTACTGCCATAAGTTACTGACGAGTAATACTTAGTAGTTGTCTTTGTTATAACATAGCCAATTAGCCAATGGAATATGTGGCTGACTAATTATTCATTTTATTTGCATTTATTATCACTTAGTTGGCGTCCTCCCGTTGCTACTATTAATATGTATTTAATGCATATTTATATCCCGTTTTAATCATTTGTGTCATACCAACTTAGCTCTTACACTGCGCGCTGTTTGATTCCTCTTCCAACTATAATTGGCCTTTAACGCTATCGATAGCCCTAGCCAAGGACGACATAGTGTCCGATGTCGCAAAGGTCACAATGAAGAGGAATCGTGTTTGTTGAGAGAAATAATCCTATGTTTTCACAGTCTACCTTCGCTCAACTCGTTCGCATGCTTTTGCTCTTAATCGCGGTGTTGTTTGCGGTGCATAACTCGCCAACACTGTTTGAATTAATTGCATCACAAGGCATGAGTTGTGGATGTCATCAGCACACTGAAACTGTCGACGCTGATGAACATTCCCATCACCACCATCATCATTGAGGTTTGAATGAGTATTTTCCGTTTTCCGTTCACCGTTTGGCTAGGTATCGGTGTGCTTTTGGTGTGTCTTGGCGTACGCCAGTCTTTTGGCATCTTCATGACACCGATTTCCGATTACTTCCAGACGGGACGTGAGTTTTTTAGTTTTGCTATTGCGCTGCAAAACCTACTGTTTGGCATGTTCCAACCCTTTGTTGGCATGGCTGCCGATAAGTGGGGGCCAAAGCGCATTATCTCGCTCGGTGCAATCGCCTATGGTTTGGGGCTGTATCTCACCTCAATCGCCACTGAGCCGAGTATGTTGTATCTATCACTAGGTGTTTTGGTCGGTCTTGGGCTCAGTGGCACCAGCTATGTGATTGTTCTGGGTGCTGTTGCTAAAGTAGTGCCACAAAAACATGCTGCTAAAGCGTTTGGCTTGACCTCTGCGATGGGTTCTTTTGGTATGTTTGCTATGATCCCAGGAGCGCAATATTTGCTGAGTAACTTTGATTGGCAAAGCGCAATGCAAGTGTTTGCGGTGCTATGTTCTGCGATGATCGCATTTGCAGTGTTCATGAAAAGTGCAGCGCCATCGAATGCACAAGCTATGCAGGCTGAGGATTCACAGACACTCAAAGAAGCTCTATCAGAAGCATTTGCACACAAAGGCTATTGGTTAATTCATGCGGGCTTTTTTGTGTGTGGTTTCCATGTCATGTTCATTGCAACTCATTTGCCAAGCTTTTTGGCTGACCAGCATCTACCCGCAACTGCTGGTGCGATGGCGTTGGCCTATGTCGGCATCTTCAATATCTTCGGCTCTTACTTTTGGGGATTGATGGGAGATCGCTTTGATAAACGTCATGTGATGACGACCTTATACTTGATTCGTACTGTGGTGATTTTCGGTTTTATCACACTGCCAATTACAGAAAACACAGCTGCAATGTTTGGTGGAGCGATTGGCTTCTGCTGGCTGGGCACTGTGCCATTAACTTCGGGGTTAGTTCGTCAGATCTTTGGAGCTCGTTATTTGTCGACTCTCTACGGATTGGTATTCTTTACCCACCAAGTTGGTAGTTTTTTGGGCGCTTGGGCAGGTGGTCGTATTTACGATTACTACGGTTCATACGACCCAATCTGGTGGTCAACCATCGTGTTGTCATTTGTTGCGGCAATACTGCATCTTCCAATCAATGCTAAGCCAGTCCCACGATTAGCAACAGCTTAGAAGCTTGATAAAAAAACAGCGCCAGTGGTTTTCACTGGCGCTGTTTTTTATGCGGGGGTTCGAAAATTACTGCTTATGCACCAATTACACCACCATCTTCACGGGTCACCATGATGACCGATGAACGAGGAATGTTACTGCCACCCTGTGGGAAGTGCGACGCAGCAAGTTTTTCACCAGGGTGTTGAATACCAACAAACATGGTTTTGTAGTCTGGTGAGAAAGTCAGACCGGTGATTTCACATGCGATCGGACCTGTCATGAAACGACGAATTTCACCTGTTGCTGGGTCACTACAAAGCATCTGGTTGTTACCCATACCAGCAAAGTCACCTTTGTTCTTATAGTTGCCATCGGTTTGAATCCATAGGCGGCCTGCCATATCGAAGCCAATACCATCAGGGCTGTTGAACATGTTGTCTTTGTTGATGTTTGGTGTACCAGCCATTAGGCCATCATGCAGCTCTGGGTTACCCGCCATGACAAAGATATCCCACTCGAAGGTGCTGCTTGAGTGATCTGAGTTAGTTGGGTTCCAACGAACAATGTGACCGTAAGGGTTTTTCTCACGAGGGTTAACCTCGTTAAGAGGTTGAGACTCTTTCACGCCGCGGTATTTGTTGTTAGTTAGTGTACAGAACACAGACTTGTTGTCTGGATGTACTGCAACCCACTCTGGACGGTCCATTGTAGTTGCGCCAACTTGAGTCGCCGCTTCACGGGCAAAGATAAGCACTGATGCTTGATCTTTGAAGCCGTTTTCTGGCGTTAGGCCATTTTTGCCCCAAGTAAGTTCTAGCCACTCACCAGTACCATTTAGCTCACCTTCAGTACCAGTGAACTTAGCGACGTACAGTGTGCCTTCTTCTAACAGATCACGGTTAGCATCTGAACCTGCAAGGTATTTGTTTTTAGAAACAAATTTGTACAGGTGCTCACCACGCTCATCGTCACCAAGATAGACCACAGCGTGACCGTCACCATTGATTGTCAGCGCCGCATTTTCATGCTTGAAACGGCCCAGTGCGGTACGTTTCTTTGGCGTAGACGTTGGATTCATAGGATCGATTTCAACCACCCAACCATGACGGTGTGGTTCATTTGGGTGTTTAGACATGTCGAAACGCTCGTCATGTTTGTACCAGTCGTAACCACGATCTTTCTCTGATAGGCCATAGCGCTTGTAAGTACCACCAAGATCAGCTTCACCTGTTGCTGCAAAGTAACCGTTAAAGTTTTCTTCACAAGTAAGGTAAGTGCCCCATGGGGTCATACCGTTGGCGCAGTTGTTGAAGGTGCCAAGAACTTTTGTTCCTGTTGGGTCTAGCTCTGTTTTCAGCAGTTCATGGCCTGCCGCAGCGCCAGTCATTTCCATCTCACTGTAAGCTGTGATGCGACGGTTCAGACGACCATCAACGTTTGGCATCCATTTGCCATTCACTTTCTTAAGTTCGATAACTGAAACGCCGTGAGCCGCTTGGCCTTTTCTTACATCATCGGCTGAGATGTTGTCACCCTGATGAGTGTATAGATACTCATTGTTGGTGTATTCGTTGTTGACTGCTAGTACGGCACGGTCTTTCTCGATTAGGAAGAAAGTCATGCCGTCATTGTTGTCGCCAAACTGACGTTCTTGCGCTTTAGAATCGTTGCTTTGGCTAAATGCTGGCGCACTTTTTAGCACCGGATCACCCCAAGAGATAAGTACGTCAGCTTTGTAGCCTGCTGGCACTTCAACCGTATCGGCGGTAGACATTGGAATCGCATCAAACCCCATTAGCTCTGACTTAGCCGCCATGCCTTTTGCTACGGCTTGGCCAACTGGGCTTGCTGCAAAAAAGCCAACCGTGCCCGCAGCACCAGTTGCTTTTAGAAATTTACGGCGAGACATTGCTGCCTCAACAAAGCGGTTGAATTCTGGTTCTTGATCTAGCTCGCGCTGATCATCAGTGTTGAATAACTTCACAGTACTTTCCTTCGTTAGACTTTTTTCGACTTTTTATAGTGATGGTAGACCATCTAATTTGTTGTCTAACCTAGAGCAGTTATGTTTCAGTTAAGCTACATATTGCTGAAGGTTACATGTCAGTAACACTAACGTTGCATTCTGTGATGGTTATAAAGCCTAAATATCGAACGTTATTCGGAATATAGTAAGGCTGTATGTTGGCGGATTTCTTACAATTAGCCAAAGAGTTTCAAACGCACTACTACCCAAAGGTGTTATTAAAGACAATGAGTTATCTTCACTAAACCATGGTCTTTTAATCTAGCCTACTTGAGGAAATAGGTTTTACCGACCATGCTTAAAACACTTTGGTGCTACTTGGGTGCTTTATCAATATGCAGGCGTATTTGTTTTTCATCGGTCTTGTTGAGCTTGTGAAGCAGCACTGTATGGTTTGTCGTAAGGTCGCTTACCTTAGACATCTGATAGGATATCCAGTCTTACTTATGATGACCATGGCTGGTGGCGCTCATGCTGACTCAAAACCGGAACTGGTTTGGAGTCTATACCACTTTCCGCCGCACTTGATGCTGGATGAAAGTCTGCCCGGCAAAGGAGGTGCGACAGAGTTTGTTCGTCGGGCTGTGGCTGAAATGCCAGAATTTGACCATAAGTTTGAAAAAGTGAGCTTTAATCGAACTATTGGTTTGATGAAAGATGGTGTGTTTACTTGCAACCCCTTGCTGTTAAAAGTGCCTGAGCGGGAAGCGTTCATAGAACACAGTTTGCCAATTATGATGGCAGTTCCACACCATGTGGTTATTGGTGTCGATAGTGCTAACAGGCTAGAACCCCACTTAAACTCGCAAGGGCAAGTAGCTATCGAGAGCTTGTTGGGGGATAGCACCTTATCAACATCGCGAGCTAAGGATAGAGCCCATCCTAAAGTAATTAGCCAAGCTTATGAAAAAATTACGGATTTCTCCCATATAAACCAAAGCTCAACAGACCTTTCTACACCTGTTCGGCAGTTACAAGCAGGATGGGTGGACTATATCATTGCTTATCCATTTGAAATTAAATGGTACTCAAACTCGGAAAGCACAGGCACAACCCGAGAGCTTAAATACATGCCTATCGAAGGAATGCCCGAATATGTGCTTGGCCATGTGGGTTGCACAAAAGGAGAGCGCGGCACCAAGGTCATCAATGCTATCAATGACGTCATTCGCCGTGAAGGACCAAGACCTTTTTGGCACTTATACCAATATAATTATATGGATAGCACCGCACAAAGTCAGTTGGAACAAATGCTTATTAAACATCAACCATTTGGTTCTTTTTAACTGAGAAAACATGTCGAATACAGCTCGAACTCGTACCAAGCGTCGTGAACACACTTCTGTCGCTCTAAAAAGTCGCCTTGGACGCCGCCTAATGATCTGGGTGTTAGTGATCAGTGCAGTTAATGCACTGATTGCGACCTCAGTGCAGTTGACCTATGACTATCGCCGAGATATGTCTGACTTAAATAATGCGCTGAGTTACATAGAGCAAAACCTAGCGTCTGGGATCGGTGAAGCGATCTACAACTATGATGCCAATCAACTCAATGTTCAATTAGAAGCGATCAGTGGTTCCTTATGGGTGGCGGGAGTAGGTGTTCGATACGGACCTAATCACAATAAAGATCTGACTTATGGGCAAGTGGACCATAGTCGTGAAGACCTTAAGATCATCGAATTAAAAATCAGCAACGGACACAAGGTTTTCTCGCTAGGTAGTCTATATATTGCCCCAAATTTTGAAGTTGTTCGGCAGCGCACTATCAGCCGCATTAACTTAGTATTACTTACTCAATCGGTGAAAACGTTCATCGTCTCAATGTCGATTTTGTTGCTGTTCGCTACCTTAGTAACTCGCCACCTTCGACGTATCGCTGATTTTGCAGCTACAGCAACGTTAAGTGGGGACGATAGTCCATTAGCTTTGAGTCGTGCCAAAGGTCGCCAACCTGACGAACTTGATGAGCTCGTTGATAGCATCAACCGCTCTTGGATTAAGCTGAAACAAAGTCGTAAGCGTGAAGCGGAGTTGATGCTCTCGTTGGAGCGTAAAGTAGACCTGCGAACGGCAGAACTAAAGAAAGCCAATGAGCAACTGGCACAGCTCAGCACGACAGATGCATTAACTCAGTTGGCGAATCGACGTAAGTTCGATGATTTACTCAACCTAGAGCTTCGAAAAGCTCGACGAGACCAAAGCCATATCACGCTTGCATTGATTGACGTAGATAACTTTAAAGCATTTAACGACACATACGGCCACCAAGCAGGGGATGAGTGCTTAAAGAGTATCAGTGGAGTGTTGCAAAGTTTTAGTCGCCGGCCGGGAGATTTGGCTGCTCGGTATGGGGGAGAAGAATTTGCCATCGTGCTCACCGATATGTCGGTGGAAAATGCTGAGGAGTACGCTCATTTGGTCAGGCAGTCGATACAAGACTTGCAGATAGCAAATGAAGGCTCAAAACATGGGGTGATCACTGTAAGCATCGGTATTAGTGTGGTTAAACCGGATAGTGATTTTGTTGCTGAAGAGATTATTGAGATGGCTGATTTATCGCTTTACGCAGTGAAGAATTCGGGGCGAAATGGGGTGGAATTATCAACATTCTCGATATAGTCATGCCAACTTGTAGCTGATGCCATATTAAGTTTGGGCTGGTGATAGCCAGCCCAGATTAGGTGTTGTGTACTTATACTTTGAAGTGACCAATAGACGTTTGAAGCTGGGTGTTATCACTCTTCAAACCATTAGTGCTGGTCACTGCTTCACCCATCAAAACAGCAGTCTCATCTGCAAGGTCATTGATGCGATTCACATTACGAGTGATCTCTTGCACCACTTCAGTTTGCTCAGAAGTCGCACAAGCGATTTGCTCTGTCTGCACTTGAATGCCAGACACTGCATCATTCATCTGTCCCAACAGTTGTGAGACATTTCGAGCTTGTTCAACCGTCTCATCTGCTTGGATACGGTTTTGGTTCATCACTTGCTGAACCTCAACAGTATTGCTTTGAAGCTTTTCAATGATCTCTCGAATGCTGATAGTCGACTCTTGTGTCTTACTTGCTAGGCTGCGAACTTCGTCTGCTACGACGGCAAAGCCTCGGCCGTATTCACCAGCGCGCGCCGCTTCAATCGCTGCATTAAGTGCCAGTAGATTGGTTTGGTCTGCGATGTCACCAATCACACTAAGTACGGAGCCAATTTGATCGGCATCTTGGCGTAGGCTGTTCACCAGACCTTCTGCTGTTTCAATGTCATGCGACAGCGTCTCTACGTGATTTACTGCTTGGTCAACAACTTGGTGGCCTTGGGCAACAAGCTCTTCGGCACTGGTTGCTGACGAACGGCTGTTCTCAGCGTTGATCGAAATCTCTTGAACTGCGTGGACCATCTCTGTCGCTGCGGTTGCAACTTGGTCAAGCTCGTTCTTCTGTGTTTGGACCGCAGTGTCAGTATCACTGATGATGTTGCCCATCTGACCGCAGCTTGCTTCAGCTTGATCGGCCAAGCTACGGCTCTCTTTGATAATGTCTTGGATCTGGATGACAAACTTGTTGAACGCTTTGGCCACTTGGCCAATCTCATCGTTGCGAGATTCATCCAAGCGTTGAGTAAGATCGCCTTCACCTTCAGAAATGTTCTTCAATGCTTCAACGATACGGTTTAACGGACGCAGATTAGTACGACAAGTTGCGCTGATGGCGACGCCAAGCACCACGATACCGAAAACCGCACCTAAAATTGAGTTGAACATCTCTTCTTGCACGGGATCATCAATCACACTCTTAGGCACCATTAACGCAAGACGCCACTTCATTTGCGGTTTGTCCTGTTCAATGGTTTTCACCGCGATGATTTGTTCTACACCATTGAAGGTAACGCTTGAAAACTGAGTCTCGCTTGAAGGTCTGATGTTTAATAACTTAGCAAAGCCGTGATTGCTGCCGCTATCAAGAGTGCTTAGTGATAGGTTTTCCAGCTCACTTGCCTCTTTGCCAAAGAACAACAGTACATTGCCTTGGTCATCAAATAAGAAAGGGGTTCCCTGACCTTGGTAGCGAGTGTCATTTAAGATGGTTCGGCTTAGCGCATCGATCTTGATGTCTGTACCACCGATCATCAATAATTTGCCTTGCTCATACACAGGTACGTATAGCGCCGCATTGACCGCTCCGGTACGGATATCTACCGCAGTGGTTACCCAAGGTTTTTGTAATTGAGTTGAAGTTTGCCACCAAGGGCGCTCTTTCAAATTAACCGAAGGGTCATAGTATCGGCCAGATTTGTCAAAATACTCCCCTGTGTCACCAACAGCA